>VBID01000060.1 GCA_005880615.1 Chloroflexota bacterium
CCACGGCTCGCCCGATGCCGGAGGACGATCCCGTGACAATCGCGCAGCGGGCCATTCGGCCAAAGTATGGCAAACGAGCGGATACACTGGGCCCATGGCCGGCGTGGCATTCGTCGCCCATTGTTTGTTGAATCAGAACGCCAAGGTGTACGGCGGCGCCCGCTGCCCGGGGATTTATTCGCCCCTGGTCGATGTGCTCCGCGCGGATGGCTGGCGGATCGAGCAGATGCCGTGCCCGGAACTGGCCTTCGGCGGGCTCAACCGTTTCTGGGCGGTGCGCGAACAGTACGACACCGCCGCCTATCGGCGGCATTGCCAGCGCCTGGTGGCTGCCGTGGCCGGGGCGATCGAACTGCACCACAAAGCGGGACAGGAGGTGGTCCTGGTGGGGCTGGAGGGCAGTCCCTCGATGGGCGTGTGCATCACCAGCTCCGATCCGCAACGGGGCGGCCGGCCCCAGTGGCCGGACGGCACTGACGAGCTCACCCTGGGCCAGGGGATCTTCATGGAGGAGCTCCTGGCGGCGCTGGCGGCCCGGGGGATTCCGCAACCGCGCGTGACCGGGATCACGCATCAACTGCCGGGCCACGACGAGGCCAGCGAGCGAACCCGGCTGCAGGCCTTTCTGAAGCATTGAGGGACCGCGACCAGCGCTCCTTCCGGGTGGCGCTGGTGGCCGACGCGTTTGTCAACCCGGCCCCGGGGAGGCTGGACGCCATCGCCGTGCTGCTCGATGCCGAGTGGGGCGCCATCCAGCTGCCCGCCGACACCTATCCGCCGGCGGTTGCGGCTCCTCTGCTGGAACAGGTCGCCGAGCAAACCGAGGAATTTCACCGGCGCGGCTACGACCTCGTCGTGATCGGCCGGCGCGAAGGTTTAACGGAGGCGCTGGCGGCCGCCGGGGTGCCTGCGCTGGACCAGATCAACCCGGCCGACGCCAGGGAGCTCCGGAGCTTTCTCCAGGCGCGGCCGCGACCGCGGGCGGCGACCTTAGGCTGAAACAAAGAGGATAATGGGGCCCAAGCTAGGACGGGGTGGCAAGGGAGGGACGGGCCGGGATGATGGATGACGTGGCATCCCACCTGCGCGACGAGGTGCTGGCCGGGCGAATGACCCGCCGGGAGTTGATGGTTAGGGCCACCGCCTTTGGCCTGTCCACGTCCGCGATCGCGGCCGTCCTGGCCGCCTGCGCAGCCGGTGGCAGCGCCAGCCCCACCCCGACCGCCAAGCCTCGCGCGGGAGGCACGCTTCGAGTCGGGCTGAGTGGGGGCTCATCCTCGGACACGTTGGACCCGCACCAGGGCCTCACCTACCTGGACACCGCCCGTGCCAACTCGATCTACCAGCCGCTGCTGCAGTTGAACGCGGCCGCCCAGACGGAAATGGTGCTCGCCCAGGAGATCAGCCCGCATGGTTCGACCTCCGAGTGGATCATCCGGCTGCGACCCGGGGTGACCTTCCACGACGGCAAGGACCTGACGGCCGACGACGTCATCTTCACCTTCCAGCGGATCCTGAACCCGAAGTCGCCACTCACCGGGGCCACGCCCCTGGGCCCGGTCGACCTGCCAAACCTGAGGAAGATGGACAAGCTCACGGTCGTGGTCCCGATGACCATCCCCTACGGGAGCTTCATCGACCAGCTGTCCTACTGGTACTACCTGTACATCGTGCCCGTCGGCTTCGACGCCGCCAAGCCGCCGAACGGCACGGGCCCATTCAAGTACCAGAGCTTTACCCCCGGACAGCAGAGCGTGTTCGTCAAGAACCCCAATTACTGGAAGGCCGGACTGCCCTACGTGGACACCTTGACGATCACCGATTATGCGGACAACGCGTCCCTGCAGAACGCCCTGGTGGCGAACCAAGTCGACGCCGTGGGGGCACTCGAAGGCGCCCAGCTCAAGGTGCTGGCCACGAACAAGAATGTCCGGACGGTGGCCTCGCAAACGGGGTCGATCACGCCCTTTACCATGCGGGTCGACCAGCCGCCCTTCAACGATGTGCGCGTTCGACAGGCCTTCCGCCTGATGGTGGACCGCAAACAGCTGATCTCCGCCGCGCTCGACGGGTACGCGTTTGCGGGCGCCGACGTCTCCTCGCCCTACGATCCGGTCTACGACACCGCGTTGCACCGCGAGCAGGACATCCCGCAAGCCAAGCGGCTGCTCCAGGCAGCCGGACAGTCAAACCTGGTGGTGGAACTCACCACCTCCGCGGTGGCCACCGGGACGGTCCAGATGGCGACCGTCCTGAAGCAGCAGGCCCAGCAAGCGGGCGTCACCATCAATCTGAAGACGGTCGACCCTTCGACCTTCTTCGGCCCCAGCTACCTGAACTGGACGTTCTCCCAGGACTTCTACAACTATTCGCCCTACCTTGCCCAGGTGGCGCAGTCGCTCCTGCCGACGTCACCCTTCAATGAGACGCACTGGAGCGATGCGCACTACGTGTCGCTCTACAAAGACGCGAACGCGACCCTCGATGCGGCCAAGCGTCGCCAGATCGAGCATGACATGCAGCAGATCGACTTCACCCAGGGCGGGTACATCATCCCCTGCTTCATCGACTCGCTGGACGCCTACAGCACCAAGCTCACCGGGTACGGCCCCGCCAAAGTCGGCCAGCCCCTCTCCCTGTTCGACTTCGAGCACTTCGCCTTTCTCTAAGGGACGGTTGACCAGGGGCTCACGGATGGAGGCAACGCTGCTGGCGTCGGGCCTCGGATTTCCGGAAGGTCCGCTCGTCATGCCCGACGGACGAATCGTCTTTTGCGACGGGAACGTGGGCGAGCTGCTCGTCTACCAGGATGGCCGCGTCGCGACCTTCGCCCGCACCGGCGGATCGCCCTGGGGCACGGTGCTGGGCACGGATGGCGCCGTTTATGTCACCCAGGGCGGCAATGTCCCGGGGAGCGGCGACACCAGCGCCGTGTCCGGCATCCAGCGCGTCAGGACGGACGGGACGGTCGAGCTGCTGCGCTCGGAGGTCGCCGGCCGGAAGCTGTACGGTCCGAACGACCTGGCCTTCGGACCCGACGGCCGGCTCTACTTCACCGATTCCGGTTCTGAGGAGGACTTTCGCTTCGACGTCCGCTCGCCGGGGCGGCTGTTCGCGATCGACGGCCGGGGCGGCGGCGAGATGTTGCTCGAACTCCCGAAGGTGTATCCCAACGGGATCGCCTTCGACAAGCAGCGGCGGCTCTACTGGACGGAGTCCCTGGCGCACCGGGTCTGCCGGCTCGAGGGCGGGAAGCCCACCACGTTCAGCCAGCTGTCCGACCGTCACGTGCCGGACGGCATGGCCTTTGCCGCGGATGGACGGGTATTCGTCTGCACCACGATCTCGGAGGGCGTGACCGTGCTCTCGCCCGACGGCGAGGTGCTCGAAGAAATCCACCTCGGCCAGCACGCGACCAATTGCATCTTCGACGGGTCGACGCTGTACGTGACGGCGACCCATACGGCCGACATCGAGGCGTCCCAGCGAACTGGGACGTTTTGGCGGGTGGCGACGGACGCTACCGGCCTGGATTTGATCCCAGGCAGGTTATGACATGGTGACGGTCGACGCCAGGGCGACCGGAGCGGGCCGAGGGCGCCGGGGTCACCCGATCGGCCGGCTGGTCGTCAGCCGGCTGGGCGGGGGCGTGATCACGCTCATCATCGTGTCGATCGTGGTGTTCGCCGCCACCCAGATCCTGCCGGGGAACGCGGCCTACGCGGTGCTCGGCCACAATGCGACGCCGGCACGGCTGCACGCCCTCGAGCTGCAGCTTGGCCTCAACCGCAGCGCCGCCGCCCAGTATGCCGCCTGGATTGGCGGCCTGCTGACTGGGAAGGCCGGCAATTCCCTGGCCAATGGCCAGCCGGTGTGGGCGCTGGTCGCGCCGCGCCTGGTCAATTCGGCCGTGCTGGTCGCCCTGTCGGGCCTGGCCGGCGCGCTCATCGGGGTGCTGCTGGGCGCCATCGCCGCGTTGCGCAAGGACTCGCTCTTCGATTACGTGTTGTCGGTGGTCTCGCTGGCGGTGACCGCGCTGCCGGAGTTCGTGGTCGCCATCTCCCTGGTGATCCTGTTCGCCACCGTCGTCTTTCAGGTGCTGCCGGCCGTGTCGGTGCTCCCGCCGGGGACGTGGGCTTGGCAACAGCCCGAACTCCTGGTGCTGCCGATAGCGACCCTGGTCATCGTGGTCGTTCCCTACATCTTTCGGATGATGCGCGCCGCGATGATCGAGGCGCTGGAGAGCGAGTATGTTGAGATGGCCCGGCTCAAGGGGCTTCCCGCCTGGCGCGTCCTGCTCGTGCACGCCTTGCCGAACGCCGTCCCGCCGACGGTCCAGGTGATCGGGCTCAACCTGCTGTACCTGGCCGGGGGCATCGTGGTGGTCGAGTACGTCTTCGACTTCCCGGGCATCGGGCAGGGACTGGTCAACGCCGTCTCGAACCGGGACATCCCCGTCATCCAGCTGATCGTCGTCATCCTGGCCGCGTTCTATGTCTTCATGAACATCCTGACCGACGTCGTGGCGTTGCTGGCGACGCCGAGGCGCCGGATCGCGCGGTAGGGGGCTGGATGGCGGTCCCGGGCACGCCCATCGACGCGCCGCCCCCGGGGATCGCCCGCCTGCGGCGCCACGAGTGGCTCTCGGTGCTGTCGCGCGCGGTGCGCACCCGGCGCGGGACGGTGGGGCTCAGCCTCATGGCGTTGGTAGTCGCCATCGCGGTGGTGGGCCCCTTCATAGCACCCAATTCCCCGACCGAGTTCGTCACCGCACCATTCTCCGGACCGGCGCCGGGCACGCCCCTCGGCGGCGACGCGCTCGGCCGCGACGTGCTCTCCCGGGTGCTCGCCGGCGGGTGGCTCATCCTCCTGATGGCCGCGGCCGCCACCCTATTCGGCGTCGGGGCCGGCGCCGCCGCCGGCATCAGCGCCGCCTACCTGCGGGGGTGGGCCGACGCGCTCATCATGCGCTCGGTCGACGTGGTGCTGGCCTTCCCCTCGCTGGTCTTCGCGCTGCTCCTGGTGAGCATCATCGGTCCGAAGCTCTGGCTGATCGTCCTGGCGGTCGGCTTCAGCCATGCCCCGCAGGTCGCCCGAGTATTGCGCTCGTCCACGCTGGATATTTCCGAGCGCGATTTCGTCAAGGCCGTGGAACTACAGGGCGTCAAGCCGCGGCTGATCATGGCCCGGGAGATCCTGCCCAGCCTGATCACGCCGCTGACGGTCGAGGCCGGGCTGCGGCTCACCTACTCGATCATCATCGTGGCCGGCCTGAGCTTCCTCGGCTTCGGCCAGCCCCCACCGGCGCCCAACTGGGGCCTCATGATCAACGAGAACCGGATCGGGTTGCAACTGAACCCGTGGGGCGTGGTGGTCCCGGCGGCCCTGATCGCCGTGCTCACGATTGGCACCAACACCTTCAGCGACGCCGTGGCCCGGGTCGCGCTGGGCGTGGGGCGGCAGGCCGAGGAGATCACCCCGCTGGAGGGCCACGTGCTGGTGGCACCGCGATGATGGTGGGTGCCGCTCACGCCCTGCGGCCGCAGCCGGCGCGACTCGTCGTCGAGAACCTGAGGATCGTGGTCGCCGGCACGAGCACGGACGTGGTGGACGAGGTGTCCTTCACGGTCCGGGCGGGCGAGGTGCTGGGATTGGTGGGCGAGTCCGGGTCTGGCAAGACGACGGTCGCGCTGGCCCTGCTCGGATATCACCGCCGGGGGCTGGCGGTGGGCGGCGGCCGGGTGATGCTCGACGGGAGCGACCTGTTGGCGATGTCGGCCGAAGAGCTCCAGGGCGTGCGGGGGGCGATGGTCTCCTATGTTCCGCAGGACCCAGGCTCGGCCCTGAACCCCGCGCTGCCGGTGGGCCTTCAGCTGGGGGAGATCCTGGGCGCCCACCAGGACCCGGGGGTGAGCCGGGACGCCGACCGGGTGACGGAGGTGCTCGCCGAGGCCCAGCTAGACGCCACGCGGGAGTTTCTGCGCCGCTACCCACACCAGCTGTCGGGCGGGCAGCAGCAGCGGGTCGCGATCGCCATGGCGTTCGCGTGCCGGCCGCGTCTGATCGTGCTGGACGAGCCCACCACCGGCCTGGACGTCACCACCCAGCGCCACGTGCTCGAAACCATCCGGTCGCTGTGCCGCTCGTACGGGGTGGCCGCCGTCTATGTCAGCCACGACCTGGCGGTCATTGGGCAGCTGGCCCAGCAGGTGGCCGTGATGTATGCGGGTCGCGTGGTCGAGCTCGGCCCGACCGAGACGATCTTCGGCGCGCCCGCCCACCCGTACACACGCGCGCTGCTGCGGGCCGTCCCCTCCCCGGAACGGTCGGAGGTCCTGGAGGGGATCGAGGGCCAGGCGCCCCGCCCCGGACGCCGGCCGACCGGCTGCTTCTTTGCCCCTCGCTGCCCGGACGTCCTTCCGATTTGCCGGGAGTCGCCGCCGCCCTTCGTTCCCCTCCTCGCCGGAGCGCACCTGGTTCGCTGCGTGCGGGCCGAGGAGCCGGTGACGCGAAGCGTCATTGCCCGCACCGTGCCGGCGTCCGACCCCCCGACCAGCCTGTCCAGCGGGACGCTCGAGGTGCGCGACCTCTCGGCCCGCTACGGGCCCGCGCCCGTCCTTTACGAAATCGACCTGCGGGTGGGCCCAGAGCAGTGCGTGGCCATCGTGGGAGAGTCGGGCTCCGGCAAGACCACGCTGGCCCGCTGCGTGGTCGGCCTGCACGACAACTGGACGGGGAATGTGGATTTCTGCGGCGAACCGTTGGCGTGCGGGGCGCGGCGCCGCACCAAGGGGTCGCTGCAGCGGATCCAGTACGTCTTCCAGAACCCCTACACGTCGCTCAACCCGCGCAAGACCGTTGGCCAGATCATCGATCAGCCGCTCGAGCATTTCTCGCATTTCTCGCCCATCGAGCGCGAGCGCCGGGTGGTGGCCGAGCTCGAAGACGTCTCGCTCAGCTCGGACTTTCTCGGCCGCTACCCGGACCAGCTGTCGGGTGGAGAGCGTCAGCGGGTCGCGCTCGCCCGCGCCCTGGTCGTGGAGCCGGAGTTGCTCGTCTGCGACGAAGTGACCTCAGCGTTGGATGTCTCGGTGCAGGCCATCATCGTCGAGCTGTTGCGGCGCCTGCAGCGTGAGCGGAACCTCGCCATGCTCTTCATCACGCATAACCTGGCGCTGGTCCGGAGCATCGCCCAAACGGTGGTCGTGCTCTCCGCGGGAAAGGTCGTGGAACAGGGACCGGTGGAGGAGGTCCTGGAACGACCCCGCGAGACCTACACCATCCGGCTCCTCGAAGACATCCCAAAGCTGGCGGAGACGAGAACGAACGGAGGCCGGTGGCGCTAGAGCCCGGATCCGGGCTAGGCTGCGCGCTTGCCCACCAGCAGCGTCAACTGTGAGCGTTTTCCGGGCCAGGCTTCCAGGAGGACCGCCAAGGGGATCATCTTCGACGACCACCGCAGGGCCAGCACGAGGGCCAAGAAGTTGTCCAGCTTGCCAATCACGGGAACGAAATCAGGAATGATGGTGACGGGTGACGCGGCATAGAGGAATCCCAGCAGCAGAATCGCGCGCGCGCGTCGCGGCACGGCTCTGGATCGAATCAAACGCTGGAATAGGGTGAGGGTCGACGGAAGCAAGCTGATGGCCGAGCGGGCGGCGCCCTCCGGCAATACGCGGATCAAGAGCACGGCCGCCAGCCACAACCCAAGCCACAGCGCCAGCAGCAGACCGAGCCCGATGGCTAGATGCGACACGAACCAGCCCACGTGTCGGGCAGCCTATACGATCTGACGATGGACCTCGCATCCCCAAGCCAGGCGGCTCGGCGCGGGTTCAGTCCCGAGCGGAGTGCCGGCATTGCGGTCCCACCGGACCCCGGCGTTGCGCGATTGCACTTCGGAGATCCCTGCTTTGCCACCCCCCGGCATATTGTGGACGCTGCTACCGCCGCGATGAGCGCCGGCTACACACACTACCCTCCGTCGTACGGGGATCCCGACCTGAGGACGGCCATCGCCAGACGGGCTTCCCGCCGTGCCGGGCGACCAATCGAGTCCAGCGAGGTCCTCGTCACCGCCGGCTCCACGGCGGCCATCTACTGCGCCCTGACCGCGGTCCTCGACCCTGGCGACGAAGTGCTGCTGTTCGATCCGAGCTACTCGCTGTACGCCACGATTCTCAACCAGATCGGCGCCAGGCCGGTTTACGTCGGGATGAAAGAGGCGCTGCGCCCCGACCGCGATCGGTTGGAGCGCGCGATCACGGATCGAACGCGGCTCGTGATCATCAACAACCCTGCCAACCCCACCGGCGTGGTATTCAACGAAGCGGAGCTCCGAGCGATCAGCGAGATCGCAGTTGCCCACGACCTGCTCGTCCTGGCCGACGAGATTTACGACGAGTTGGTCTTTACTGGGGCCTTCTCCTCGTGCCTCGCTCTTGCCGAGTTGTCCGATCGTCTCCTCTACATCAATGGATTCTCGAAGACCTACGCCATGACCGGCTGGCGGCTCGGATACCTGGTCGCGCGCCCGGAGCTGCTCCATGCCGCGCACGTCATTCACAGCAATTCCTCGGCCGGCGTGAACTGGCCGACCCAGCGGGCCGGGATCGCGGCGCTCGACGGCCCGCAGGAACCGGTTGCCGAGATGATCGCCGGCTACCACACGCGGCGCGAGGCGCTGCTGGAGGGGCTGGCCGGCACACCTGGACTCCGGCCGGTCTTGCCTGAAGGGGC
The DNA here is from genome assembly GCA_005880615.1 of Chloroflexota bacterium. Classification (GTDB taxonomy): domain Bacteria; phylum Chloroflexota; class Dormibacteria; order CF-121; family CF-121; genus CF-121. Next base: position 8,740 of record VBID01000060.1, read on the forward strand.
GTTCTACTTGTATGTCGGCTTCCGGTTCAATCCGCCAATCCGCTCCGCTGAGATAACCAAGCTGCTCCTCAAGGAAGGCGTGGCGGTCCGCAGCGGGACGGAATATGGTCCTGCCGGAGAGGGGTACGTGCGGATCAGCTATTCGGCGACCCTTGACGACATTCGTGATGGCGCCGAGCGGCTGCAGCGCGTCTTTACGAGACTGAGCTAGTCCGCGCGGGCGAGCTCGTCGACGGTCCCGATAAGGACGTTTAGGCCATTGACGACATCGCCCCAGGCCGTGTATTCGCGTGGGTCGTGGCTCACGCCCCCAACCGAGGGGACGAAGATCATCCCGGTTGGGGTCACGGGCGCGAAGGACTGGGCGTCGTGACCGGCGCCCGACGGAAGCCGTTTCGTGGTCAGGCCGAGGCCGACGGCGGACCGCTCGATCGCGTCGCAGACGCCGGGATCGAGACGGGACGGCTGCCAGCGGGCGACCGGGATGACCTCGAGGCCGATGCCGTGGGCCTCGGCCTCGGCACGGATACGGGCGAGTACCGCCGACTCGATGGCGTCCAGCTCGCCGTCGTCCTGCGACCGGAACTCGAGAGCCAGCCGCGCCACTCCAGGCACGACGTTGAAGGCGCCCGGCTCGAGGCGCACGTCGCCGACCGTGATCACCGCGCTCGGAAAGTCAGAAATGACGATCTCTTGGGCGCGGAGGATAACTCTCGCCGCGGCGACCGCGGCATCGCGGCGTGCGTCCATCGGCATCGTGCCGGCGTGGCCGCCGCGGCCGCGGAGCACGATCCGGAACGAGCGCGACCCGACGATGGTCGTGACCACCCCGATCTGCACGCCCTCGCGCTCGAGTCGCGGCCCCTGCTCGATATGTAACTCGAGGTACCCGGCGAGCGACCGCGGATCACGACGCGCATCGAGCAGCCGTTCCTCCCGCAGCCCAGCTCGCCTGAGCCCGGCCATGAGCGCGTCGCGTCCGCCACGTGGGGTCTGGAGCGACTTGACCGTGAGCGTTCCGACGAACGCCTCGCTGCCGAGCAGCCCGACCAGGGTGCCCTCCTCGTCGGTGAAGTCGATGGCCTCGAGCGCAAAGGGCAGGTCAGTGCCGGCCTGTTTGAAGGCCAGCAGGACATGGAGCGCCGCCACCACGCCCAGCGTTCCGTCGTACCGGCCTCCGCCAGGGACGGAGTCCAGGTGAGAGCCGAGTACGAGAACCCGGGCATCCCGACGGCGGGTCGGGAGTACCGCTGAGTGGTTGCCGGCAGCATCCACCCGGGTGTCCAGGCCAGCAGCCTCCGCCCTGGCCAGGAACCACGTCCGGGCGGCGAAGTGCGCGTCACTGAATGTCGGGCGGCCAATCCCGCCCTCGGGCGTGGAGCCTATCCTCGCCAGAGCCTCGAAGTCCTCGCGCATCCGGTCGCCATCCACCCATGGAGGCCGATTGGTCCGCTCGCGGTCGGAATCAGCGGCGAGGAGCGGCTTGGCTGGCCCGCTCATCAGCATGAGTCTAACCGCAGACGATGGAATTCGAAGTTGACGAATCAAAGCGGGAGAGTCTCGAACTCTTCGTGGCGTACTCCTCCTAGCTGAGGCACCTGCAAATTTCCTTGCGACCAGACGGCCACCACGGCGTCTCGAACGAGGTTCACTTCATAGGGCTGTGGCGGTCATGATCGGGCCGCACCAAACCTGATCGCCGCACGGATACGGCGCGATATCCAGCCGCAGCTGGTAAACCTGGTCGTGGTTTGGCCCGAAGTCGTCGAAGGCCTGCACCATCAGCCGGCGGCGACCGGAACGATAGAAGGATCTCTCCCCCTGGGTACCGGCGGATTCCCTCGACTCCCGATGCCACCCCCTCGACGTTAGGGTTTTGTCATACCAGTCGACGAGAGCGTGATGATTTACGGGGGAGATCAATTCAACTCCGGCATTCGCGGAGAAGTATTGCGTGTAACCGAGGAGCTGCAGTCGCTGCTCGTTCTCAACGGGTTGGGCGCGTCCCGTCGGGACCGAACCCGGGTATTGGGGAACAGTGTCCAGGGCGGCCACGACGGTTCGGCCGTTGACCGGCCCGATGTCGAAACCGTCGGTTAGATGAGGCAAAAGGACTGTGGGACCACAGACGTAACCCATTGGGAGAGGCGACGGACAGCCCGAGTTAGCGGCGAGAGCCCTCGCCCCCCAGACGACCCCAAGGGCGAGGCCGACAACCAAGAGGGGCATCCCGATCCTGACCGGCCTGCCGCGAAATGAACGGACGACCGTAGCCATGTGGTCAGTCTAGACGGACAGCGAGGACGCAGATAGTCCAGGTGGCGTGACATGCCGCTGACGACCCTTGACCGCGATTTAGCCATTACTTGGCAAGCCGCCGGGGCAAATCTAGGGCGGTCGCGCCTCCACCGCGAAAACCCGTAAACCGCGCTCCTAGGGCGCCAAATGGGCACCCTCCGGGGCGCCCGCTCCACAGGCTGATCGTCGTCCGGCCCCAGGCCCGTGCTGTCAAGCATCGCGGTCGGGGTGCACGAGCACCGGCCACGGACGTTAAACAGCTTGAGGCCAAGGGTGGGCAAATGGTGTAGCCGCGCGTGTCTCTGACGTTGGGTTCTCTTACCTTGACGCCCTAGAGTGCCCCAAAAGGATTGACACACTCCATGAGCACAGCAGAACGGAACACGCGCCACACGCACGGTGTCGGCCCCCATCGCGATGCCATATTCTTACCCACAACCCGGGCCAATGCGCCGTTACCGCGGAACGAGGTACCTTCAACGACTCCCCAGCGGCCGTGGACGACAGCTGGCCCGGCCGGCCGCTACCCCAAACGGCCCAAAGAACACCCCGACCACTCCCCCACTGCGCCGCCTGTCGCGGCTCCGACGAGCTTTGCGCCCAAGTCCGGCTTCCTGCTCATATGTGGGCAGCTCGCCGCGCCCGAACCCCCCTGATTGACGCCCTGGCCGCCTGATGCCGGAACTTTGGATGCATCCTTTGGTCTTGACGAGCAGGATCGGGCGATCTAGCATGTTGGCCTGCCCGCGGGACGCATGGGGCTCGCGGGATAGGGAGGGAGAGTTGATTCCGGTCGCTCGCCGGGTGCTGTTCTGGGTCGTCCGGCTGGGTGTCGCTCTGGTGCTGGTCGCCGCGGTGCTGGCCGCAGGGAGACCTGCCGACGCTGGCGCTTTGATCGTCACCGCCTCCGCGGCGACGCCCCTGTCCATAACCTGCCCCGCTCCCATCACGGCTGAAGCTGATCAGGTCGGCGGGGCCTTCGTGGTCCCAGGCGCGGCGACAGCCACCGGCGATGGAGTGACGATCACAAGCCCCAGCGCGGGTGTGTTCCCACTAGGGACCACCACCGTCACGTACACGGCCACGGACAGCAGCGGCGACAGTGTCAGCTGTCAGACCACGATCACCGTCGTGGACACCACGCCGCCTGTCATCACGTGCCCTGCGCCTATCACCGCCGAGGCCACCGGCAACGAATCAGCATTCGTGGTGCCAGGCTCTGCAACTGCGTTCGACACTGCGGGACCGGTGACAATTAAGAGTCCCGCCGCCGGTTCCTATCCCCTCGGGACGACGACCGTCACCTACTCCGCGACCGACCAGTCGGGAAACAGCAGTTCCTGCTCGTCCTCGATCACGGTCGTCGATACGACCCCACCTTCCATCACGTGTCCGGCCCCGATCACCGCGGAGGCCACCTCGTCCGCCGGAGCGATGGTCAATCCAGGCAGTGCGGTCGCCTCCGACACCGCGAGCCCGGTGACGGTCACCGGTCCGGGTCCGGGAATCTACCCGCTGGGGACGACCACCCTCACCTACACGGCCAAGGATCAATCTGGAAACCAGAGCTCCTGCACAACGACGATCACGGTCGTAGACACGACACCGCCCTCGATCTCATGCCCGGCGCCGATCACAGTCGAGGCCACGCTTGTCGGAGGGGCCTTTGTCACCCCTGGTGCGGCGACGGCCTCAGACATCGCCGGCCCGGTCACGATCACCGGTCCCGCGGCGGGAACCGACCCGTTGGGGACGACCACCGTCACGTATACGGCCACGGACCAATCTGGAAATCAGAGCTCCTGCACGACGACGATCACGGTCGTTGACACGACACCGCCTTCGATCTCATGTCCGGCGCCGATCACAGTCGAGGCCACGTCTGTCGCAGGGGCCTTTGTCACTCCTGGCGTGGCGACGGCGTCAGACATCGCCGGGCCGGTCACGATCACCGGTCCCGCGGCTGGAACCTACCCCTTGGGGACGACGACCACCACCTACACGGCCACGGACGCTGTCGGCAACACGAGCTCCTGCAACTCGTCGATCACCGTGCAGGACACGACTGCGCCAATGATCACGATCACCACACCGGCCCACACCGTCTACGCCATCGGCCAGGTGGTGAACGCGTCGTACAGCTGCAGCGACACCGGCTCGGGCGTGGCTTCGTGCATCGGAACCGTCGCCAGCGGTTCTCCGATCGACACGTCGTCGGCGGGAACCAAGAGCTTCACGGTCACTGCCGTGGACAACGTCGGCAACACCTCGCATCAAACCGTCACGTATGACGTGGGGTACAACATCTGCACGCTCTACGACTCGACCAAGGTGGTCCAGTCGGGCGCGACGATCCCCATCAAGCTCGAGATCTGCGACGCCGCCGGCAACGACCTGTCCTCAGCCGGAATCACGCTGACGGCCATCGGCGTCACGCAGCTCTCGACCAGCATCTCTGGTCCTGTGATGGCGTCGGGCAACGCCAACCCGGACAACAACTTCCGCTTCGCTGGTCCCGGCTACGTCTACAACCTCAGCACAAAGGGGCTGAGCACCGGGACCTATGCCCTGTCGTTCACGATCTCTGGTGACCCCACGATCCACACCGTGTACTTCCAGGTCAAGTAACTACTCGAATTCGGGTGCCCGCGTTCATCGGGCCGCTATCTTGGACGGCATGGGGTACGAGGCCCTCGACGCCTCGGGCGGGGCCCAGCTCAAGCGCCAAGGCAAGCTGCTCGGGGTGCTCCCGGCGGGCTATCGCAAAGAAAACGGTGCCATCATTTGAAGACCCAATCAGTGGCCCAATCGTCCGGGAGATCTTTCACTTTATGCCAGCGGGAAGCACAGCATGCGTTCCCTGGCTGACGACCTCAACCGCCGGGGTGTCAGAACGCCTCGTAACTTGGGACGAGGTCACATCATCCGGCCGCGGTCATCTATACAGATGGCGTCCTCAAGGACCTCTTGAACACCCCTCGTACCTCGGCAAGATCCGCCTGGATGGTGAACTCGTCGACGGGGCACATCCCGCCCTGGTCGACCAGGAGACTTTCGATCGGTGCCAGGCCATCCGCACCCGCAAGAGCAAGCGGATGAAAAGAACGTTCACGCGCTATCACTACCCGCTGGCTCCCGTCCTTGTCTGCGGACAGTGCGGCGGCAAGATGTATGGGGAAGCCCAAGGAAGCGGCGGCACGGGTCCGATCCGTCTCTACTACGGCTGCAGCAACCGGCGCAAGCGTCTGGCACGGATCCCGAACGACAAGTGCGAAGCCCCTTGGATTCGGGCTGCTGAACTCGAGACAGCCTTGCGCGAAGAGCTTGCTCGCTGCTTACCCGATGCCAACGTTAATGCAGCACTCCGCGACGGGCTACGCGGGGGACTGCAGAAAGCGGCGAGTCCGAGGAAGGTCACCGAGACCGCACTTAAGCGCCTTGAGGAGCAGCTCGCGCGCGTCCTTCGTCCCTACGAATTTGGCGAATACAACTGGGAGACGTTCATCGTTAAGCGAGCCAGCATCCGCGAGGAAGAGCAGAGGCTTCGGGAACAGGCCGACATCCACAAGCACGACGACGACCTTAAGTGGTGCGACCGCCAGATCCTCGATCTCATCCAGGTGTGGGATCTGGCAGACAGCAGCCAGCGAGCCCGGATGGTCGCCGGCATCTTCACGGAGATCGAGGCCAACACCTTGGCCAATGGTCAGGTGAACTTAGTGGCCGTGCCAAGACCCAGCTGGAAACCGTTCTTCGAACGGGTGGTAGCCACCCGAACTCAAGCGGAAAATCAGCGGGAGACGAGTCTCGAACTCTCCGTGGAGTGCGGCTCCTGGCGGCTGCTTGATGACTGGTCACTGGACCTCGACGACGCTTCCTACGGCACAGGGTAGAAGGGTCGCGCCGATCCCTCCCCATCCACGATCCAAAACTCTAGGGTATGGAAGGCATTTGGATTGTCAGTGTGCTGTGCCACCAGGAGCTTGTCGGTCGCGACGTCCGATATAGCCTCAACGCCCGATAGACCCGAATAAGTTCCGTGAGTCGTCCGGCTCCAGACCACGGTGCCGGTTCGCCAGTCGAGCGCGCGGGTCTCCGTTGAGCCTACTCCGACGACCAGTAGCCGATCATCCGGCGAAAAGGCCGCTGCCAGCACCTCCTCATAGCTGGCCTTTGGGCTCCCGTCCATCAGATCCACCACCTCGGTCACCCAGCGGCCAGTTGGCCGAGTGATCTGGCGGGCCAGCCAGCGCGCATCGCGGGACAAGAGAATGTTCGTCCGGTCCTCGGCGGTCCACGTAACGGTATTGATCGTCGTGCCATCGCGCAGCGACAGAACCTCAATTACCCAACTTGCCTCATTCCCACCTGAGATCCGGCCTAGGTTCGTTTGGATAGCGACACGTCCAGACCGGAAGCTGCAAGCAGACAGGACCGGGTACTGGCCGACTGCGTTCAGTGAATAGCGACGGACACCTCCGTGGGTGCCTACGACCTCAAGCGAATGCATCCCATTGCTGTCCGTTGTGAGGCCGCATATGTGTGCGCCGTCATCCGCCCACAGCGGGTACGGTAGGTGGTTCCAATCGGCGACAATGCCAACCTGGCCGCCCTGCGTTTCGAAGATTCGTCCATCGTGGTCAACGTATAGATGGCCATCATCGGTGGGCAGGACGCCCACCGAGGTCATCAAGCGGCGGACAAGTTTTCCATCCCAAGTGTAGAAATCGATCATCGGGGCAGGCTGCCGGAACATGAATAGGGACGGCGCGTTTGGGGACTTTTGGGCGCTGGGAAGACTGTGGCCCCGCGCGACCACGGCAGTGGCAGTGGCTGCTGCCACGAGCAGAATGGCCAGGGCAGCGGCGACTTGGTGCTTCCGGACGAAAGTCACGGTTCTCACAGAGGTGAAACGGCTGCTGTCGTACAAAGTTTCTAGCCTAGCAAGGCCATCCTGACGGATGTATCAAGATAAGCGGGGCCCCTGCCCCGCACCAACCCGACATCAACCCGACATCAACCCGACGCCACTTCTTGCGCTTCATCCGGAGCGTTCGCTGAGGGGTCTTCTTGGTCGCGCCCCTCGGGTTGCAAGCGCGAGCCAAATTCGACGAGATCAACCTTCGGCAACGGGCTTGTCGAACAACAGGATCTCCTCCTCGTCGGGAGGTTGAAAAATCGTTGCCCACCTTTCAAAGTGAGCCCGTGTCATAGGCGAGGCTGTCCACTGGCCCGACGCATTGCGACGTTCAGCTCGCTCGATTAACTCCTCCAAGGGCGCATCGAGGTAATGCAGTTCGACTCCCACCCCCAAAGCTCGCGCCCCGAGTCGTTTCTCATCCCGTTCAACTCGCGCCCAGTGGCCCCACTCCAAAATCACGCTCTGGCCCCGGGCGAGGAGATCCTGGGAAAGAACCCACAGCTGATGTTCGAGACGCACTCGGAATTCTTCATCCCACAAATCGGCGCCCAGTTGAGTCGCCCACCCGTCCTTATCCAACCTGATGGCGGGGATTTTGGGTGCGAGCTGACGAGCGAGGGCCGACTTGCCCGAGGCTGGAAGCCCACAGATCAGCACGAGCCGCGTCGATGACTTCGCCATGCACGATTTGTAACATGAGTCGCCTACGGTGGTCGATACTCCTCGCCCTCCTAGCCCTTCGTAGCGACTCGATTTATTAGGCCTCCACCAAAATCGAGTTCAGGCACCGTCGACCCCTAAGAAAATCGGCCTCTCAGGCATCGAATGGAGTATGGCTGGTCGCATGATCCTGCCGGTTTCGGACGACGTTGTGTTGGACCGTTAACATTTTCGGCTTCTCCCGCATCTAGCGACTAGAGACCGTTGACCAGCCTCCGTCACCCCGAATAGCGGGGACGGCTCGCAGCTGTGTCCCACCCAGCAGATGGAGGTGATGCCGATCGCACCCGACGTCCCATCCTCACCAACCAGACGCTTCCATCTCAGTAGATTCCGACGTCCGCAGGACGACCTCGCCGGGCTGCCCACCGAGATGGCCGATTTCGTCCGTGTCATCGCCGAGATCGAGCTGTCCAGAGTCAGCGGACACGTCGATAGCGAGGTTGAGCGGGAGACAGCAGTCTCCCGCGCAGGTCAACTTCCCGGTAGACAAGAAAGTGTCGAGTAGGGGACTGAACCTTGCGTCTGCGACCGGAGCTGGTGCATCATCGCGGCTGATGAGTCAGGGCGTCGCGCTCGTCTACGTCCGGGTTTCAAAGTACGACGCGACCGACCGTGGTCATAAGGTCAGTCCGGAAACCCAGCTCGATCGCTGCCAGGCCCTGCCAGCCCTTCATGGGCTCCCCATCGAAGCCTTTGAGGACCTGGACTACTCCGGCAAGGACTTCAAGCGCCCGGCCTTCCTGAGGCTCCAGGAGCGTTTGCAGCGGGGCGACGTGCGTATCGTCGCCTGCTACTCGCTCAGTCGTCTCAGCCGATCCGTGGTCAAGACCTACGGCTTCCTGGAGGATCTCCAATCCCAGGGTGTCGCCTTCGTCTCGGCCACGGAGCCCATCGACACGTCAACCCCCATGGGGAAGGCCTTCATGGGCAACACGGCCGTCTGGTCCCAGTTGGAACGGGAGCTGACGTCGGAGCGGGTGCGCCACGCCCTCGCGTACAAGAAGGGCCAAGGCCACTGGGTCGGGACATTGCCAGCCGGCTACAAGCGGGATTCGTCCGGGGGCATTGTTGTCGATCGACCGGTGGCAAAGACGATTCGATTGGTCTTTGAACAGTACGCGACCGGAGCCTACTCGTTTCGCACCCTCGCCGCCTGGCTGAACCGCCGCGGCGTCAAGACGATCGCCAGGCGGGGCGGCAACGGCCGGCCGCCGGCACCCCTCTGGTCGGGTGACGTGCTTAAGGAGGTGCTGGCGCGCCCGGCTTACGGCGGCATGATTGAGACCGCCGACGGTCGGATCCCGGGCGAGCAGCCAGAAATCGTCCCCATCAAGCTCTGGTATGAGTGCGAAGACATCCGCAAGCGCCAGCGGTTTATCCCTGGCACCGCAGCTCGCCCTCGCTACCGGTCATCCCCATTCCCACTGGTGGGCCTCCTGCGGTGCGGCTGCGGCGCCACCATGCGTGGCAGACGAACTGTCTGGCGAAATCAGCTCCGACGGCTCTATATCTGCAGCGACCATGCCCGCTATGGAACGTGCGCGGCGCCACCGATCAAAGCCGACCAACTAGAGGCCGCCTACGTCGAATGGCTGAGCAAGTGTCATCCTGATGACCAGCTTGAGGCGGCCGCCCGAGCCCTCGTGGAGCGCGGCCTTCGCCAGCGTCGGATCCCCACCACCGAGTGGAGTGAACGTCGCACCGTCAAGGAGCTCGAGGGCCGGTTGGCACGGCAGCGCTGGATGTACGACCGAGGCGACATGCCGCAGGCGGAGTATGAGGCGGTATCCGCCGAGGTCAAAGCCGAGCTGGCCAGGGTCAAGGCGCTTCCGAACGAACCCGAAACCGTCCGGCAGCGGTCACACCGACTCACCGATCTGGTCGCTGCCTGGGCCGACGCAAACGCGGATCAGCGTGCCCGTCTGGCAGCGAGTATCACGGTGGAAATCCAGGTGGCCAATGGGCAGATGACCGCGGTCCGACCGCGGCCAGCGTGGGCTCCTTACTTCGAGGAGCTCCTTGTGCGCCATGGAGCGGGAGACGAGTCTCGAACTCGCGACCTCAACGTTGGCAACGTTGCGCTCTACCAACTGAGCTACTCCCGCACGAGTCCCCAATTATAGCCAGAGGCTGACGGCCTCCCGAGCTCGCTGTTACCCGCCCGTCGGGCCTTCGTCACCTGTCCCGCGCCCGGTTTGGGAACGGTCGGCCGTTATCCGTGTGGCATGCATTCAGGGGGGATGCTGGGCCGTGCCGTGCTGCTCGCCAGCACCGTCGCGGTCCTCCTCGTCGGAAGTCCTACCAGCGTCCTGGCGGACCAGGTGGACGACGCGCGCGCCCGGCTCAACATCATCAACCATCTGAAGGGCTCCCTGAGCGACAACCTCCAGCGGGCGGAGGCCCAGGAAATCGCGATGCAGCAGCAGCTGCAGGAGACCCAGGACCAGATCAATACCACGCTCCAGCAGATCGCCGAAACGGAGCGGCTGATCGCGGACCTGGAGAGCCAGATCACCGCCCTGCAGGCGCACATCGCCGCCACCCGCCTGGAGCTGGCCCGGGCCAAGGCTGACTACGGCCAGTTCATGCGGGTCACCTACAAGAGCCAGGCCGACCCGTTGCCCATGCTGCTGGGCGCGCCCAGCTTCCAGGCGTTCCTGAGCCGGGCCACCACCATCGAACGCGTGAACTTCCTGAGCAAGCAGCTGATGGACCGTATCATCCGCACCGAGCGCGAGCTGCGGGTGGAGGAGGCGGTGGCCAGGGACAAGAAGGCGGAGGCCGACGCCAAACGGGCGGACCTGGTGACCCAGAGGCAGGCCCTGCTGGAGCAGCAGAAAAAGGAAAAGGACCTTCAGCTCCGGCTGCAGGCGAGCATCCGGCAGGTGAAGTGGGAGCTGGTCGCCATCAATGGCCAGTCGGCCGAGCTGGCCCAGCGGATCGCCGACATGGAGATCGCGCGACAGGACCAGTTGATCGCGGAAGCGGAGCAGGCCGCCTGGCAGCAAGCCCAGTTCTGGATGGCGCACAACATGCTGTCGCTCCCCAACCAGAGCGCCACCCACTCCACGAAGTACCCGCTGATCTGGCCGCAACAGCGCGGCACCATCAGCTTGCCCTTTGGTCCGTGCTCCTATCCGTTCGAGCCACCCGGCTTTGGCTATCGCCACTTCCACACCGGCATCGACATCGCCTTCACCCAGGGCACGCCCATCATGGCGGCGGATGACGGAACGGTGGTGGCCGCCGACACGAGTGTCCTCTATGGCCAGCTGGTCGGCTACGGCAGATACGTGATCATCGCCCACCGCAACAACTTCTTCTCGCTGTATGGACACCTGCTCGGCTACAAGGTGAAGGCTGGGGACACGGTGCGGCAGGGCGACCTGATCGGCTTCGAAGGCACCACGGGCAACTCGACCGGCCCCCACCTCCACTTCGAGTACCGCTACAACGGCCAGCCCACCAACCCTCTCCCCTACCTGCCGGCCAACGGTCCCAACACGTTCAACCAGTAAGCGCGCCGTTCAGCCTTGAGCCGTCTAAACGACTCCTTCCAATTCAGAAACGCGCCACACAAGCCCGCTCGATGTTCGCCATCGGGTGGATCGGGCGGAAGGGATGCAACAAAAAAGAGGACCGGCAACCTGCCGATCCTCTCCGCTGGCCTGGATTTTGATGGTCACACAGCGAAAGCTGCGGACACAGCCGCGGACTACTTGCTGGGGATGGCGTGACCGTAGATGTTCAGTGTCGTGCTGACCTTGGCGTGACCCGACATCGCTGACACGTCGGGAATGGAAACGGGCATGCCGGAGCACGTAGGTCGCGAAGCTACGAGATATTCGACCTGCAACCGTAGAACATGGGCCTCGCAGCGCTCATCATCTCGGTCATCGCCCTCGTCGGGTTGGTCGCCACGTGGGTATTGAACGGTCCGTGGTGCATCACCCAGAGGCGCTCGCATCGCTGGCAGACGACCCGATGGGTGCCATTGGTCCTACAGGTTGTTGCCCGGTCCGACCAGGTGCTCACCCAATCTGCCCCAGAGACCCTCAAGAATGGTCCGATCTTCGTCAACAAGTACGTGCTCGCCCGAGCCTGCCGCCACCGTCGTGTCCCAGCCCTCGCCGTCTTGCCGTGGCGTCAGGACTACTCCCACCGTCATGATGTTGGCCCTTTCTGGCAGCACATCGAGATGTTGTTGATGTCTAAGGGCGACGAAATTGCTTAGTGCATCCACAAGTATCGAGGAGTAGCGATTCGCCGCACCGATCAGCAGGTATGGTCGCTCCTGCCAGATCATCCCGCGGAAGAACCAGGTGATGCCTCCATTCGGCGGAAGCTTGGCAAGCTTCTCGAACCATTCAAGCACCACTCTCCCGAGTTGGGCGCGATAGCCTACGGGCATCGAATCCACGCAAGCCAACACTTCCAACAAGTCCGCATAGGTCACGCCATCGGCTTTCAGGGGCACGGTTGCAATGTCCTCGAGGATGGCTCGAGTTAGGAGATGGTGCTTCTGGTCACCATGTCCAGCCGGAGCCTGCGGCAACATAGGAGTTGACCCGAAGTCGGTGAGATTAATCGAGGCTAGTCGTGGGTCCAGCGGAGAGGGAGGCATTGCGGCGTCCGCTGCCGCCATCTCGTAGTACCTCATCGGCTCCAGACCGAGAGCGACCGGCTCCGTACGACTGACCCGCAGCAAGTATTCAAGGACGGCATAGGTGGACTTCAGCTGCTCGAAGAGAAACTCCCAATCCCTCCGCAGCAATACGACGGCGTCGGTCTGCGGCGTGTAGTCATCCACACCCGCGTGATCAAGCACAACGACCGGAAGCCAGGTCTTCTCCGGACCGTTAATGGAGACTTCCTTGCCACGCTGATTGATCAACACCGTCTCGGCAGACTTGACCCTTCGGATCGTGCCCGTCGCCTGACGCGAAGCCTCGGCGACTCTCGTGTCGAGCCACGATCGCTCCCGCCTGTCGTTGCCGGACGGTGCCTCTCGTGCCTTAACTTGGACCGAGGCAGCCATTCCACCGACGACGAGAATGGCGTCGCCAATCTCGCGACTGGCCGAGCCGCGAGATTGTTGGCGAGGCCGAAACACGAAGTCCGGCATCCCCCAATATGCAGCTGCACTTCGCGTGGCGTGTTCGGCTCCATCACCCGCACCCATTCCCGTCGGAAGCACGGTTGCCGGACGAATCGGGCGGAGATACGTGCCGGTCGGTGTTTCTATGACCAGCGTCAGCAGTGGCACTTCGATGCTCGGAAACTACCACTTACTCTGCGACAGCTGCATGTCGGAGCTCTCCACAGGTCAAGCGCGCTCATTCGGGCGGACGATCGGGCGGAAGGGTCGGAATTCGTATTCAAAATTGGCCGCCAGCGCCTTCAGCCAGTAAGGGACTCATGGTTGTCGAAACACCACCACCACGGCCCTCCCCACCAGGGGGAGGGACCAGTTCGCATCCGTCAACCAGTGAGGGGCAGCGCGGGCGCGCCCAGCGCGGCAGCCGCTGATCGAGCCGGGCCCGGCGGCGTTCCAGGTCACGACGCCAGCGCTCATCGCCGACCAGCGCGACGGCCAACAAGGCCAGGGCCTCCCCCACCAGCCGGCGAGCCGCCGGCAGATCCCTGACCTCGTGTTCCAGCAGCTTGGCCAGCTCGATGGCCGCCGGATACGGATAGCTCTGGGTCGCCCAGCACTCCTCCAGCACCACCCGCGCCTGGCGCCAGCGTCCGGCCCGGCGCAACAGCCGCGCCAGCCGTAACCCCACCGCCCCAGGAGGGATGGCGTCGGTGCGCATCCGCCACAGCTCGCCATACTCCTCCAGCGCCTCCGTCCACAATCCGCGCGCCTCGAGGAATCGGGCGCGGCTGAAGCGATCCACCGGGCGCAGCCACCGGCCGTCGCGCAGGACGCGCTCCATGACTTGCAACAGCACGGCCAGACTGGCCACGTCCTGCCGGTTGTGCTGGAAGACCGCATCCAGCCCGGCCGGGACGCCGCTCCGCAACCAGGCGAAGTACCGGCCGGGGATGAGCGCCCCGGGCACGTCCTCGGTCCGCTCGATGGCGAGGATGGCGGCCTCCACCGTTCGCAGCGTGCAGTCGGGCAAGCGGGGCCGGAAGATGCGACGGACCAGGTGGAGGAGGTCCAGGTGCGCCGGCGCCGGCCACTCGGATTGCTGCCGGGTCATGACCAGCCGCGCCTGTAGGAGCGGCCAGTCGAAGGTGCGGCCGTTGTAGGTGACCAGCAGGGAGTGGCCTCGCAGCCGCTGGCCCACCGACCAGAGGAGTGGGCGCTCCTGACCGAGGTCGCAGAGGAAGTACTGGACGATGCGCAGTCCGCGGCACCCTCCCCTGCCCCTCCCTGCAGGGAGGGGACCATCTTCCGGCCAGGCGAGGCCCACGAGGAAGGGAACGGTCCCCGTTCCGCCGCTCAAGCCGGTGGTCTCGGTGTCGAGGTAGACGGGGCGGTCCAGATCCGACTGGGCCAATCCCATGCAGCTGGCCAGCGCCGTCAGCTCGGCCAGGTCGTCGCCGGCCCCCGGCACCCATTCCTCTCGCAGCGCGACCTGGCCATGAGGCGTCTCTTCCCAGCGGCAATCGGGGGGAAGGCCCGGTTGGGACCGGGTCTGGGGGCGCGCCCGTGGGGCGGGACGCGCCTCCAGGCTCGCCAGCCGAGCCCGCAGGGTGGCCAGGTCGGCGCCGGTCACACCGGGCTGACCTGGGCGGCCGCCTCCAGCAGCCGCAGGGCGACCTGTTTCCCGGTGGGCC
>VBID01000061.1 GCA_005880615.1 Chloroflexota bacterium
CGCTAGACCTCCTTCTCCGTAGACTCCACTGGTGCCGACCGACCTCACCATCGGGCTGAGCGTTTTCGCGGTCATCTTCCTGCTGGAGCTCCCCGACAAGACGGCCCTGGCCACGCTGTTGATGGCCAGCCGGCTCCGCCCCCTTCCCGTCTTCGCCGGCACGGCCCTGGCGTTCGTCATCCAGTCCGTGGTCGCGGTCTTCGCCGGGTCGCTGCTCGGCTTCCTGCCCCGGGAGCCGGTGCGAATCGTGGCCGGGCTGGCATTTGTGCTGGTTGCCGCCGTCCTCGTCCGGAGGAATTTTCGCCAGCAGGCCGAGGTCGAACAGAAAGAGATCATGCGCGAGGAGCGCCGCCACCGGGGGCCATTTATGACCGCATTCCTGGTCGTCTTCATTGCCGAGTGGGGCGACTTGACCCAGCTGGCCACCGCTGCCTTGCAGGCCCGCTACCAGCGCGCCGTCCCGGTCTTGCTGGCGTCGACGCTGGCTCTCTGGAGCGTGAGCGGTCTGGCGGTGGTCGCCGGCAACCGGCTGGGCAGGCTGATCCCCCAGCGCCCACTGGAGCTAACAGCGGCGCTGATCACGGGGGTGATCGGGATCCTGCTGATCAGTGGTCGGGTGGGCTGACCTGAAGATCACCATCGCGGCCGAGTCCTTCGAGTCCGCCGATGCCCGCCGGCTGATCGCGGCACTCGACGCGCACCTGTCCCGCCGCTACTCGCCTAACGAAAGATTTGGGCCGAACCTCAAGCTGGAGCATCTCGCGCCGGGGGTCGGGACGTTCGTGCTGGCGCGGGCGGAGGGACGAGCCATCGGGTGCGGCGCGCTCCGCAAGCTGGACGACACCACCGCCGAGGTGAAGCGGATGTACGTCGACCCAGAGGTGCGCGGGCGCGGCGTCGGGAATAAGATCCTGGAGCATCTCGAAGCCGCCGGGCGGGACTTGGGCGTCCATCGGTTGGTGCTGGAAACGGGCATCTACCAGGCTGAGGCGATCGCCCTCTATCGCCGGGCCGGCTTCAAACCCATCTGTTGCTGGGGCGACTACGCCGAAACGGGGACCAGCGCGTGCTTTGAAAAGAGGATCGACGGGCACACCTGACGGCCTTGTCTAGTGATGACTCAGCCCGCGCAGCCGGTCAGTAGCGGCGGTGGTAGAGGCAGTACCCGTAGTCGACTCGGCTACCTGAGACTTCGGCCAGGAGCTGAGGAGCCAGGTCTGGCGGAAACTCGATGCGGAGCACCGCCTCTAGGTCGGCCCGATTCTGAAACCGCCACTCGCTCGCCACCCGCGTGACCGCGAAGCCCTGCGCATTCCAGAAGGGTTCGGAGGCCTCCGGGTCGAGGTGCTTGCACCACGAACTGCGCCGCAGCCATCCGGCGAACGTGCCGTGGTGCCAGTCGTTGTCGATGATGAACGCCGTCCCACCCGGGCGGATCACGCGCCGCAGCTCATCCAGGCCGGCCTCGGAACCCGGACCAAAGAAGTACGCGAAGCGGGCGTGGGCCACATCGATGCTGGAATGAGCCAGCAGGAGGCGCTCGGCAGACCCGGTCATCACCGACACTCGCTCCAGCCCAAGTCGTGCGACGCGTTCCATGGCTCGGAGCCGGCTCGGGTCGTGGGGCTCCACAGCGATTACGTGTCGAGCCCGTGCGTGAAAACGCGCCAGATGGAACCCCGTACCGGCCCCAAGATCGAGCAAGACCGCATCCTCCCAGGAGGCGATGGCCCACATGGCCTTCTCCAACCGCTGCTCGGGGTCGGCCGCGAGGTTCTCGAGTTCGTAGATGTCAGCCGCGTCCTGGATGTTGGGAGCCGGATGGACGCCTGGCAGCCACGGGAATCCCGCCACGGCCGGATCATAGTGGGTCCCCTCAGGCGGCCGGTGGAATGATTTCGAGCACGCCTCGCTGTGGGATGGTGAACGTGAACGTGCTGCCCTGGCCCGGCTTGCTCTCCACCCAGATGCGGCCGCCGTGCATCTCCACCAGGCGTCGGGAGATGGCCAGGCCCAGGCCGGTTCCCTGGATCTTGCCCTCCGCGCTGTGGGGTCCCTGGGCAAAGCTCTCGAAGATCCGCTCCTGGTCTTCCAGCGGCACACCCATGCCCGTGTCGCGCACGCTGAAGCAGACCTCCGAGCCGCGCCGCTCCACGCTGAGCTCCACCTGCCCGGTGTCGGTGAACTTGATGGCGTTGCCCAGCAGGTTGAGCAGGATCTGTTTGATCTTGGCCCGGTCGCCGTAGACCTCCTCCAGCCCCTCCGAGACGGCGACGGTGAGCTCGAGTCCCTTGGTCTTGGCCAGCGAGCTCACCGCGCCGGTGCACTCGGAAGCCAGGACTGTGACCTCGATCTCGCCGCGGTGCAGCTGGGCCTTGCCCGCCTCCAGCTTGGACAGGTCGAGCAGGTCGTTGATCAGGGACAGCAGGTGCCGGCCGTTGGAGGCGATGATCTCCACGTCCTGCCGTTGATCGGCGCTGAGCACCCCGCCGTCGCCCTCCTGCAGCAACTGGGAGAAGCCGAGGATGGAATTGAGTGGGGTTCGCAGCTCATGGCTCATGTGCGCCAGGAACTCCGACTTGTGCTGGTTGGCCCGATTCAGTTCGGTGTTCACTGCCTCCAGGCGCGCCTTCTGCTCGGTGGCCAGGTGGAAGAGGTTCGACTCATGGATGGCGGTGGCCGCGTGCTGGGCGAAGACTGTGAGTAGCTCGATGGCGTTCCGGTCGAGGATCTGCCGGGTGTAGACGGCCAGGACGCCCAGCTGTTGGGCGCTGACCTGCAGCGGAAAGCCGGCAAAGCACCGGATCCCCTCCTGTTCCAGCCAGGAGCGGTTCTCGAACCGATGGTCGCGGGCGGGATCCTCCACCAGGAGGGTACTGCCCAGGACGGCCACCCGGCCGATCTCGGTGGTCCCCTGGGCGACCCGCGCCGGTAGCGGCATGGCGCTCCCCGTCGTGTGGCGGGTGGCCTGGCATCGCAGCGATCCGTCGGGCTGCTCTAGTAACCACACCTGGGCGACTTCGACCTCGAAATGCTCCACCAGCCCGTCTACCAGGGTGTCCAGCAGGTCGGGCTCGAAGAGCCGCTGGTTCATGCGGTCGATGCAATGGTTGAGAAGGACCAGCCGCCGGGCGCGCGTATCGGCCTCCTCAAATAAGCGGACGTTGCGGATCGCCGCAGCCAGCTGCTGCCCCAACAGTTGGAGCGCCGCCTCTTCCCAGCGATACAGCTTGCGCACTTCCCCGCGGCGGTTCAGCTGGAGGACGCCGATGACCCGATCGTCGAGCAGCACCGGCACGCCTACCGCGATCTCCGAGACCAGGTCATCGAGCCCTGGCCGGCTGTCGCTGAGGAAGGGCTGCTCCGCCACCATCACGATCTGCCGTTCGCGGGCCACCCGGTTCACAATCCCCTGGGCCTCCACGACGGTATCCCGCAGCAGGGGCGGCTGGTTGAGCACGGCTCGAATCACGAAGGCCTTGCGGTTCTCGTCCAGCAGCGCCACGGCACCCGATTCCATCTGCAGCAGGCGAATCCCGGTCTCCAGCACCGTCTCCAGGATGCGGATCAGGTTGACCACCCCGACCAGCTCGCTCAGCACCCGGCGCAGCTGTTCGGTCTGCTCCAGCTGGCGCCGCGTGTCCTGGATCTCCTGGTTGAGGACCCGCACCGCCGCCCCCAGCCCGGTGGCCCCGGCGACCGTGGGGACGGCCCGGAGGAGCGTGTCGCGCAGAGAGACGTCGAGTCCCAGCCCCTCCAGCTGGAAGAGGAAAAAGCCGGTGGCGAAAAACGCCCCGGTGAGAATGCCGCCCCGGATGTCGAACCGGAAAATGGCCTCGGTGGCCACGGCCGCGTACAGCAGGTAGGGCGAGCTGGTGGTGGGACTGATGATGAAGAGCACGATGAAGGCAGACACCGCCACGTGGTCGAGGATCAGGACCTGCATCGCGTAGCCATCCGGGAGCCGCCCGCTGGCGCGGCGCTTGAGGGCCCGGAAGATGACCCCGTTGTAGGCGGCCACCGCGGCATCGATGGTCACCACCAGCACCCACGACCGGCTGGGCATGACCAGCAGCATCGCCAGCGGCACGGCCAGGGCCACGAACCGAAGGCGAACCAGCAGCAGATCGAGGGTGGTCACCGAGTTCCCGGGAGGGCCGGGCCGGCTCAACTCGGCGGGGTGGTCTGGAGGCTGTTAATCATCTCGAGGAAGCGCTCCTTGCCGAAGTCCCCCTTCTGGATGATCGACTGGATGTTGCCCTGCAACCGCTCGCGGTCCTCGCTGGTGATGTTCTTGGCGGTGTAGATCAGGATCGGGATCTGGGCGGTGTCCGGATTGCCGCGCAGGGCCGACACGACTTCGAAACCGTCGACCTCGGGCATCATCAGGTCCAGGATGATCAGGTCGGGCTTCTTCTTGAGGGCCTGTTCGATGCCCGACTTCCCGCCGTCGGCCACCAGCACCTCCATGTTGAACGGCTTGAGCATGGCCTTCAGCAACCGGACGTTCTGGGGGTCGTCGTCCACCACCAGGATGGAGGACGGCGTCTTCTTGGAGCGCTTGCCATCCGCCAGCAGGTCGTACTTGACCATCATCTGCAGCAGCTGTTGCCGGTCAATGGGTTTGGTCAGGAAGTCGCTGTGCCCGATATCGAATCCCAGCGATTCCTTGTTGACCTTCGACGTCAGCACCACCGGGATGTCCCGCGTCTTGGACTCGCGGCGCAGGTCATAGATCAGCCCCGACCCGCCGTTGGGCGGGAGGGCGGCGTCGATCAGGATGGCCAGCGGCTGGGCCTGCACCGCCTTCTTGAGCGCCTCCTGGGAGCTGGCGGCGAACAGGACCTCGTAACCGGCGTTGCTGAGGAACGGCTCGATGCGGTCCTTGACGGCGCCGTCGTTGTCGGCCACCAGGATGATGGGGGCCTTGGTTCCCCCACTGGGCGCCGGGGGGATCATCGCCACCGGCTTCTCCTGGATGCCGGCCTCTTGCTTGGCGAACTCGATCAGCTCATTGATGTGCTCGTGCAATAGTCGGCCCGCTTCGTAAATGTGTGAGATGAACTCCTGGCGCTCCTCCGGCGTGGTCTGGTTCTCCTTGGGGTTGAGCAGGATGTTGGAGAAGCCGTTGATCGCGTTCAACGGGGACTTGAGGTCGTGGCTCTGGTCGTAGATGACCCGGAACTTGGCCTCGAAGTCGCGCTTGGCTTGCGCCAGCGCGGCGGCTGCTTCCTTGCCCTTGCCGGCGGCGGCCAGTTCGGTCCGGATGGCGTCCAGCTGGGCTTGCAGCGCCCGCTTCTCGCCCTCGAACTTGGTGATCAGCTGGACCTGGGTGGGCCCCTGGCTGGCAGCCTTGCGCGACTCGCCCAGCTGGGCCTTGAGGGACGCCTTCTCACTCTGCCAGGCGACCTCCAACTCGGTGTTCTGGGACTTCAGACCCTTCTGCAGCTCCGTATGGCGGTCGCTCATCGCCGACAGCTCGGCCTGCACCCGTTCCAGGTCCACCTTGAGCTGGTTCTTCTCCGCCGTCAGCCGGTGCTCACGCACCGTCCATTCCTCCGCCTTCTTCCCCGACTCGCCGGCCAGGTCGGCGTGCAGCGCCTTCAGCTTGTCGTAGTCCTGCTGGACCGCGGCCACCCGGGCATGGGCCTCCTGCACCTGCTGCTTGAGCTTGCCTTTCTCTTCGGCGATGGAGCCTTCGCGCGATTGCCAGTCCCCTTCCAGGCTGCGGACCTTGGCCAGCAGGGCCGCTTTTTCGTCCGCCAGCTGCTGTCGCTCCTGCTGCAGCCGTGTGGTGTCTTTCAGCTGCTTGCGCGCGTCATCGAGCTCGCTCTGGAGCAGCTTGCGGTCGGCCTTGACCTGCGCATCCTTGGCCTGCGCCTCTTGCTCCAGCCGACCCAGGTCAGCGATCAGGCGCTGCCGCTCGACCTGCCACTTGTCCCGAGCCGTCCGCAGCGGCTCGATCTCGGTGGTCAGGAGCTGCACCTGGCGGGTCAGGTCGGCCAGCTGCGCCGTCACCTTGGTGTGCCGCTGGCTGAGCCCGTCGCGCTCTTTGAGCAAGCCTTCCCGGTCCACGGCCCATTGCAGCTGGTCGGTCTGCAGGGACTCCAGGTCCTTGCTCAAGGCGGCGTGCTGCTCGCGCAGCTTCCGCTGGTCGGCTTCCGCCCTCTGACTGAGCTCGATCCGTTCTTTTTCCAGCTGGCGGAGCTGCGCCCGGCGCTCGTCGTCGCGCGTCTTGCCCAGCTGGACCTCCTGCTGGACCCTGATCAGCTCGGCCTGGGTGGCCGCATAGGAGGTCTTGAGCACCTCGTGCCCCTTCTTCAGGGTTTCGTGCTCGCTGAGCATCGCCCCATGGGAGCTCTTGAGCGCCTCATTCCCCTTCTTCAGCGTGGCATGCTCGCTCAGCATCGCCGCATTCGAGCTCTTGAGCGCCTCGTGTCCCTTCTTCAGGGTTTCGTGCTCGGCCAGCAGCGCCTGGCGGTCCATGGCCCACCGCAGCTGGGCGCTGGTCAGCTCGTCCAGGTCCTTCTGCACCTGGGCCAGGCGCTCCGCCGCCTGGGCGAGCTCGGCCTCCCGCTTGTTCAGTTGCGACTGCACATCCTCCTGCAGGACCTGGAGGTGGGAAATGAACTCCTGGTTCTGCTGCAGGATCTGGGCGAAGGTCTTGGGGGCCCGGGGGGTGTCGGTCATGCGGCCCTCACCCGCCCTTGCTGCAGAAAGCCATCGAGCTCGGCCTGCAGCCCGTCGAGGATGTGGCGGACCTTGGTCATCCGCTCCATCGACTGCTGCTGCTCCAGGTCCAGACGGCGGCTGAGATCCAGGCGCTCGGTCTCCAGCCGCTGCAGCTCGGTGCGGCGCTCCGTGTCGCGGGCGGCGGCCCGCTCCACGCCGGCCTCCAGCCGGTTGAACTCCGCCTTCATGTTGTCGTGGGCGACCTTGAGCTCGGTGTGTTGCTTCTTCAGGGTTTCGAGTTCCTCGGTGAGGGCCTGGCGGGCGGTCGCCCATTCCAGCTTGTCGTGGCGCAGCCCAGTCAATTCCTTGGTCGCCTGCTCCAGGCGACTGCGGGTCTGGGCCAGGTCGTCTTGCTTGGCCGCCAGCTGCGCGTCCGCGGACTCCTGGAGCGCTTGCAGGTGGCTGATGAATTGCTGGTTCTGTTCCAGGATCTCCTGGAAGGAGCCGGGCTTTTGCCGTTCGCTCACGCCGACTTCAACCGTCCTTGGTGCAGATAGCGCCGGACTTCGCCGGCCAGCCGTCCCGGATCGACGGGCTTGGGGATGTACCCATCGCATCCCGCCGCCAGGATCTTCTCCCGGTCCCCCGCCATGGCGTGGGCCGTCAGGGCCACCACCACCACCGCCGCCAGGCGAGGCGTCGCCCGGATCTTGCGGGTGATGGAGAGCCCGTCCTCCCCGGGCAGCTGGATGTCCATGAGCACCACATCGGGGATGTCCAGCTCCAGCTGGGCCAGGCATTCGGCTCCGCTGGTCGCCTTGGCCACGGTGAAGCCGGCCTTCTCCAGGAGGAACTGCGCCAACCGGAGGTTGACCGGGTTATCCTCGACGATCAGTACCTTGCCGCCGCTCACGGCCGCTCCTCCTTCGTTGCTGAACGACCTCCAGGCCTTTGACGGCGTGCAGAACCGGCCTGGGGTCCAAGAGTCCGTCTGGTATAACGGCTGCCCAGTCCATCGCTGGCACTTCGGGGCCAAACTCGCCCACCGCCAGCAGCACCGGCTGGGGCGCCAATTTCGAGATCAGCCGGGCCCAGTCCGGGCGCGGCGGGACCAGCAAGACGACGTCCGGCGGGGCGGCGTCGGCCTTGGCCTGCGCCTCTTCGGCGGAGTCGGCCCGGAAGACCTCGAAGCCCTCCTCCACCAGGGCGGCGGCCAGCCCGGCGATGGCCCGCCGGTCCTGGTGCAAGAGCAGCAGCCGAACCCGGTCGCGCCGCCGGGAGACCCGCTGGGCTAGTCGCTGCAGAGCCTCCTGGAGGGTCTTGGTGGACCAGGGCTTGGCCACGTACTCGGTGACGCCGAGCTTGGCCGCCAGCCCGCGGTTTTCGGTTACGGAGCAAATCAGGACCGGGATGTCGGCTGTGGCGGCCCGGCGGCGCAACTCCTGGAGGACCTCCCATCCATCTTTGCGCGGCAGCACCGTCTCGATGGTGATCAGGTCCGGCAGGATATCGATCGCCTTGCGCAGGGCTTCGTCGCCGTCGCGCGCGTGCGCCACCTGGAACCCCGCTGCCTGGATCTCGCTGGTCAGCCGCTGGCTGGTCACCAGGTCGTCCTCGACCACCAGCACCAGCGGCCGGTCCATCAACTCCGGCGGGGTGGGCGCGTCTGGCATCGCGTCCTCGGGCAGGCGGGACTGCCGGGGCAAGGAGAAGGTGAAGGTGGATCCGTGGCCGGGCTGACTCTCGACCCAGATGCGTCCCCCGTGCATCTCCACAAAGCGGCGGCACAACGCCAGACCCAGACCTGTCCCCTCGTACTTGCGGGTGTACGTGCCGTCGAGCTGTTGAAACTCGCGGAACAGCTTGGGCACATCCTCCTGCCTGATGCCGATGCCGGTGTCGCTGACCGAGACGGTCACCTGCTCCGTGTCGTCGCGCACCGCCAGCGTGATGCTGCCGGGGGGCGGGGTGAATTTGATGGCGTTGGACAGCAGGTTGTAGAGGACCTGCTTGAACTTGCTCTTGTCGGCGCGGATGGTGCCCACCGGGGCCAGGCCGCTAGCCAGCAGTCGCAAGCCCTGCTGCCGCGCCATCGGCTCCAGGATGCTGGTGACCTCGTGGATGGCGTCCAGCACCGACATTTCCTCGGCGTGCAGATCCATCTTGCCGGCCTCGATCTTGGCCAGGTCCAGGATGTCGTTGATCAGGCTGAGCAGGTGCTGTCCGCTGGATCGGATGTTGCGCAGGAACTCCACCCGCTCGCCCGCCGTGAGCTCCATGCTGCTGTCCAGCAAGATCTCGCTGAACCCCAGGATGGCGTTCAGGGGGGTGCGCAGCTCGTGCGACATGTTCGCCAGGAACTCCGACTTGAAGCGGTTCGATTGCTCCAGCTGGCGGTTGGCCTGCATGATCTCGTGGTCCGCGCGGCGCAGGGCCGCGTGCTGGCGCACCAGGTAGCGATTGGACTCCTTTAGCCGGCGCAGCAACGCCAGCCGCTCGGCCCGCAGCCGCTGCTTCTCCAGGTTGCGTTCCAGAAGGTCCCGCAACCGGGGCAGCTCAATCGGTTTGCCGATGTAGTCGTCGGCGCCGCCCCGTAGGGCCTCCGCCGCCACCTGTTCGGAGCCGAAGGCTGTCATCATCACGGTCACGGTCTCCGGGAAATCGCGCTGAAACTGAGGCAGGAGCACCAGCCCGCTCTCGCCCGGCATCTGGACGTCGAGGAAGACCAGCGCCGGCTGCCGGCCATCGAGCAGGCGGCGGGCCGCCGTCATGGTGGCCGCGGTCACCACCTCCAGCCCCTGCCGGCTGATCGCCTTCACCAAGAACGCCCGGTTGTCCGGGTCATCGTCGATAACCAGCACCAGGGGTCGTTCGTCGGCGGCCTGGGCGCCCAGCACGTGCTGCAGCGCCTCCACCAGGTCTGACCCGGCGCCCAGATCGTGGCCGGCCCCGCTGCTCAGCGGCCCGAGCTCAGCCAGGAATCGGTCGGCGCCGGCGGCCAGCGCTCGCTGGCCCTCATCGGCCCCGGCGTAAATGCCGGCCACCAGCACCACCGGGATGTTGGTGGTGGCGGGGTTCGCCTTCAGGATCTCGCAGACGCGCAGGCCATCGATCTGGCGCAGCAGCATGTTGAGCACCACCGCGTCGGGATGGTCCTCGCGGGCCCGGTCCAGCGCGTCCAACCCATCCACGGCTGGAATGACGGTGAAGCCGGCCGCCTGGAGACGGTCCTCGATCGCTTCCAGCCGCTCGGGATCGTCCTCGGCGACCAGGATGCGGCGGGGGACGGCTGAGATCATGCCACCCTCGCCAGCATGGGCGTGTGCGGGATCAAGAACCGAAAGCTGCTCCCCTGTCCGGGTTCGCTCTCAACCCAGATGCGCCCACCCTGCATCTCGACCAGCCGCTTGCTGAGCACCAGGCCCAGGCCGGTCCCCTCGAACGCCCGGGAGGTCGAGCCGTCGAGCTGCTGAAATTCCGCGAACAGGCGCGCCTGGTCTTCGGCCCGGATCCCGATCCCGGTGTCCCGGACCTCGACCACCGTGCCGTCCGGGGTGCTGGCGGCCGACACCGTCACCCGCCCCTGCTGCGGCGTG
This sequence comes from Chloroflexota bacterium, assembly GCA_005880615.1. Classification (GTDB taxonomy): domain Bacteria; phylum Chloroflexota; class Dormibacteria; order CF-121; family CF-121; genus CF-121. Next base: position 10,269 of record VBID01000061.1, read on the forward strand.
AACTTGATGGCGTTGTTGACCAGGTTGTAGACGATGTGGCGAAGGCTGCGCGGGTCGTAGGTCACCTGCAGCCCGCGGGGCACATCCGAGCGCACCGTCAGGTTCTTCTGGTTGGCGGCCGGCGCGTTCTCGGACAGGGCGGCGTCGACCGCCTCCGCGACCAGGCAGGACTGCGGCTGCAGTTTGAGACGCCCCGCCCGGATGGTGGTCAGGTCCAGCAGGTCGTTGATCAGCTTGAGCAGCCGGCGGCCGCTGCGGTGGATGTTGTCCGAGAACTCGGCGCGTTCGTCGGCGGAGAGGTCGGGCATGGTGTGCAGGATCTCGGAGAAGCCGATGATGGCGTTCAGCGGCGTGCGCAGCTCGTGGGAGAGGTTGGTCAGGAACTCGGACTTCATCCGGTCGGCTTCCTGCAGCTCGACGTTGGCCCGGCGCAGCATCTCGATGGTCTCCCGCTCGCGCTGGTAGCGGCGGGCGTTGTCCAGCGCCACCGCCGCCTGGGTGGCCAGGATCTGCAGGACCTGCATCAAGGTGGCGTCCATGCGCTGCGGCTCCAGGTAGTAGAGGGACAGCGTGCCGGCCAGTTCCTTCTGCAGGAACATGGGCACCGCCATGGCCGCCTGCAGCCCATACTCCCGGGCCAGCGGGTCGGCGGCGAACCGGGGATCCTGTTTCAGATTTTCGCTGAAGAGGGCCCGCTGCTCGACCACCACCTGGGTCACGATGCCGGGCGAGAGCTGGCCGAAGCTGCGCCCCTCGAGGGCGGGGTCGAACCCCTCGCCCACCTCCGCCGTTTGCAGCTCGGCTCCGTCGGTGCTGAGGGTGATCAGGCAGGCCGGGGCGCCACTCAGGGTGCGCACGGCCTGCACCACTGCGCGCAGCAGGGACGTGGGATTGCTGACGGTCAGCGCTTGGGACACGCTGCGCAGCATCTCGATGGAGGCGTCCAGCCGCTGCGCCTGCTGGCGGGTCTGCTCGAAGAGCATGGTGTTCTCGATGGAGACGGCGACCTCCGAGCCGAGCGAGGTGGCCAGCTTGACGTCGTAGGTACTGAAGGCGTCATGGCGCTTGTTGGCCAGCATCAGCACCCCCACCGGGCGGCCTGCCGCTCCCAGCGGCACCAGCAGCATGTCGCGGTAGCCGAACTGGGCGGGCAGGAGCTGGGCGGCGTCCGGGTCGTGCAGGCAATCGAGGATGATCAGCGGTTCCTGGCTGACGAATGTCCGGCCCACCAGGGTGGAGGCGTTGGCCGCGAACCGGAGCTGGTTGAGCCGCATCTGGCTGAACAGCCGATCCTCGCGCAGCCCGCTGGGCACGGTGGGGGCGATCAGCGATTCGAGGCCCTCCTGGTGCAGGAAGAAGCCGCAGATCTCGACGTCCAGCAGCTCCGCCAGCTTGACAGCCAGGGTATCCAGGTTCTCGCCCAGCTTGCTCAGGTTGGAGACGGCGGTCGCCGTCTCGAAGAAGCGGGTCACCTCTTGCATGCTGCGTTCCGCCCGGTGGCTCAAGGCCTGCTTCTCCTGGTCCAGCAGGAAGTACTTGCGGCTCCAGAAGCCGGTCAGCACCATGACCGGCAGGAACAGGACGGCCAGGAAGTAGGTGAACCGGGACGGGGCCCAGCGGGTAGCGCTGATGATCAGGAAGACCTCCGTGCCGCCGCCCAGCAGCGCCCAGAGCTTCCAGTTGAACCCATTCTTCATGGGCGCGGACCGACTTTGGCAGTTCGTGCCATCTGCTCACCTATTCGACGCGCGGCGGGCACAAAGGCTTCACCCTATGGCCACCCGCCCCCTGCCTTAACAACGCTTTACGAAGGCGTGACCGGCTGAGCGGGGTGGGCGTTTCCGGTACGCTCTACGCGTGCGCCAGGAAACCACGATCAACGTCCAGGCCATCAAGGAGACGGTGCTCCGCTCCATCAAGCTGAACCAGCAGGCCTACAACAATCGCGACACCGAGGTGCTGCGCGAGGTCTACCTGGAGCCGATGCTGTCGCAGGTGGCCCACGACCTGTCGGGCGATTTCGAGTCGTTCCCGGCGGCCAGCCTGGTGATCGACTGCCAGATCCTGGACGTCTCGTACACCACCTACCTCCAGATCGGCAAGCTCGAACTGCCGACCTACGGGCTGCAGGCCGGGCCGCAAAACGTGAACGTGACCACCAAGGAGGAGTGGATCTACCGGCTGGTCCCGGATGCGGAGAAAGGGGTCGGGCTCGGCCGGCGCACGACCCACCGGTTCCTAGGCTACTACCACTACACGCTGGTCGATATCGACAGCCGCTGGTGGATCACCGACGTGCAGTCGGCGTCGGAGATTTGGCTCCCGTAACCGCCAGTCGGGGCGGTTACGCGGAGCGGCAACGCGTGGACCTGGTTAGAACGCCGAGCCGTTTGACGCCAGCCGATCACCTGGCTATCGCTCTATGCCGGGGCCGAGGCGGATCGAATTCTTGAGGGTGGCCCTCAGGCCGCCCGAGAAAATTCCGCCCAGCGCGTAGGCGGAGCCAGCCTAGCTCGCAGTCACCGGCGTCTGTGGGTCCACCAGGTGGATCCAGGTGAGCCCACGCGGCAGCAGGACCTCTTTGCCGTCCGTGCCCACGAACTTCAGGGGCTGCGTGGGAACCGTCAGGTCCCAGGTGGCACTGTAGTGCTGGCCGCCGGTGTAAATGTCGGCCGGTCCGGCGCCCTGCAGGTCGAAGGCCACCGCCGGAGCGCCGTTGATGTCCGTGAAGCCGGCGTCGTGATGCGTCACCCGGACCAGCACCACCGCCGCGATTTTCAGCGGCTGGCCGGTTTCCGCATCAGCCATGGCCCCGGTGTCCGTGGCATAGGTGTAGACGGCGCCCGCCGGCTGATACGTGTAGGCGACGCGATGGGACGGCGTCTGGGCGAAGCCGAAGTGGCTCACGGCATCGCCGGCCCCCGACGGTCGGCCTTCGCGCAACGGATAGGTGCGATGCAGACCGAATTTCTCCACGCCCTGGCGCAGCTGGTCGAAGGTGGTGTACAGGGTATGGGGCGGTTGCCGGTTGGGGTCGCGGGCGAAGTACTGCCCACTATCCGCGCCCTCCGAAAGGGCCGGAATATTCTCGGCTTGGATCTGGCCGAGGACGTGGCTGCTGGCGCCGGAGAAAAAGAGCACGCCGCCGTAAGCCTTGACCAAGACCAGAGAAATCGGCCGCGCACTGCGCACCGGCTGGATGCGGCCCGCGCCGGCGGGAGCGAAATAGATCGCCGTGAGGCGGGTGATGCCGCCCTCGGTCAGGTACTCGACGACCAGGTCCGCGCGCTGCAGGCCTGTCTGCGGCCGAGCGGCCGGCAGATTCTCGACCTGGACCAGGGCGGGCGCCGCCGGCGGCGGCGGCGTGTTCCCGGTGGGCGGCAAGCTGGTGCCGCCGCAGCCGGCGACGAGCAGCAGCAATGCCAGCACCGCTGCGCGGAGGGCGTCAGCCGTCCCCATCCTCGTTCCACCATAGGAGCGAAGCCCGCTCCCCGACCTCCGCTATTCGCAAACCAGCTCAGGAAAGAAAAAACCCGGCCGCGGCCGGGTTTTGCTCCTGCGCGTCTCCGCTACGCCACGCGTACGCGAGAGGCGCGGGGGCCCTTCGGGGCCGATGCTTCAACGTCGAAAGTGACTTTCTGGCCCTCCTGCAGTCCCTCGAACGAGCCGTCGACCGACGAGCGGTGGAAGAAATATTCTTTGCCGTCCTCCCCGCTCAAAAACCCGAACCCTCTGTCAACCACGAGTCGCTTGATCGTGCCGTTCATCGCCACGTTAACGCCTGCTCCTTCGCGAATGTATTTCCGGTCCTGCGCGAGATGGACGTGCCCCTGACCGGCCGGACAAGCCCGCGAGCAGCATACCACGGGCGTATTGCGGCAGCCCCAATCTGGAACGCCGAATGACGGTCCGGCAACGACCGCGCCACAGTTCAGTGGGACCCCCCATTGTGCACTTGACCTTAAGGAAGCAAGCGTACAAGGGAACCAAGGTCAGTGATGGTTCAGATGAAACAGGATCTGGCGGCAGATCGCAGGGAAATGCAGCGGCAGATGGAGCTCGGGAACTCCATCGAAGAGATCCTGGTGAGCATCCTGGAGCTCGAAGCCGAGTGGCGGCTGGACGACCGGATCGCCTTCGCGGTGCGGCAGCAGGCCGTGGCCGAGACCGGCCCCTCGGCGCCCCCTCTCCACTAGCCCTCCCCCCTCCCTCCCCAGCCCCCATCGCCTCGAACGCAGCCTTGACAGGCTTGCGGGCGCCCCTGAAGATGAGGGGGATGATGAGGCGAAACCTGATAGCGGGGCTGCTGATTGCCAGCGGCCTGGCGCTGGCGGGGAGCGCGGTCTGGACGATGCACGGCCAGGGGAGCTCAGCGTCTGCCCCACTGGTCCAGAGGCTGCCATCCACGGACGGTGGCGGGGCGCTGCAGCCCAGAACGCATCGGAACCCCAGCCGGCAGCTGTCCACGGCACCGGGACCCAACGACGTGATCGCGACCCTGACCATTCCCCGGCTGGCCATCGCTGGCGCCCCCATTTTCGAGCGGGGGCTGGACTCCAAGGGCGGCATGCTCATCGCCCACGGCTACGCCGTCACGCATTACGCATTCTCGGCTGGATTCGGGAGCGGGAATGCCGTGCTCTACGGCCACGACGACATCGAGGGCAGTATCTTCGCTCGTCTGAAAGACCTGCAACCGGGCGATGAGATCGATGTCGCGATCGGCGGGCAGGTGCAGCGCTATCGGGTTAGCACCAGGGTCATCGTGGCGCCCACCGCGGTGCAGATCCTGGATCCGACACCGGACGTGCGATTGACGCTGTTTACCTGCTGGCCCAACTGGGTCGACACTCAGCGCGTCGTCATCACCGCCATCCAGTTGTAGGCGATCAGTGATCTTCCGCCGGGGGCGGCGGCTGAAAGTGCCGCATCAGATCCTCCAGCGCCCGCATGGCGTCGGGATCCTTCATCAGCTGCTCCTGGAGCTGCTGGATTTGCGCCATCAGCTCCCGGGCCTGGGCCTCCTGCGCCACTTGCAGCAGTACCGGCTGGGTGGCGGCCGAGACGACCATCTGCGCCTGCTGGCGGAGCATCTCGACCCCCTGGCAGCCGAGGCAGGTACCCGCATTGTCACAGTGACACAGCTGGCGGCGCAGGGCATCGAGTTCGCGCTGGAGTGGGGAGAGATCGACCGGGCCGGCCATCACGAAAAGCTTAGCCCGGATCCACCGATCGGGCGACGTAGATCGGGATGCGGGGTGAGCCGAGCCGCAGGAGGCGACGAGCACGCGAGGGAGCGCATCCGTCGATGCGTGACTGAGCGCGCGCAGACGACGCCCGGCTCAGGCCACATCCGCGCCCGAGATGCCAGCCTGATTCGGTGGATTCGAGAAAAGCCGAGCCGGATGCGCGACCTCAGCGAGCGATTCGGAAGGCGGCCTGTGGGAGCGTGAACCCGTAGTAGGTACCAGCCACCCAGTAGGAGGCGCTGGGGAGGTCGAGGACGACGCACTGATCCGGCGTACCGGCCAGCTCGAAGCAGGTGGCGGCTGGGCGGGTCTCACCCGGATTGAGCAGGGCGAGCTTGCGGTAGGCGGGCGGCTGCTGCTGGGGGCAGGCGATCATAGGGACCGGCTGCGACCACACGATCCGGCCCGACGCGTCGTGCAGCTCCAGGCGGAGGGGGGTGGTGCAGACGCCGTCTGGCTGCAGGGTGACCGGCTCCGTCCCGGTGTTGGTGAGCTCCACCTGGACCGTCAGCGCCCGGCCGAGAATCAGCCGTCCGTGGTTGAGCGTAACCGTGAGCTGCAGGTTGGCGGCTGGGTGCGAGGTGACGATCACCGGGCCATCGGTGCCCGGTTGGGCGCTGGTCAGGTTGAGCGCGACCAGGGCGCTGGCCAGGAAGAAGAGCCCCACGCCGACGGGGATCAGGAAGCGGCGGATTCGCATGATGCTATGACGGCGGGTAGGCCAAAAGGTTCCGGAGCCCCGGGCTTCCCATACGATTAGGCCATGGCCGCCGAAACCTACGCCGGCAAGGTCCGCGCGCCCGAATTCCCCTCCGGCCTGGACTGGCTCAACGTATCCCGCCCGCTCTCTATCCAGGATCTTCGCGGTCGGCTGGCCATCATCGACTTCTGGACCTTCTGCTGAATCAACTGCATGCACATGTTTCCGCAGTTGCGGAAGATCGAAGCCAAATATCAGGACCGGCTGGTGGTGGTGGGCGTGCACTCTCCCAAGTTTCCGGCGGAGCGTGAGACCGCGAACTTACGCGAGGCCGTGCTCCGCTACCGCATCGAACACCCGGTGGTGAACGACCGCGACTTTCAGGTCTGGCACGCCTACGGGGGCCGCGCCTGGCCGACCTTGATGTTCATCGACCCCGGAGGCCGGGTCATCGGCAAGCACGAAGGCGAGCTGCCTTTCGAGACCTTCGATCCCCTGGTCGACCGCATGCTGCGCGACTTTGCCGAGCAGGGCCTGCTGGCGCCCGGCCAGGCCACCCTGGCGCTGGAGGAGCTGAAGGAACCCGCCACCACCCTGCGCTTCCCGGGCAAAGTGCTGGTGACCAGCGATGCCCTGTATGTGAGTGATTCGAACCACCACCGCATCCTAGCGTGCGAGCTGGATGGGACAATCAAGGGGGCCATCGGCTCGGGCGAGCCGGGCCTGGAAGATGGGACCAGCGAAACGGCTTCCTTCCAGCAGCCGCAGGGGATGGCCATCAGCGGCCGCACTCTCTACGTGGCGGACACCGAGAATCACGCCATCCGGGCGGCGGACCTGGAGACCCGGCGCGTGTGGACCCTGGCCGGAACCGGCGACCAGGCGCACGGGGTGGGCCGGGGCGGGCCTGGTCGCAGCACGCCGCTGTCCTCGCCCTGGGACCTGGCCCTTCACGATGGCCGCCTGATCATCGCCATGGCGGGGGTTCACCAGCTGTGGGAGGTGGACCCGGGCTCGGCCGAGGTCCAGCCCTTCGCCGGCACCGGTCGAGAAGGACTCAAGGACGGCTCCCTCGAAGAGGCCTGGTTCGCCCAGCCCAGCGGGCTGGCCCTGGCGGATGGGCACCTGTACGTGGCGGACTCGGAGGTGAGCGCCATCCGCGACATTGATTTGCAGCACCGGACGGTCACCACCCTGGTCGGCGAAGGCCTGTTCGTCTTCGGCGATGTGGACGGGGAGGGCGACGTGGTGCGCCTGCAGCATCCGCTGGGCATCACGGCCCATGGCGGCCGCCTCTACCTCGCGGACAGCTACAACAACAAGATCAAGCAACTGGACCCCGGCCGCCGGACGGTCACCACCTGGCTGGGCAGCGGCGTGGCCGGTAGCACCGACGGGCTGGGCGGGGCCGCATCCTTCCGGGAGCCCGCCGGCGTGTGTGCCGGAGAGCGCGGCCTGTACGTGGCCGACACCAATAGCCACCGGGTCGCCGTGGCTGACTGGAAGACCGGCGCCGTGCGCACCCTGATTGCCGGCTGACCAGCTTTACGGTCCGTCCAGCGGCCATTAGAATGGGGCCACTCCTTGGGGGGGCGGGAGGCAAGCCGGAAGGCATGAACCTACTCCCGCCGACATACCTTCAGCGCTCCGGACCGCGGCTGACGAGTACCCAGGCGCGGCAATTGATTCTGGCCGGGTCCGTGGTCCGCTGGCCAGGGCTGGCCTTCGTCTTGATCGTAGGGTTGCTGGTCCCGCCCCGCTCCGTGCTGCTGCTGGTGGTTTTCACCCTATGGGCAACCGCCTACAACCTGTACGCGCTGCAGGCCAGCCGCCGGGCCCCGGATTCGGCCCTGGCCCGCACCGGGCGGATGCTCTGGATCCTCGACGAGCTGAGCTGCTTCGCCATCCTGGCCATCTTTTCGGCGGTCCACACCGAGGTCATCTACGTCTGCTTCATCCTGCTGCTGATGGAGGCGGTCGCCCTCGACGGGGCGGAGGGTGGCATGCTGGCCGCCGCGGTGTTCGTGGTCGGGGTCAGCGTCTACCAGGGCGCTATGTCGGCCATCACCGGCCAGCCGTTTCCCGGAACCCAGGTCGTGCTCTGGAGCCTGGTGGTGGTGGTCTCGGCCGGTATCCTGAGCGCCTTCGACCGCATCCTGGTGGGGCCGCAGGCCCAGGCGTCCCGCGCCGAGATCTCGTCGGCGACCGAGCCGCGACCCCAGCCGGCCGTGCGGCTAACGGCCCGCGAGCAACAGGTCCTCGAGCTGGTGGCCGAGGGCTACTCCAACACCATGATCGCCACCCGGCTCCATCTCAGCGAGAGCACCATCAAGACGTACATGGAGACGCTGCTCACCCGGTTCAACGCCCGCAACCGGGCCGAGGCCGTAGCGGCCGCCTCCCGCCTGAACATTCTCTAAGCCCGGTGGATTCGGACTAAGTTCATTCCGCCGTTCGGCCTCCGCCGGTTGGCCTTCAAGGCCGGCGAAAGATCCCCCGTCTGGCCGATTGGCGCGCGCCGCTGGGGGCCCTAAGCTGGCCCTGGTGGGGGCACCGACGAGCCGGGGGGCGTGCCGAGGCCGGCCAGGATGCTAGGGGGGTTCGTCCTGGCCGCCTTGTGTTTGAGCCTGGTGGTGGCCTGGCCCGGACGCCGACGCTGGCCCTGGTGGTTAATCATCGGCCTCACCCTCTCGGTCACCGTAACCCTGGCCTTCGCCTCCACGCTGCGGGCCTCGTGGCAGCTCTGGATCCCTAGCTCCGTGGTGAGTCTGGCCTTCATCGCCCTGGCCGGCATTCGGGACCTCAGTCAGAACACCTGATCGGTGGGGCATCCGGCCCATTGACAGCGCCTGCTAGTAGCTCTGTAGGCTAACCTAACAACCAGGCTAGCAACGCTGCGGGGACTGGGTCCCCGATGGGAGTGATCAGCATGACCGAGCACAACCGCCGCGGGTTTGCGTCCATGGAGCCCGACAAGCAACGCCAGATCGCGGAGAAGGGCGGTCGTGCCGCCCACGCCAAGGGCACGGCCCACGAGTTCACCTCCGATGAGGCCCGCGAGGCCGGCCGCAAGGGCGGCCAGCGCGTAAGCCGCGACCGGGACCACATGGCCGAGATAGGCCGTGAGGGCGGCCAGCGGTAGGCCGCCGCCCGCCTTCCCGCTTGTCGACGTAGCCGTTGTCATGTAAACTGATAGCGACACGTTGAACCAGTAGGAGGAGGATGATTTCCTGATGATCGTGTTCTTGGCCCTGTTGCTGCTGGCCCTGCTGGCGGTTGGCCTGTATGCGGCCCAGAACACCGGCACCCACGACGTGACTCTATGGCACGCGCACTGGACCGGGGTTGCCGACTGGGTCCCGGTCGTGATCGCGGCCGGCTTGGTGACCGTGCTCTTCCTGATGTACATGTTGTATGCGGGCGCTCGCTCCGGCATGCGGCACGGTGCTCTACGCCGCCGGATCACCACCCACGAAACAACCATCAGCGACCTGCGCACCCAGACGCAACGGCTTCGTGAAGAGAATGCCCGGCTGAAGAGCGAGGCCCGCAGTCCGCAGTCGGCCCCGGTCGAGGCGGACCAGGGTGCCCCCGCGACGGAGCCCGTCGGCGTGCGTCAGGCTCCGGCGTATGCCCCCGAGCCAAGCCTGGGCGAGCGGGTGCGCTCCTTCTTGAGCGGACGGGAGCCAGCCGACTCCTAGGCCTCGACCGGTCGATCCGGCGTTTGCCACACTGTGGAGCGTGGCCACCGACCGGGAGGCGATGCTGCACGCCCTCGAGGGACTCGTCCAGCGTGAGTCCCCCTCGCTCGACAAAGCCCGGTGCGACGACTGCGCGGACCAGGTCGGAGAGCTCTTTCAGCGCATGGTCGGCGGGCGTCTGCGCCGGCACGCTCGCGAGACCGCCGGCGACCACCTCGAGATCACCATCGGCGACGGCCCCTCCCCCATCCTGATCCTGTGCCACCACGACACGGTCTGGCCCGCCGGAACCCTGGCCCGATTGCCGTTTGCGGTCGCCGGGGACCGGGTCACCGGCCCCGGGTGCTACGACATGAAGGCGGGCATTGTGGAAGCGGCCTTCGCCATCGCGGCCTCCCATCCCCAGCGCGCCATCATTGTCCTGTCCACGTCCGATGAGGAGATCGGCAGTGGGACCTCTCGCGGTCTGATCGAAGCGCGAGCCGCGGGCGCGGCGGCCGTGCTAGTGCTGGAGCCCGCTTTTAGCGGCGGGCAGATCAAGACCGCTCGGAAGGGCGTCGCCGACTACCGGCTTCGGCTGGTGGGCCGGGCGGCGCACGCGGGCGTTGAGCCCGAAAAAGGCGTGAGCGCCATCGAGGAGCTGGCCCACCAGATCCCACGCATCAAAGCCCTGGCCGATGCGGGGCGCGGCACCACCGTCAACATCGGCGTGATTCGGGGCGGCACCCGGTCCAACGTAGTGGCCGCGGAGGCCGAAGCCCTGATCGACATTCGGCTCGCCACCCGGGATGAAGCGACCCGGGTGGATCGCGCCATGCGATCCCTGTCGCCGGTGCTACCCGGAGCGCAGGTCACGGCCGAAGGCGGCATGGAGCGGCCACCGATGGAACGCACCGAAGGCGTCGCTCGCCTGGCGGCATTGGCGAAGACCGTCGCCCACGAGATCGGCTTCGCGCTGGAGGAAACCAGCACCGGGGGCGGCAGCGACGGGAACTTCACGGCGGCCCTCGGCATCCCGACCCTCGACGGTCTGGGTCCAGACGGCGGTGGTGCGCACGCCGACAGCGAGCACCTCCTGGTCTCCAGCTGGCTGCAGCGGACCGAGCTTCTGGCTCGGCTGCTGGAGCGCATCTAGCCGCGATCCGGGCCCAGGGTAGAGGCCCGCCCACCCCGTGTGGTAGGGTTGGCGACGGTCCGTCACGCTCGTTCGTCCCTGTAGCCGTCTTGCCAACGTCCCGCCTGGGCCACACCTCGCTGGCGCGTGCACTGACGGAGGCAAGCCGGTTTGAACGTTACAGTCCTACTTTGATCGGGATCAGGGGCCGCGCCGACAGCGCCTCCGCCCTGGCCGCCCACGCCACCGTCCTGGCGCTCGGCCTGCTGCTGGCAGCTCCCATCGTGCTGGCACGCCACGCGCTGCCCCAGCTCGCCGCCGCCAGTGCCCGGCAGGTGGCGGTCGCCAGCGTGCCATTCGGCCCCCGGGACCCGATGGCCTTCGAGCAGGCAAAGCCCGCCCCGGCTGATGAAGGGCCGGCCGGCACCATGGAGCGGATCCCCGCTTCGGTCGGGGCGGGGCCCGTCGTCAGCGGGGCCATGGTGGCGCCAGCTCCCCCCGCCAATGCCGGGGTCGGCCTGCAAGCCATCTACGCGGTCTTCGGGAGCAGCCCGGGTCTGACCTGGGCGCTGCGGGTGGCGCACTGCGAGAGCCGATACAACCCGCTGGCGGTGAACGCCTCCAGCGGGGCCAGCGGCCTTTTCCAGTTCATGCCCTCGACCTGGAACGCTTACTTCGCAGGTTGGAACATCTGGGACCCCCATGCCCAGGCCCGGGCGGCGCTCGTCTTCTACAACCGGGGCGCCACCGACGCCTGGACCTGCAAGTAGCACGGCGCCGGGGGTTGGATTGCTAGCATGTCCGGGTGCCGCCGATCGCCATCCGGCTGGCGCGGACGCAAGAGGACTACGCCGGCTGCGAGGAGCTGAGCCGGACTATCTGGGGAGCCGCGGAGCGCAATGTGGTCCCGCGCGAGCTCCTGCTCACCATGCAGCTCAACGGCGGCATTGTGCAGGGCGCCTGGTTGCCGGACGCCACCATTGTGGGCTTCGTGTTCGGGTTTCTGGGCGACCGCGACGGCAGGCGCCGGCTATGTTCGCATCAGCTGGGCGTACTCCCCGCCTACCGGGGAACCGGCCTGGGCGTCCAGTTGAAGCTGGCCCAGGCCGAGGAGGCCCGGCGGCGCGGTCTGGAGCTGATCACCTGGACCTTCGATCCGCTGGAGGCGCGCAACGCCTACATCAACCTGCACCGGCTGGGCGCCATCGCCCGGCGCTACGACCGCGACCACTACGGGGTCATGGACGACGACCTCAACCGCGGGCTGGCCACCGATCGGCTCGAAGCGGAGTGGTGGCTGATGAAGCCGAGGTCGGTGCCAGCCGCCGGTCCGCCGGTCGTGATGCTGGGCGTTGATGGTCAGGGCGACCCGCGCCGCCTCAACTTCGACCTGCAGGGAGCATCCAGGGCCTTCATCGCAGTGCCGCGAGATTTCCAGGCCATCAAGCTGCAGAGCATGGAGTTGGCCAAGCGGTGGCGGACCGAGACGCGAGCCGCGTTCGAGGCAGCCCTGGCGGACGGCTTGATCGCGGTGGATTTTCAGCGCGACGGCGTCTACGTGATGCAGAGGCTCGCCAGTGAAGATTGAGGCCGTCGAACTCCGTGTCTTGCAGATGCGCCTGCTCCGACCGTTCCGCACCAGCTTCGGCGTGCAGCAAGACCGCTTTCCGCTGCTCCTGCGGCTGCAGTGCGAAGGCATATCGGGCTGGAGCGAGTGTGTCGCCGGCGAGGGGCCATGGTATTCGTCGGAGACGGTCGACGGCGCCTGGGGGATCCTGACTCAGTACCTCATTCCCGCCGTCCGGGGACGCGAACTGGCCTCGGTGGAGGACCTGGAGCGCCTCATGCGGCCGGTGCGCGGCCACCGGATGGCCAAGGCCGCCCTGGAAATGGGGCTGAGCGGCGCCTTCGCCGAGGCAGCCCAGAAGTCGCTCGCCTCCTGGCTGGGCGGCGTGCGCAGCAGCGTCGAGACGGGCGTCAGCGTGGGGATCCAGGCCAACTTGGAGTCCCTGTTCCAGCAAATCGAGGAACATCTCTCCCAGGGATATCAACGAATCAAGATCAAGATCGAACCGGGATGGGACCTCGACGTCCTGGCGGCGATTCGGTCCCGCTACCCAGAGATGAGCTTGATGGCGGACGCGAACTCCGCCTACGACCTGGATGATGCGCCCCGGCTGCGCGAGGTCGATCACTATGGGTTGCTGATGCTGGAACAGCCGCTGACCGCCGGGGACTTGCTGGACCACGCCGCGCTCCAGGCGCAGATGGCGACGGACATCTGCCTGGACGAGAGCATCGAGGATAGCCGCGCTGCCAGGCAGGCGATCCAGGTGGGGGCCTGCCGGGTGATCAACATCAAGCCGGGCCGGGTCGGCGGGTTCGCCGAATCGCGGCGCATCCACGATCTGGCCGCCGACGCCGGGATCCCGGTCTGGTGCGGCGGCATGCTGGAGACCGGGATCGGGCGGGCAGCCAACGTGGCGCTGGCGTCGTTGCCGAACTTCAAGCTGCCTGGCGATCTCTCAGCCAGCGACCGCTATTGGGCTGAAGACATAGTGGATCCGCCGTTCGAGCTGGCAGAGGGCGGGACGGTGGCGGTCCCCTACCGCTGGGGCCTTGGCGTCCGCGTGAAGATGGACATGGTAGACCGGCTCACCGTGCGCCGGGAGGTTATCAGCTAGCCAGAATCCGGGCTAGGACGCCGCGGGGTCGGGTTCCGCCTGCGGCCCCAGGTCCAGGTGGTCCGGGGGATTGGGGGGAAGCCGCCAGATGATCTCGGCGTGATCGGTCGCCTGGTGATAGATGTTGGCCACCTCGGTGGCCCGCCCAAAGGCGCGCTCGAAAGTAGGAAAGTCACGCTGCGCCACGGCCTCCAGCAGCGCCAACAGGTGAACCTTCTCGAAGGCGGTCAGCTGCGGCGCGTATTTCGGCCTGGTAGCCGCCCCTAATCGGAGCAGCCCGCCCAGCTCGCGGAGCTGGTAGGCGGCCAGTCGCCAGTTGCCGCCCTTGGCGGCATAGTAGGCGATGTGGTAGCGCTGCGAGACCTCCGGCATGAGACGCCCCAGCCCGGGCTGCATGGAGGCGATCTCATCCAACGTGAGCTCCGTGTGTTTCGTCTTTCCGGCCAGCCGTTCGGGCATCCGTCCATTATGCCGACGTCGACTCAGGGCAAAAAGAAAGAGACCTCGGCGATGACCTACTCTCCCAGACCGTTGCCAGCCCAGTACCATCGGCGCAGGCGGGCTTAACTGCTGTGTTCGGGATGGGAACAGGTGTCTCCCCGCCGCTATGGTCACCGAAGTCTCTTTCGGGTGTGCGCGACTGCGAAGAATGCGATAGGAATGCACTGCGCACGCTCCTCGCGCGACTGCGCTGAGGAGTGAGTGATAGATGGTCAAGCCCTCGACCGATTAGTACCGCTTAGCTCCAAGGGTTGCCCCTCTTCCACCTGCGGCCTATCAACCAGCTGGTCTTGCTGGGGTCTTACCTGGTTAACCCAGTGGGAGACCTAATCTTGAGGTGGGCTTCGTACTTAGATGCTTTCAGCACTTATCCCATCCGAACATAGCTACCCGGCGCTGCCACTGGCGTGACAACCGGGACACCAGAGGTCCGTTCATCCCGGTCCTCTCGTACTGGGGACGACGCCTCTCAAGTCTCCTGCGCCCACCACGGATAGGGACCGAACTGTCTCACGACGTTCTAAACCCAGCTCGCGTACCGCTTTAATGGGCGAACAGCCCAACCCTTGGGACCTACTCCAGCCCCAGGATGCGACGAGCCGACATCGAGGTGC
>VBID01000008.1 GCA_005880615.1 Chloroflexota bacterium
TGCATCACCCGATGGACCTCACGGCTGAACTCCGGGTCCCAGCGGTCGCGCATCCGGTTCCAGATCTCGTCGACCACTGGCTTGCGCTCGGCCAGGAAAGTCCGGCCGGCATCGGTCACGGTATAGACCTTCTTGCCGTCCTGCTCGACGACCGTCACGTATCCCATGTCCTCCAGAAGCTGGAGCGTGGGATAGACGGCGCCTGGGCTGGGGGCGTAGAAGCCGCTAAAGCGGTCCTCCAGCGCCCGGATCAGCTCGTAGCCATGGCTGGGCTTGTCCTTGAGCAGCTCCAGGATCACGTACTTCAGGTCGCCCTTCTCGAAGAAGCGCTCCCCCCACTGCCGAGGCCCTCGGCGAAATTCACCTCTTGACCACATCTCGAATCTCCTCCTCTTCGCTAGTATCACGATATATCGTGATAGTACCAACGCTGAGGCTGGCTGTCAACTCGATGGGACCTGTCTAGACCGTGGGCGCGATCAGAAAGATCCAGATGTCCCAAGCGACGTGGCTGACGATCAGCCCCGGCAGCCGCTGCTCGCGGGCGTAGAGCACGCTCCAAAAGAGGCCGGCCACTCCGGCGGCGGAGGTGAGGGTCAGGTTCTCGGAGACCACGTGAATCCCGCCGTAAATCCCGGACGCCACGAATGCGGCACCGAGGCGGCCGAACCGGGGCTGCAGACTCCGCTGGACCAGGCCTCGCCAGAAGAGTTCTTCACCGGGTCCAATCACAATGGCCAGCGCAGCCGCGATCAGCGAGCGCGGCGCGGCCGTCCGGAGCTGGTAGATGTCATCGATCTCGCGAGCCCCAGTCGGCAGGATTCGGCGCGCCGCCCGGTCGCCCACCTGGAAGACGCCGTACAAGGTAGCCGCCGAGCCGAGCCCCACGGCCACGTCGCGCCAGTGCGGTCGCTCCCGGCGGAGCGCCGGCTGGGTCAGGAGCGCGTACAGCCCGAGGCTGCCCACCCCGACGGTCATGCGCGGCCAGAACTTGGTCCGGGGGCCGCGGAAGGCAGCCGTCCAGATTAGACCGGCCAGCCCCAGCCCCAGCGCCGTGCGTTTCAGCGGACGGAGGAGGCCGCCAGCAGCCCCACCACCAGCAGCGCGCCGAAGGCACTGTGCAGGCGTGCCGTCATCAGGTCGATCTTGGCGATGGCCCGCAGGTTCCCGGCCGCGCCCAACTCGGCCGAGCGCAGCACCCAGGCCACCAGCGGCAGGCTGAGCAAGGTCAGCAGCGCGGGTTTGGGCACGGCGTCCACCATCACACCGAGTCCGATGGCGACATAGGCGCCCAGCACCAGCATCACGTAGATCCAGTGGGCATTCGCCCGGCCGACTCGGGACGACAGGGTGCTGAAGCCGTAGCGGGTGTCCTCCGTGATGTCGCGCCACTCGTTGCCGTGCAGGATGGCGGTCACTAGCAGCCCCACCGGGATAGAGACCACCAGCAGGCGGGCGTCGAAGCCGCCGGTGATGGCGTAGTAGCTCCCCACGACCATCAGCGGCCCCATGAGCAGGAATACCAGCGGCAGACCAAGGGCCCGGTACTTGTACTGGAACGGCGGCGCCGTGTAGAAGTAGCCCGCCAGCAGCCCAAGCAGGCCCAACCCCACGATGGGGAGGCCGCGCACCAGGAAGAGGACGATGCCGAGCAGGATGGCCAGGCCGAAGGCCGAGAAGGCGACGGCGAACGCTTCCCGCTCGGTGACGCGGCCCTTGAGGATGGCCTGTGACGCTCGCGGTGACGTGATCGAATCCACCCCCAGCCGGACGTCGTAGATCTCGTTGACGACGTTGGTCCCCACGTGCAGCGCCACCCCGGCGACCAGCGCGACCAGGAAGAGCCACCAATTCATCCGGCCCTGTTCGAAGGCCACCGCCGCGCCGGCGGTGACGGGCAGCACCGAGGCCGTGAAGCTGAAGGGCCGGACGATCTCCCACCAGGCGTCCAACCGCCGGCCAACGCGGCGCGCCAGGGGCTCGGTTTCTCCACCTCTAGCGGTCGCCGCCGCCGGCGCTGCGACGCCAGCGGTCGCGCCCCGGCGACCATAGTCCAGGGCAGCGTCCAGGACCGCCTTGACCTGCGCCTCCTCCTGGACGATGGGCTGCAGGAGCGGCATGTCCATGCCGGCCTGGTGGTAGGCGGCCGCCCGGTCCGCCACCGAGTCGACCGTGCCGCACAGCATGAAGGCGTCCAGCAGCTCATCCGGGATCAGCTGGCTGGCGATGTGGTACTCCTCCGCCCGCCAGGCCGCGGCGATCCGGTTGCGCAGCTCGGGGTCGAAGCCAGCCCGCCTCAGGGAGATGTCGCTCAGCACCGACATCATGTAGATGACAAACGGCTCTCGCTTGGCCCGGTTGAGGGCCTCGCGACGACTGGTGTCGATCAGCGTCAGGAGATACCCGCGGAAGTCGATGGCGTCGGCCGGGCGGCCGTGGGCGGCGGCGGTGGCGAGGACCCGCTCGTGCATCTTGCTGAACGCGGGGAGCGACTCGGCCGGCCGGGCCAGGTAGCCGTCGGCCTTCTCGCCGCACAGGTCGAGGAAGGGCGTGCGATAGGCCGCGATATAGACAGGTATGCGGTGGGTCGGCTGGAACATGGGCTGGATGGGCGGGACCTTGTCGTTGAGGACGAGGCGCTCGCCCCGCCAGAGCGAACGGATCTGGTCGATGGCGACCGAGACCTTGGCCACCGTGTCGTCGTAGGGGATGGCCATCTGCGAGAGCCGCAGCGGCAGGCCGCTGCCCAGGGCCAGCGCGACGCGGCGCTCGGCCAGGTCATCCAAGGCCGAAAGGGTCATGGCGACCACTACGGCATGCCTGGTGTAGGGGTTCAATGCCCCCGCCCCCACCTGGATTCGGCTGGTCTGGTGAGCGATGGCGCTGAGGTAGGTCACCGCGTCCCGCTCGAAGTAGCTGTCGTGCACCCAGACCGCGTCCAGGCCCAGTGCTTCGGCGCGCTGCGCCCACTCGACGGTCTCCCGCACGTCGCCGCGGGCGGCCAGGCCAAGACCGACGGGCTGGGCGAGCTCAGGCATTGACTGCACTAATCGTAGGCCGCCGACGAGAGGGTCAGCATCGGGCAGCGAACGTATATTGGCGGAGATGACCGAGCGGGCCCGGGCCGAGCGAATCCGGGAGATGTTCGACCGGATCGCGACCGGCTACGACCGGCAGAATACCCTCTTCAGCCTGGACCGGGATCGCGCCTGGCGGCGCCGGGCCGCCCGGCTGGCCGACCTTCGGCCGGGCAGCGTGGCCCTCGACCTCTGCACCGGCACCGGCAAGCTGGCCGCCGAGCTGCTGCCCTACGCCCGCCCGGGCGGCCGGGTGATCGGGCTCGATTTCTCGCCGCGCATGCTCGAGCTGGCCCGCCGGCAGGTCCCAGGCGTGGAATTCCAGCTGGGTGACGTCATGACTCTGCCGCTTGCGGATCGGAGCATCGATGCAGTGACCATCGCCTTCGGACTGCGCAACCTGGTGGACCGGGAGGGTGGTCTGCGCGAGATGTTCCGCGTCTTGAAGCCGGGCGGCCGGCTGGTCATCCTGGAATTCCGGCCTCCACCTGGAGGTCCGCTTTTCCTCCTCTACCGCGTCTACCTGGCGGGCGTGATGCCACGCGTGGCCGCCTGGTTCGGGATGGACCAGCGTGCTTACCGCTACCTGGCGGACACCGTGCAGGACTTCCCCTCCCCCATCGAACTCGCCCGATTGCTCGAGCAGGTTGGGTTCAGCGACGTGCAGGTGGAGCGGATGACGGCCGGGATTGTGGCGCTACATCGTGCGCTCCGCCCGAACTGAAGCCCGGATCCACCGATCGGACGACGCAGATTGGGATGCGGGGTGCGCCGAGCCGAAGGCGGCGACGAGCACACGAACGAGCATATCCGTCGATCTGTGAGTGAGCGCGCGCAGGAGCCAACGCCCGGATCGGCCGCCCTGCGCCCAAGATGCGAGTTCGATTCGGAGGATTCGGGCTAGGACGGTCAGCACGGTCAAGACGCGCTAGAATCGCGGCCAGAGCGTGCCCGTCCTCACCACGTCGAAGCCCGAGGCCGTCTCCATCCCGGCACCTTTTGCCGGCCGCGTGCGCGCCTTTCTGGAGGCCTGCGAGCTCGATCGCAACCTGAGCCCGCTGACCATTCGTCAATACGATTACTACCTGGGTACCCTACTGGCCTGGCTGGGTAAGCATCATCCCGCGGTGCAGGACATCGCCGACCTGACGACCGACGTGG
>VBID01000088.1 GCA_005880615.1 Chloroflexota bacterium
GGGGTCCCGGACTCCCAGATCGTGCTCGGCAACGGCTCGACGGAGCTCGTCGAGATCATCGCCAAGACCTTCCTCGCCAGGGGCCAGGGGGCGGTCGTGGCCGACCAGGCCTTCATCATGTACCGCCTCGCCGTGCAGGGGATGAATGCCCCGTTGAAGGTGGTCCCTCTCAAGAATCACCGTCATGATCTGCGTAGCATGGCGGCCGCCTGCGATGAGCTGACCGCTCTGGTCTATATCGCCAATCCGAACAACCCCACGGGCACGTACGTCTCACGAAACGAGGCGGAGACCTATTTCGAGCTGCTCCCGCCTCACGTATTGACCGTCATCGACGAGGCCTATCTCGACTATGTCGAGGCCCGGGACTGCGCCGACGCCCTGTCCCTCCTCAAGAGCGGTCGACCTCTCGTCGTTCTCCGGACCTTCTCCAAAATCTACGGGCTCGCAGGCCTGCGCATCGGATACGCCGCCACCGTCAAAGAAGTGGCATCTGCGATGGAGGCGGTCCGCTCGCCGTTCAACACTTCGATCACAGCCCAGGCGGCGGCCCAGGCAGCTCTCGACGACATCGATCACGTTGCCCGTTCGCGGGCCGAGAATGGCCGGTGCCTCCGGTTCCTCCAGGATGAGCTCTTGAGGCGCCGCATCGATTTCATCCCGTCCGTCGCCAACTTCGTCCTCGTCAGAACCGGGATCAAGGGGGAAGAGCTCTTTCAGCAGCTGCTCCGACTCGGGGTCATCGTGAGGCCGATGGAGGGTTACGGGTACGAGGATGCGGTGCGGGTCTCGGTCGGGACCCGCGAGGAGATCGAGAAGTTCCTGGCGGCTCTGGATCGGACTATGAGGCGTACCGAAGGCCCGCGGACACCGCCCCTCCGACCCTCGTAATCCAATGAAAACAAAGTTTTTCTTATTGACAGGAGCCCCTCGAGCCAGTATAGTTGCGCAACCCCGGTATGGGAGGAACCTGGAGGAACAGGCGGTGTTGCATTCCTCGAGGCGCCACTGAACCGGAGCAAGAGACCGGACGATCGCACCGCGAGGGCCGGCCGCCCGGATGACAAGGAGGCACCAGCCTGCATGGATGTACAGAAAATGAAGGACGACCCCACTCTGGGACAGCTCGACGTCACTCCTCAGAGCGTGTCCCACTCTCCCAAACCCAAGCGCAGCGAACCCCTTAGGCCGATGGACGGCGTCGTCGCGGAGTTCTCGGACGGCGAGTACCAGGAGCTGCTGGATATGTACGACCAGTCCCTTCGGACCCTGGCTGAAGGGGAGGTGGTCCGGGGCCGCGTCCTCCGTGTGGGCGCCAACGAAGTGATCGTCGACGTGGGCTACAAGTCCGAAGGCATCATTGATCTCGACGAGTTCATCGGGCCCGACGGGAAACCCCACGTCAACGTCGGCGACGAGATAGACGTTCTCCTCGAAAAGACCGAGAACCGCGACGGCTACGTCGTCCTCTCCAAGGAGAAAGCGGAGAAGATGAAGATCTGGGAGGAGGTCGAGCGCGCCTATGCCGACAGCCGGCCGGTCACCGGGATCGTCAAGGAGCGGATCAAAGGCGGCCTGGCCGTGGACATCGGCGTGCGCGCCTTCCTGCCCGGCTCATTGGTCGACATCCGCCCGGTCAGGAACCTGGACGCCCTCAAGGGCAAAGAGCTCCAGATGCGGGTCATCAAGGTGAACCGCAAGCGCGGAAACATCGTGCTCTCCCGCAAGGCGGTGCTCGAGGAGGAGAACACCCAGAAGAAGCGCCGGACCCTCGATGCCCTGACAGAAGGGAAGATCGTGCGCGGGGTGGTCAAGAACATCACGGAGTACGGCGCTTTCATCGATCTGGGAGGCATTGACGGCCTCCTGCACAAGACGGACATGTCGTGGGGCCGCATCAACCATCCAAGCGAGCTGTTCGCCGTCGGGAACGACGTGGAGGTTGTCGTCCTCAAGTTCGATCCCGAAAAGGAGCGTGTCTCCCTGGGCTACAAACAGCGCAGCGCCGACCCGTGGGAGGGCGTGGAGGAGAAGTATCCGCGCGAATCGCGAGTGCACGGCAAGGTCGTCAGCCTGACCGACTACGGCGCCTTCATCGAGCTCGAGCCCGGAGTCGAAGGCCTGATTCACGTCTCCGAGATGTCCTGGACGAAGCGCGTGAAGCATCCCTCCAAGGTGCTCGCCGTCGGTGACACGGTCGAGGCGGTCGTTCTGGATGTCGATAAGACCGCTCGGCGTCTCTCCCTGGGGCTCCGCCAGACCGAGCCGAACCCGTGGCAGACGATCGGCGAGAAGTACCACGAGGGAGACCGGATCGTCGGGAAGGTTCGGAACCTGACGGACTTCGGGGCCTTCATCGAGGTCGAAGAAGGTATCGACGGCCTCGTCCACATCTCCGACATGTCCTGGACCAAGCGTCTAAAGCACCCCTCCGAGATGCTCAAGAAGGGGGACGAGGTCGAGGCGGTCATTCTGAAAATCGACTCCGAGAACCAAAGGCTTTCCCTCGGTATCAAGCAGCTCCAGCCGAACATCTGGGAGGAGTTTTTCAAGGCTCACGCGATAGGCGACCTGGTCACCGGGCGGGTGGTGCGACTGACCGATTTCGGCGCGTTCGTCGAGATCCAGGAGGGCATCGAAGGGCTGGTTCACGTCTCGGAAATCGCCGAGGAACGAGTGGAGAAGCCCTCCGACCGTCTGGGCCTTGACGAGACGGTCACCGCCAAGATCATCAAGATGGACGTCGCCGAGCAGAAGATCGGCCTCTCGATCAAGGCGGGTCTCCAGGAGCAGAGTCGCGAGGATCTGCGGAGTTATATGCGTTCGCAGGGGAGCGGAGGCGTGAACCTGGGCGAGGCCATCGGCCACCTGAGCGGCCGCCGGGGCCGCGACGAGAAGCGAAAGCGTGAGCGCGACACCTATGACGAGGGCGAAGACGAGTAGAAGGGACGGGGGCATCGGCCGCCCGGCTGCCCTCGTGGGCGCCGGCGGGGAGACCGGGAGCGCGTCCATGACCAAGGCGGAGCTGGTGGAAGAGGTGGCGCGGGTTTCCGAACTCACCAAGAAACACTCGGAGATCATCGTGAACACGGTCTTCGACTCGATTGTCTCCGCGCTCCAGAAGGACGAGAAGATCGAGCTGCGCGGGTTCGGCAGCTTCCGGATCCGCCAGAGACGATCACGACAGGGGCGGAACCCGAAGACGGGAGACAAGGTGGACGTCCCCGCCAAGCGGATCCCGTACTTCAAGCCCGGCAAGGAGCTCAAGGAGCTCATCAACACCTCGCCGGGAGCCGCCACTGAAGCCTCCGCCGTCCTGCTCCCCGGCTCGAGCGCGGAGGGCTGAGTCGCTGGGCGCTCCCGAAGCCTTGTCCCCTAGGGCGCACGATGGAGAAGCTCTTCAGCCCGTGGCGCCTCCGCTACGTCTCATCCGGGCGGAGAAAGGCGGCCGGTTGCGTCTTCTGCAGGGCGCGACGGGGCCGTGACGACCGCGCGAACCTCGTGCTGTTGCGGGGCAAAACCAACTTCGTCATCCTGAACAAGTACCCCTACAATAACGGCCACCTCATGATCGTGCCATTCGAACACCTGCCGAGCCTGGCGCAGGCTTCACCTTCCGTTCTCGAAGAAATGATTCATCTTGCCGTCCGCTGCGAGACCGCGCTGCGATCGATCTATCACCCGTCCGGCATCAATCTTGGCATGAACCTCGGACGCAGCGCCGGCGCCGGCATCGAGGGGCACTTCCACCTTCACGTCGTACCCCGTTGGGACGGCGACACGAACTTCATGACCGTGGTGCATGGAACTCGCGTGATCCCCGAAGCGCTGGCGGTCACTTACCGCAGGCTGCGGCCGCAGCTTGTTGGAGATGGCCACGTGGCCACCCTGCCGTCCCGATCGCGGCGCCCCAGTCGGAGGGGAGCGCGATGAGGCGCTTCCTGATCGAAACGTGGGGCTGCCAGATGAACGTGCACGACTCGGAGAAAATGGCCGGGATCCTCGGGCCGCTGGGCTACGAGGCGACGGCCGATGTGAATCGGGCCGACCTGATACTCCTCAACACGTGCAGCGTACGGGAGAAGGCTGCGGAGAAGGTGTTCTCACGTCTCGGCCAGCTCCGCGGCCTCAAGAGGCTCAATCCCGATCTCGTGATCGCCGTCTGCGGATGCGTCGCCCAGCTGGAGGGCGAGACGATTTTCCGCCGGGCGCCCTACGTCGATCTCGTCATGAGCACGGCGGCCCGCGGCGCCGGACCACGAGCCTACGTGACCGTCATGGAGGGGTGCAACAAATCCTGCACCTACTGCATCGTGCCGTTCACGCGAGGCAGGGAGGTCTGCCGCTCCGCCCAGGAAATCCTGGCCGAGGTTCGGGACCTGGTGGCGCGCGGGTACCCCGAGATCGAGTTCCTCGGGCAGAACGTCAACGCCTACCATCACGGGACCGATGAGCTGTCCTCGCTGCTGCGGATGTCAGATCGCATCGAGGGAGTCCGCCGGCTGCGTTTCACGACGTCCCACCCCGGGCACCTCGATCACCGGACCATGGACGCCATGCGCGACGTTCCATCGGTCTGCAACCACCTGCACCTCCCCGCCCAGTCCGGGTCCAATCGAATCCTGAGGCTCATGAAGCGCGGCTACACCCGGGAGCGGTACTTGCAGAAGATCAGCTACCTCCGGTGCAACGTCCCGAGAATCGCCTTCAGCACGGACATCATCGTTGGCTTTCCCGGAGAGACCGAGGAGGATTTCACAGAGACCGTGTCACTCCTGCGCGACGTGGAGTTCGATCAGGTCTACGCGTTCGCATACTCCGCGCGCCCCGGGACCGTCGCGGCCGGCATGACCAACGCTCTGCCGGAGGCGCTCAAGCAGGAGCGCCTGCAGTCCATACTGACGATCCAGGAAGAGATCCAGCTGCGCCGCAACACCGCCCTCGTGGGTCGGAGCTTCGAGATCCTTCTGGACGGCCGGCCTCCCAAAGAGGGCCCGGGGGTTAGAGGACGCACCACCTGCAACCGTATCGTCCACGTCCCCGCCGACGCGTCAACACCTAACACCTTCCTCACAGTGCGCATCACGCGCGCCCACGCGCATTCACTGAGCGGAGAGCCCCTACTCGGATCCCGGGCTGCTTGACTCACCCCGACCGGCAGGCTATAGAATGACGTTGCATTCCGAATAGAAGGGTAGGTGAGGGCGCTGCGATGGAACTGGAGATGAAGATCAAGGGGTTGATGATAGATCCGATCACGAACATGCCGATCATCATCCTCCGTGATCCGGCGAGTTCCGCTGTCCTGCCCATATGGGTCGGCATCTTCGAGGCCAACGCCATAGCCCTCCAGATCGAGAAGATCGTGACCCCACGACCAATGACCCACGATCTCCTGAAGAGCATGATTGGCGGCCTCCACGCGACTGTCGAGAAAGTCGTCATCACCGACCTCAAGGAGAACACCTTCTACGCGCTCATCTTCATCAGTCACGAC
>VBID01000089.1 GCA_005880615.1 Chloroflexota bacterium
CATCGGCGCCGTCACCGCGCTCTTCGCGGCCACCATCGCCGTGGTCCAGGTCGACATCAAGCGGGTGCTGGCCTACTCGACCATGAGCCAGATCGGCTACATGTTCCTGGCGGTGGGCATCGGCGCCTACACGGCCGGCATGTTCCACTTCATGACCCACGCCTTCTTCAAGGCGCTGCTCTTCCTGGCGGCCGGCAACGTCATTCACGCCTTCCATGACGAGCAGGACATCCGCAAGATGGGCAACCTGCGGCGCGGCCTCCCCATCACCTTCTGGACCTTTCTGGTGGGCACCCTCGCCATCAGCGGCGCGCCCTTCCTCTCCGGGTTCTTCAGCAAGGACCAGATCATCCACGCCGCCCTCACGATGGGGCCGGCCGTCCCGCTACTGGGGCTGATCGCCCTGTTCACGGCCGGCCTGACGGTCTTCTACATGTTCCGCCTGTTCTTCATCGCCTTTGGCTGGGAGTGGCTGCCCGATGACCCGCGCCACCTGCACGAGGCGCCCCCGGTGCAGACGGTGCCGGTGATCATCCTGGCCGGTTTCGCCATCATCGGCGGCTACATCGGCGTCGGCGGGTTCCTGCAGCCCGTCCTGGGCACGACGGCCGAGGCCAGTCCGGCGGAATTCCTGGGACTGGCGGCGGTGACCTCGGTGGTAGCGCTGGCCGGCTTCCTGCTCGCCTACCGGCTGTATGCCCGGGATCCAGCCGCCGCGGCAGCGATCACGGCCCGGGTCCGGCCGGTATACACGTTGCTCTGGCGCAAGTACTACGTCGACGAGCTCTACGACCGGCTGTTCGTCCGGCCGGGGACGGCACTGGGCCGCTTCCTGGATGAGATATTCGAGCCGCGCGTCCTGGACGGATTCATCGATGGCCTGGTGCTCGGCATCGGCGATCTGGCCGACGACTGGCGGCACTTCCAAACGGGCAAGGTCCGCCGCTACGCCCTCTGGACCCTGGGCGGCGCTGCCCTGCTCACGGCCTACTTGGGCTACACGCTGCTGAGGACGCACGCCCTATGAGCTGGTACCAGCTGCCGGCCACCGTCCCCTGGCTCACCATCGCCGTCCTGTTGCCGCTGGCCGGCGCGCTGCTGGTGCTGCTGGCGCCCAGCGCGGCGCGGAGCGCGATCAAGCAGCTTGGCGTCCTGACCACCGTTTTCACCCTGGTACTGGTCGGCCTGCTGCTGGGTGGCTTCCAGCAGGGCACCGCGGGCCTCCAGTTCGACGAACACCACAGCTGGATCACGAACCTCGGGATCTCGTACCACCTGGGGGTGGATGGGCTGAGCCTCTTCCTGCTCGGACTGAACGCCCTCCTCTTCCTGCTGGCACTGGCCGTCACCGACCCGAAGATGCCGCGCTTCAAGGAGTTCGTCCTCCTGATGCTGGTCCTGGAGGCCGCCACCACTGGGGTCCTGGTGGCCCTGGATCTCATCCTCTTTTATGTCTTCTGGGAGGCGACGCTAGTCCCCCTGTACCTCCTGATCGGCGCCTGGGGCGAGGGCCGGCGGATCTACGCCGCCTTCAAGTTCCTGATCTACACCGTGCTGGCCAGCTTCTTCATGCTGGTCGCCATCCTGGCGCTGGCCGCCCTGAATGCCAACCAGACCGGCACGCTCACCTTTGACTGGTCGACCCTGGTGCAGCACCCGGTGACCGGTTCGGTGGACGTGCTCGGGATTCGGGTCGGGATCCAGGTCCTCCTGTTCCTGGGCTTCGCCGTCGCCTTTGCGGTGAAGATGCCGCTCTTCCCGGTCCATACCTGGCTGCCCGCCGCTTACACCGCCAGCCCGGTCCCAACGCTCCTCATCTTTGCCGGTCTGATCTCCAAGCTAGGCGCCTATGGGTTCCTCCGTTTCAACCTCTCCCTCTTCCCCGATGGCACGCGCAGCGCCGGTCCATACCTGGCTGGGCTCGCGGTGACCGGCATTCTCTACGGAGCGCTGATGGCGCTCGTGCAGAGCGACCTGAAGCGGCTGGTGGCCTACGCGTCTATGAGCCACCTGGGCTTCATCGGCCTGGGCATCTTCACCCAGAACCTGCTGGGCGTGGAAGGCGCGCTCATCCAGATGATCAACCACGGCGTGATCATCGCCGCCCTCTTCCTGACCGTGGCCATGATCGAGCGGCGCGCCGGCACCCGCGACCGGACCCAGCTCCGGGGCCTGGAGCAACGCGCCCCCCTGTTCGCGGCCCTGTTCCTGGTGGTGTCCTTGGCGGCCCTCGGGCTGCCCGGTCTCAACGGGTTCGTGGGTGAGTTCTTGATCATGCTGGGAGCCTGGAGCCGCTTCCTGCCGCTGGCAGTGGGGGCCGGCCTGGGCGTCATCCTGGCCGCCTGGTATGTGCTCCGCATGTACCAGGGCGCATTCCAGGAGGCGCCGTCACAACCGACCGCGTTCGCCGAGGCGCGCTGGACGGAGGCCGGCGTCCTGGCACCGTTGCTGGCGCTGATGGTGGTGCTGGGGGTCTCGCCCGCGTTCTTCCCGGCCGCCGTCCAGGCGACCGTGCAGGCGGTGGTCAGCCGGTGATCGACCTCTCCGCCGTCCACATCGACTACCAGACCGTGCTCCCGGAGCTGGTGGTCACCGGGACCATCGTCGTGGTCCTCCTCCTGGACCTGGTCGTCCCCCCGGATCGGCGGCGCTGGCTGGCGGTGGTCAGCGTGGTGGGCCTCGCCATCGCGCTCATCGCGAGCATCCCGCTCTGGGGCCAGCATCGCTCGGCCTTTGCTGACACCATGGCGGGGGACTCGTTCGCCGCCTTCTTCAACGTCCTGCTGCTGGCCGTCACCATCCTGACCGTGCTCATCTCGCCGCGATATCTGCGCTGCGTCCATCTCGACTTCGGCGAGTACTACGCCCTGGTGCTCTCCGCCGCGGCGGGCATGATGCTGCTGGCGGCCGCCACCAGCCTGATGACGATCTTCCTGGGCATCGAGCTCCTGTCGCTCGCCCTTTATGTGCTGTGCAGCTTTTCCCGGCTGCAGGAGCACTCCCAGGAATCCGGCCTCAAGTACCTGCTGCTGGGCGGCTTCGCCACCGGCTTCCTGCTCTACGGCATGGCCCTGATTTACGGGGCGACCGGGAGCACCACCCTGCTCGGCATCCGGGCCTTCGTCACTTCCAGCCCCGGCACTAACGTCCTGCTCCTGCTGGGGATCGGCTTCCTGTCCGTCGGCCTGGCCTTCAAGGCGTCGGCCGCGCCCTTCCACATGTGGACGCCGGACGTCTATGAGGGCGCCCCCACCATCGTGACCACCTTCATGTCCGTGGCCACCAAGGCGGCCGCCTTCGCGGCGGTGGGCCGGATCTTCGTGGCCACGCTCCCCTCGCTGGAAGCCCAGTGGTACGTGCCGCTGGCCCTGATCGCGGTGCTCTCCATGTCGATCGGCAACGTGGTGGCCATCACCCAGAGCAACCTCAAGCGGCTGCTGGCCTACTCGGGCATCGCGCACGCCGGGTTTATCTTCCTGGGCATCCTGCCCGGCACCACGGATGGCCTGGCGGCTTCGCTCTTTTACATCGCGGCCTACGCGGCCATGAATTTCGGGGCCTTCGCCGTGGTTACCGCGCTCGACGCCAAAGGGGAGCACGCGGATGAGCTGACGTACTGGACCGGCCTCTTCTACCGGCGACCGTTCCTGGCCACCACCATGACCATCTTCATGCTCTCGCTGGCCGGGATTCCCCCCACGGTCGGGTTCTTCGCCAAACTCTTCGTTTTCCAGGCGCTGGTCACGGCGCACCTGTGGATCCCGCTGATCGTCGGCATCCTGACCACCGTCATCTCCCTCTACTACTATCTGCGGGTGATCGTGGTGATGGTCACGGTGCCGGAGGGGGCGCCGGTCGAGCGCGAGGGCGTGGGATTACCGATGACTGTCGTAGTGGGCCTGAGCGCCCTGGGGACCACCGTGATGGGCCTGGTCCCGCAGGTCTTCGGCTGGGCCCTGCAAGCAACCCGATTCTGATGCTGGTCCGAGCCCCCGTAAGGCACCGCATCCCTGACCCTCAACGGGA
>VBID01000090.1 GCA_005880615.1 Chloroflexota bacterium
AATGCGGCCGGCGCCGTGTATGCGCTGTCGACCCTGGGCAGCATCCTGGGGACGTTCATCCCGGTGTTCTGGCTGATCCCGAGCTTCGGCACTCGGCCTACCATCTTTATCCTGGCCATCGGCCTGGGGATCGTTTCCGGAGTTGGCCTCTGGGCTTACGGCGGGGGCCGGTGGGCACTCGCGGTTCCGGTGGTGATCCTGGGGCTCGCCCTGATCCAGCACGGCGGCATCCGGGCGGCCGCTTACGGCACGCGCCTATTCGAGGCCGAGTCCGCCTACAACTACATCCAGGTCGTGCAGGACGGCACCCGGACGGACCTGGTTCTGAACGAGGGCCATGCCGTCCACTCCATCTACGACCCGACCACGCTCTATACCCGCGGCCCCTGGGATTATTTCTTGCTGGCGCCCCTCTTTGGCTCCGGGGCTCGACCGGAGCGGATTGCCATCATCGGCCTGGCCGGCGGCACGGTGGCGCGCCAGTACACGAGCATCGACGGCCCCATCCCGATCGACGGGGTCGAGATCGATCCCCGGATCGTGGAGGTGGGCCGCCGTTATTTCCAGATGACCGAACCCAACCTCAACGTGATCGTGGCCGACGGCCGCTACTGGCTGCAGACGACGAACCGCCGCTACGACGTCATCGCCGTGGATGCCTACCGGCAGCCGTATATCCCCTTTTACCTGACGACCCGCGAGTTCTTCGCCAGCGCCCGCGACCACCTGACCCCCAACGGGGTGCTCGCCATCAACGCCGGGCGCACCGCCAGCGATTACCGGCTGGTCGACGCCCTGAGTGGGACGCTGACGGCGGTCTACCCCAGCGTCTTCGTGGTGGATGTCGAGGCCTACACCAACAGCGTCATCTTCGCCACCAACACCGAAACCAGCGTGGAGGAGTTTCGCGCTCGGGCGCTGGCCAACCAGAACCTGGCGCTCGACCCCATCGTGCAGGACGCCCTGGCCACCGGCCGGGTCCGGCAGGCCCATCCGAACGGCATCGTGTTCACCGACGACCTGGCCCCCGTGGAGCGGGTCATCGATGAGATCATCCTGGGCTACATCCGCAGCCAGTAACGGATCCCATCCCGCCTATAATTCGAAGGGGTTTATATGGCAGTTAAACAGCTCACCGAAGACGACGTCCTCGCCGTCCTGAGCACGGTCAAAGACCCGGAGCTCCATCGGGGCATGGTGGAGCTAAAGATGATCCGCGACCTGCGCATCGTCGACCCGCAGACCATTGGGCTCACGGTGGTGCTGACCACGCCGGCCTGCCCGCTCAAGAACAAGATCCACGATGACATCGACGCCGCCCTGGCCACCCTGCCAGGGTCCCCCAGGGCCCAGATCAAGTGGGACGCGCAGGTCTCGCGGACGGGCGGGATCCCGGACAAGCAGCAGGTCCCCGGGGTCAAGAACATCGTCTCGGTGGGCGCGGGCAAGGGCGGAGTGGGCAAGTCCACCTGCGCCGTCAACATCGCGATCGGGCTGTCCCAGCTGGGAGCCCGCACCGGCATCCTGGACGCCGATGTGTACGGTCCGAACGACCACATCCTGCTGGGCGCCGAGCACGAGAAGGTCTTCGCGGAGAACGACAAGATGGTGCCGGCCCAGCGTTACGGCATCAAGCTGATCTCGCTCGGCTTCTTCATCGAAGCCGACAAGCCGGCCATCTGGCGGGGGCCGATGCTCTCCGGCACCGTCAAGCAGTTTCTGTTCGATGTG
This sequence comes from Chloroflexota bacterium, assembly GCA_005880615.1. Taxonomy (GTDB): domain Bacteria; phylum Chloroflexota; class Dormibacteria; order CF-121; family CF-121; genus CF-121. The sequence continues at coordinate 1,732 of VBID01000090.1, forward strand.
AACTGGGGTGAGCTGGACTACCTGGTGGTCGACCTCCCCCCCGGCACCGGTGACGTGCAGCTGACGCTTTCGCAGAGCATCCCCATGACCGGGGCGGTGGTGGTCTCCACGCCGCAGGATGTGTCCACGGCCGACGTCGGTCGAGCCATCCAAATGTTCAACACCCTCAAGGTGCCCAACCTGGGCCTGGTGGAGAACATGAGCTACTTCTTGTGCCCCCACTGCGGGGAGCGGACCGAGATTTTCGGCCACGGCGGGGCGCGGGCGCTGGCCGAACGGATGCAGATCCCCTTCCTGGGTGAGATCCCGCTCGACGCCCGCATTCGCGAGGGCGGCGGACCGGGGGTGCCGATCATGATCAGCCAGCCCGACTCGCCACTGGCGGCCGTCTACCGCGACGTTGCCTCCCATCTCGCCGCACAGGTCAGCATCCGCAACTTCAAGCAGGCAAGCTTCATCCCGCTGCGCACCGTCTGACTCTGGCGAGCGCGCGCCGGCGTCTGATCGCCGTCTGTGGGGAATCGAACCGGCAGACCACATTGGGCGACGTGGCCTTCGAGGTGGGGCGGGGGATTGCCCAGCGGGGCGCCGTGCTGCTCTGCGGCGGATCGACCGGGGTGATGGACCACGCGGCTCGTGGCGCGCGCTCGGTGGGCGGGCTGACCATCGGCATCCTGCCCACGGATGATCCGAAGACCGCCAATGATTCCATCGACGTGGCGCTGGCCACCGGCCTGGGCCAGGCGCGGAACGCGGTGCTAGCCTATAGCGCCGAGGGCGTGATCGCGATCGGTGGCGGCTATGGGACGCTGTCCGAGATCGCGCTGGCGATGCGCATCGGCCGGCCAGTGGTCGGGCTGCGGACCTGGCGATTCGAGCGCACCGGGCAAACCGAGGCGCCGCTGTGGTCGGTGGAGACGGCCGACGAAGCCCTGGCCTGGATCTTCAGCCACCTCTCGTGACCACGGGGGAACCTCTTTCGCGGCGCGCCGAGGACCTGTTCCGGGAAGCGTTCCACGCAGACCCGACGGCGGTCGTCTCGGCACCGGGACGGATCAACATCATCGGCGAGCACACGGACTACAACGACGGGTTCGTCCTGCCGGCGGCGATCGATCGCTATGTGACGGTCGCCTTTCGTCCCCGCCCGCGGGGACCCGTAGAGATGGTGAGCGACCAGTCGCAGGCACGCCTGCAGTTCGACGGCTTGCCGCCGGAGCGGCAGGGCACATGGGGCGATTACGTGATCGGCGTCGCCCGAGCGCTGGGCGACCAGGGCGTCTCGAGCTTTGAGCTGGCCGCCGCTACTACCATCCCGGTCGGCGCGGGCCTGAGCTCGTCGGCCGCGCTGGAGGTGGCCTCGGCCCTGGCGATGCTTCACTCCAAGGCCGCCGGGATGCCGCTGGCTGACGTGGCCAGGCTGTGCCGCGGGGTGGAGAACGACTTCATCGGCGCCCGCACCGGGATCATGGATCCCTTCATCTCCCTTGCGGGTCGCGCTGGGAGCGCGCTCCTGCTCGACTGCCGATCGCTGCAGGCGCGAGTCTGTCCCCTGCCCGGCGATCGGTGGGCGTGGGTGCTGGCGGACACGCGCGTCAAGCACCAGAACGCGAGCTCCGCGTACAACGAGCGGCGCGCCGAGTGCGAAGCGGCCGCTAAAGAGATGGGCGTGCCGAGCCTGCGGGACGCGACCGAGGACGACGTCAACCGGCTCACGGACCCGGTGCTGCGGGCGCGGGCCCGGCACGTGGTGGCGGAGAACGCCCGGACCCGGGCTGCGGCGACGGTCCTGGAATCCGGGGATCCCCAGACCCTGGGGCCGCTGCTGTTTGCCTCGCATGCCAGCCTCAAGAATGACTTCGAGGTGAGCTGCGAGGAACTAGATGCTCTGGTGGAACTGGCGGCCTCGGCCCCAGGAGTGATCGGGGCGCGCATGATGGGGGGCGGATTCGGCGGCTGCGTGCTCATCCTGGTGGCGGCGGAAGCGGTCGATCCGTTGCAGACCCGCCTGGGGGGTGCGTATGCGGGACGGTTTGGCCAGCCGCCCACTTTCTATCGAGTGCGGGCCGTCGATGGTGCGTGGGCCATCGACTCGTGATACCCTGACCACCGAGTCGTGACACTGAACGACTGCCTGTCCCTGTATCCCGTCCAAGCACTCAACCGGCAGCCGCTCAGCACGGGGTGGCGGATCGCGTTCGCTACCTTGGGTGAAGGCGAGGACCGCGGCTTCTCGCGAGTGGACTTCGACGACGACGGCTGGGCTCCTGCTGAGGTTCCGCGGCTGCATGCAGCCACCGCCGGGCACGAGACCGTCTGGTATCGCGTCCGCTTTCCCCGGCCGCGCCACCGGCAACGCACGCTCCTGCGATTCGAAG
>VBID01000091.1 GCA_005880615.1 Chloroflexota bacterium
GATCTTGGAGAAGTCGAGGATGTCGTTCAGGAGCGTCAACAGCGTGTCGGCCGATCCCTTCAGGAGATTGAGCTGCTGGCGCTGTGTGGTCGTAAGCTTCGAATCAAGGACGATATCCGTCATGCCGATTATCCCATTCATGGGTGTCCGGATCTCGTGGCTCATGTTGGCGAGGAACTCCCCTTTCGCCCGGCTGGCGGCCTCGGCAGCCAGCTTCGCCCTCTCGAGCTCGTCTTTGGCGCGTTTGTGCTCTGCAATCTCCTGGACCAATTCCCCTGTGCGCTCGCGGACCCGCAGCTCCAGATCATCATGGGCTTTCTGCAGCGCCCCGTCTCTCGCCTGGATCTGCGCCAGCATCTCGTTGAACGCGTCGATGAGAAGGCCTATGTCGTCCTCGCTCCGCTTGACAGCGCGCACGGAGAAGTCCTTGTTCTCGCCAACGGCGCGCGCCATTCGTGCGAGGCCGTGGATCGGATTGGAGATGACGCGCTGCAGCCGGGACGACAGGATCAGGGAGACGGCGAGGCACCAGACGAGCACGGATCCTGCTATGGCGCCATCGTGTCGCATGCTGCGCCTCATCTCCTGCAGATCGGACGAGAGGAACAGCGTCCCGATCCGCTGGCCATCGATCAGGATCGGGCTGAACTGGACAAGGTGACCGGCCTCGAACCTGGCGCCGTCGGGGCCGGTCGTTTGCGGAGGCGAAAGAGTGCCGTCGCCGCTGCGGAGGTACCGGGCGAACAGAGCCCCGTCAGACTCATAAAGGCCCGCGGAGACGATTGGCTCCTGGGCGTGCAGCGTGTTCAATATCTCTTGCGCCGCATCCCGGTCCTTGAACACCAGGCTCGCCTGGCTGTTGGCCCCCACGACGTCCGACAGCATCGAGAGCCGGTGCCGTATCTCGTCATGGAGGCCGCACAAGTCATCTATGATGAACAGCCCGCAAGCCATGAGCAGGGCCACGCTGCTCGTGACCATGATGATCAGCGTCAATTTCTTCCGGACGGGGAGATCCCGGAGGGGTCGCACGTCAGTCTCCTCCCGAGTGAGTCCTGACCTTGACGATGCCGGAAAGATTGAGGAAGCGCGAGCTGATCTGGAGCCCCCCTCGCCGGGCCATCGCGATGTTGATCTCGGCCTGAACCATGCCCTGGTTCAATCGAAGACCGACGATCCCGCCGAGGCGGGCGAATCCTTCCTCGTTACACACGGTCATGACACTCGTCCCGCTCAGCCGTCCGAGAATTACCTGCAGCTCATCGGGGCTGGAATCGCCTAAGACCAGAACATGGCATGTTTCCAGATCCTGGGCCCGTGTGAGCCCACGATATGACAACACTCTGCCGCTGATGGTCTTGCCTCTGACCTGCCGTTCGAGTGCCGAGCCGAAGGAGCCGTCGCCGAGAGCGCAGAAGATGATCGGGGAGTCGTTGCTGCCGAACGCCTGCGTCGGCCATTTGACGAACTTGGCGAGCGTGTAAACGAAGCTCGCCTCGATCTCGGACTGCGCGGCAGGCGAGAGTTCCGATTGCGACCACGACACGCCGCATACCGCGAGGCTGATGGCGACCAGGGTTGAGAATGACGCCAGACCCGCGAGCCGGCCGGTCAGCGCGCGACCTGTGGATGATCGCGATCTGTCTCGAGGAGGCGTGATGGAGGACGTCGGGGCCATGGGAATCCTCTGGGCGCGCGGCCGCTCAACTCCGCGGGCGCGCCTTTCTGAGCATGGGTTTCACCTTCTCCTCGTAGCAGTCGGGGCAGATGCTGTGGCTGAACTGTGCCTCGGAGTGCTGCCCGACGTACGACTCGACCTGTTGCCAGTAGTTGCGATCATCCCTGACCTTCTTGCAGTACGAACAGATCGGGAGCAGGCCGCTCAGCTGCTTGACACTCGCCAGAGCCTCTTCCAGGTCGCGCACACGTTCGGCGAGGAGGCCCTGGAGCTCCGCCACGCGCACGCCGACCCCGAGTCGTGCCTTCAATTCCTCGTGATCGAACGGCTTCGTCACGTAGTCGTTCGCTCCGGCGTCCAGACCGGCCACGATGTCCTCGCGCCGGCCCATGGCGGTCAGCATGATGACGTAGGGGAGGCCGCTGCCGAATTCCTTCCGGACGCTCCGGCAGACCTCGAGGCCGTTCATGCCCGGCATCATCCAGTCGATGATGGCGAGCTGCGCAGCGTGGGCGGCGCCGAGGACGGCACGCGCCTGCCTGCCGTCGGAGGCCATCACCGGCTCGTAGCCCCATCTTGCGACGAGTTTCTCGAGGATCCCGCGCGAGACCGGATCATCGTCGGCGACGAGGACTTTCATGCGGCGTGAGTCTCCCTCAGGCGGCCGCGAGCCAGACCACTCCCGCCAGAAGAGGCACCCAGGTGCGCCGCTCGGGAGGTCCGCCCATGAGTTCCTCGAGGAGAAAGAATCGGGGTCGACCCGCGACCGCCCGTGAATATAGTGTCCGGCGGGGATGACGGCCAGGGACGTAACTCGCAAAGGAGTCTGTGTCGAAGCGCCTGGCTGGCGTCAGGTGAGGCGTGATCCGGAGGTTTTCAGCGCTGCTGTTGACAGACCGGACCTCTCGTCGTATATAGGCGTGCACATGAGCACATCCTACGGGTCGTACGGGTTCCGCATCGATGGGGCGGAGCTGGAGAGCAAGGACGCGGTACGCGACTACGAGCTCTCCGTCAAGTTGACCCTCGATCGGATCCAGCGAAGCGACACCGGCTCGGCTGTCCTGGGCGCGATCAAGAGGGCCGGGCAGCCGCTCCTGATTCTTCCCTACACGAAGGAGGCGGAGAAGGTGACGGGGGCATGCAACGCCTACGCCGCCCCTGGCGACACGGTGAAGGCCGGAGCGAAGAATCAACCCATCCTGAGCGGAAAGAAAGTGCTCACCGAGAACAATCTCTTGAAGCGCCTGCTGAAGCTCCCCCAGGAGCCGCTGGCCGGCACGGGTGAGGGGAGCGATTCGTTCATCCGGTTCTCCCCGGGCATGTGGGGCTTCGGCGGCGCGTGCTATCCGGGCATGCCCGGGGCCAGCCCAAGCGAGATCCTTCTGCACGAGATGCTCCACTCGTACCGGCAGATGCGGGGCGATTCGTACGCCCTGCCCACGATGGGCGGCCGGCTGCAGTACGACAACCTCGAGGAGTTCTTCGCGATCGTCGTGACGAACATCTTCGTGTCCGATCCGACGAGCCCGACCCCGAACCGAACGCTTCGGGCCGACCACTGGGGCTTTCAGCCACTGGCGGCCGCCCAGACGACATCCAAGGGCTTTCTCGCTCAGAAGGGCAATCAGAATCTCATTGGAAAGATTGTCGCCGACGAGGCCGGTCTCGCGCTGGACTTGAAGGAAATCAAGGCGACGTTCAACCCCGTCCGCGAGTACATCAGTCCCACCTGAGCGGCCTCAAGCGCCGGCCCTTTTGCCTGACCCGGACCCAAGAACCGACGATCCCGGTCGACGGCCCTTGTGGCTCCTCGCCGCCATCGTGGTCTTGTGCTGGGCGGCGTTGTACCTGGGGACCGCCAGGCGGGAAGCCGGCGAGCTCGGGTTTCCGCTTGACGACGCGTGGATCCATGCGCGGATGGCGTCGAACCTGGCCGAGGGAGCCGGGCTGACCTTCAACCCAGGGGAGAGGTCGGCGGCGAGCAGCGCGCCCCTCTGGTCGATGCTTCTCGCCTTGCCTGCGTATGTCGGGATCCCTTTCCCATGGGCTGCCTATCTCCTCGGGCTCGTAGCGACGGCGATCCTCCCATGGTGCGGTTTCGTCTGGATCAGACGGGCGACGGGCGACAACACCGCCGCTCTGGCCGCCGCCCTTCTCTTAGTCTCCACCCACCCTTTCCCCTGGTCGGCCGTCTCGGGCATGGAACCGCCCCTGGCCGCCGTGATGGTGATCGCGGTCGCCGTCTCGGCTCCGGGCCGGGCTCCGCTTCGATGTCTGCTTCTCGCCGCCGCGGCGGCGCTCGTCCGGCCCGAGCTCATCCTCCTGCCCGCGGTTATCCTGGTCGACTACCTGCTCAAGGCGCGACCCCTGAAGGCGCGCGGCATCGCGCAGGTCGTCGCTTGCACGGTGGCAGCCGGCATTGCACCTCTGCTGTTCCATCGACTCATCGGCGGGGCGTTCCTGCCGAGCTCG
>VBID01000009.1 GCA_005880615.1 Chloroflexota bacterium
GGGACGGTTAGGGTCGTTGTTTCTTCCGCTTCTCCCTCCCCTTGCGCTTGCGGGGAGCGGTGGGGGAGGGGGTCTCTTAGCGACGCAATTCTCCCTCCCCCTTGTGGGGAGGGTCGGGGAGGGGGTCTTGAGGCGCCTGCACTCGTTACCAACTCTTGACTTGCGTTCCAGATCCTGAGTGGGGTAATATTGAGTCCCCTCACTATGAGTCAACTCGAAAAGCTGTCTTTGAACTCGCCGATCCAGTTCCCAACCGACGCCACCGGGTGCCTGTACGACCCCCGGGTGCGGGAGTTGATGCGCCAGTTCGGGGGGCATGTCCCGCAGGCGTCGGCCGAAGCCTTCAGCGCGCTCCGACTGGCCGCCAAAAAGCTGCATCGCGCTATGGAGCGGTACGCGGACGAGCGGGGGCTCAGTGAAGGGCGGCTGCAGATCATCATGCGGCTGGCCTCGCAGCCAGAGCACCGGCTCGCGTTGGGTGAGTTGGCCGAGATGATGGAGGTGGCCCCACGCACGATCACCGGGCTGATCGACAACCTGGAGCGTGACGGGTGGGTCGCGCGCGTCCATGACGGGTCGGACCGCCGCTCCATCCAGGCCCAGCTGACCAAGAAGGGGCTCGACCAGGTGCTGGTCTTCCGCAAAGAGGCGGTCCGCGTCCAGGGAGCCGCGACCAGGGGCCTGACCGCCGACGAGCTCGTCCAGCTCCGACATCTGTGCCTGCGGGTGATCCAGAACATGGACAAAGCACAAGGAGCCGAACATGCCCGCTGAACTCACCCGCCGCGTCAAGATCCTGTCGACCGCGGGCGTCATGCTGGCCCTGCTGCTGGCCGCCCTCGACCAGACGATCGTGGGCACGGCCTTGCCGCGGATTGTGGGCGAGCTGAATGGGCTCGACCGCTATTCCTGGCTGATCACCGGGTACCTCGTCTCCTCAACGGTGATGGTGCCGATTGCCGGCAAGCTGGGCGACCTGTTCGGACGTAAGCCCTTCCTGATCGCCGGGATGGTGGGCTTTGTGGCCGCCTCCGCGCTATGCGGGCTCTCCCAGGACATGAACCAGCTGATCGTTTTCCGGATCATTCAAGGGTTGTTTGGAGGCATGCTGTTCGCCTCCGCGTTCACCGTCCTGGCGGACATCTTTCCCCCGGCACAGCGGGCCCGGATGCAGGGCTTCTTTGGCGGGATCTTCGGCCTGGCCTCGATCATCGGGCCGGTGGTGGGCGGGTACTTGACCGACCATCTCGGCTGGCGCTGGGTGTTCTACGTGAACCTGCCGGTGGGTATCCTCGGTGTGCTCGTGGTGCTCAGCTTCCTGCCGTTCGTGCGCACCACGGCCTCCTGGCGGGACATCGATTTCTGGGGCGCCGGGGCGCTGGTCGCTGGCCTGATTCCGCTCCTGGTCTCCCTCTCGCTCGCCAGCCAGCAGGGCTGGACGTCCTTTGAGGTGCTGGGCTTGATGGCGTTCGGCATCGCCATGCTGATCGCCTTCTTCGTCATCGAGCAGCGGGTCAAGGAGCCCATCGTTCCCTTCCGCCTCTTCAAGAATCGGGTCTTTGCCGTGTCTATCGTGGTGGTCTTCTTCAGCGCGCTCGGGATGTTCGGCATGATCATCTTCGTGCCGCTCGAGCTGCAGGGCGTGCTGGGGGTGAGCGTGACCAACTCCGGCTTGCTGCTTACGCCGATGATGGGCGGCCTGATCGTGGCCAGCATCCTCTCCGGCCAGCTGATGACCAGGATCAAGCGCTATCACTACCTGGGGACCGTCGGCCTGGTCCTCATGATGGTGGGCATCTACCTGATGGCCCAGACGACGGTCGCCACGACGCAGTCCACCATCACCCTGGCCATCATCGTGGTCGGGCTGGGCGTCGGGCTGACCTTCCCCCTCTACATCAACGCGGTGCAAAGCGGACTGTCGCACCAGTACCTGGGCGTCGGCACCAGCCAGATCCAGTTCTGGCGGAATGTGGGCGGAACGGTCAGTTCGGCCATTCTGGGGACGATCCTGGCCCAGCGCTTGCCCGGAGCCATCCGCGAGCAGGTTGGAAAGGTCAAGCTGCCGCCCGGCTTCAGGGTCCCTGCCGGCGCCTCGGCCAGCAATGCGAATTCGCTCCTCAACCCGGCGGCGATCGCCGCCGCCAAGGCCAAGTTGCCGCCGCAGATGGTCTCCGTTTACGACCAGGTGATCCACGCCATTCGGACCGCGCTGGCAATGACCCTGCACGACCTCTTCCTGATCGCCATCGTGCTGATCGTCCTGGCCCTGGTCGCCTCATTCCTCCTGCCGGACGTGCCTTTGCGCTCGCGCCGCCTGGAGCCGGCTGCTGGCGAGATCCCTGCCACCGCCGACGACGCCGCCTGACGCAGGAACCGGACTCCAAGACCGACTGTAATAGAGGGCATGCGGCGAGCCCTCTCGCTCGTCTGCCTGGCCGTGGTCACAGGGTCGCTTGGCGCGCCCGCGGTCCTGGCGAAGACCGAAGACCTTGGTGGGTGGTCGCTGGCGGCCACGCCTGCAACCGGTCGTGCCCACCACACGGCCATCCTGCTGCGGACCGGGAGAGTCCGGGGCGCCGGCGGTGTCGATGCCCATGGCACAGCCACCGCCACAGTCGAATTGTTCGACCCGGCTCTAAACCGCTGGTCGGCGGCCTCTCCATTGAGCACCAGCCGGACAGAACACACCGCGACGCTGCTCTCTGACGGAAGAGTATTGGTGGTCGGCGGCTTCCATGTTGGCGATACGTTTTCCAACCGTGGAGTCAGCGAGAGTCTTAATGCCGTCGAGTCGTATGACCCACGATACAATCACTGGACCCCGGCCGCGAGCATGGCTTATCACCGCGCCCGCCACACGGCGACGCTCCTCACCGATGGCCGCGTGCTTGTTCTGGGTGGCATCTCGTCCACGATGCAGCCGAACTGGAGCTGGAGCCTCCCCGACCAGGGCGAGCTTTACGACCCTCGGACGAACCGGTGGTCAGTGACCGCGCCAGGTCTGGGTGGACGGCAGGGCCACACTGCGACGCTACTCCCCGACGGGCGGGTGCTGGTGGTGGGGGGCATAGGCGAGACGGGACCGGAGCCAAGTGCGAAACTGTACGACTCCGTTGGCGATACCTGGGCCACAACCCCGCCGCCCAGCCTACTGCGGGACCTTCACACCGCTTCGCTGCTGCCCGATGGGAGAGTGCTAATACTGGGGGGCGTCGGGGCAGAGGCTGCGGAGGTAGCCCAAGGATCGATGCAATACGGCACGGAGCCCGAAGCGAGTGGGGACCTGTACGACCCGAGCCGCAACATCTGGCTTCCGACCCCGGCCATGCATTCGATGCGGCTGCTACACACAGCGACGTTACTGCATGATGGCTCCGTGCTCGTCGTGGGAGGCGCGTACGCAAATCCAGGTCATCCCGAAATCTACGAGATAGGCGCCAACTACTGGGTCCAGGCTACTGTCGTGATCAACCGCCACGGCCACACCGCGACGCTGTTGCCCGACGGCCGGGTGCTCGTGGTAGGGGGTTTTGGGATTGACGCGATGTCGACCGCCTGGATATACCGCCCGGATACTGGCGTCGCCCAGGTGAGCCGGTGGGGCCCGGTTCCAACGGCGCTTGCCTTGCTGGCGGCGTTGGGGGTCCTGCTCGTCTTGATCTGGGGTGGCCGGCTGCGCCTGTCTCTGCGCAAGCGTCTGCGGCACGACGATCCAGATCAACGGATCGCATCGTGAATCGTACCGACCGGGTTTGACGGCGCGGCGAGGGCGGAGTAGCTAAGAGGCCAATGCGGGTCCAGACGTGGCCGCGTTTGCTTCATGGCTGCGCGTTTGCGGCAGGCGCACTCGCCCTCGCCGGACTCGCCGCAGGGATGGGCCCCGCGCCACTCCCGGCCGAGGCGGCCACGCCACCTTCCGTGGCTGTTGCGAGCATGACGACCGCGCGGGCTGGACACACCGCCACCTACCTCAACAACGGGCTGGTCCTCGTTGCCGGTGGTCGCGGCCGGGAAGGCTATCTCAAGAGTGCCGAGTTGTACGACCGGGGTGCCAACACGTGGATCCCGGCGGCCAGCATGGCGGCTCCCCGCTCCGGCCAGACCGCCACCCTCTTGCCTGACAGCAGGGTCCTCGTGATCGGCGGCGTCAACGCGAGCGGGCCGCTAGGCACGGCCGAACTGTACGACCCTGATGCCAATCGATGGTCCAGCGCGGGAACGATGCGCAGCCGGCGGATCGGCCATACAGCGACCCTGCTGCCGGACGGCAGGGTTCTGGTCGTTGGTGGCGGACCGCTCCCGACGGCAGAGCTCTTCGATCCCAAAACCAATCAGTGGCTGGCGGCGGCGAGCATGAGCGAGCCCCGCCAGCAGCACAGCGCGACGCTGCTCGAAGACGGAACTGTCCTGGTGGCCGGTGGTCTTGGTTCGAAAGGCTCTGTCGCCAGCGCCGAGATCTACCACCCTTTGCAAGACCGCTGGTCACTGGTGGCAAGCATGAACAGTAGCCGGGCGGCCCATACGGGCTCGCTGATCGCTGGTGGGCGCGTCCTGGTGGCGGGTGGACTCGTGACTGACGCCGGAATCACCACCTCCTTGAACTCGGTCGAGATCTACGACCCCGCCAGGGATGCGTGGTCTCCGGGTCCAACCATGGTCATCATTCGTTCTGGGCACGTGGCCATTCCCCTGTGCAGCAATCGGATCCTCGTGGCCGGCGGCGTCGCTGGATTCGAGGGGACCGCTACCGAGCAGTACGACGACCAGGCGAATGCCTGGCTAGCGTCGCCCTACCTGCTTCTCAATCGCAGCGGATTTTCGGCAACCCTGTTCGGGAACTGTCGAATCCTGATTGCCGGCGGTGCCGATGGAGCCGTCCCGCTCGACGCCGTCGAGGTCCTCAATCCGGCGTCGGCTGTGGTCGCTCGGACAGCGTCGACAGCCACGGTCCTGCCGCCGACGCCTGGCTGGCTCTGGCTGAGCCTGCTCATTTTGGGCCTGACTGGCTCAGCCTTGATCTTGATTGGATCGCGACACACCCTAACCGGGATGGCGCGGCCACTGGTGACCCTGGGGTTTCAATTGAGCGGCATCCTGATCGCCACCTGGCTGCTGCTATCGCTGGCCCGGGTACCGGTGGCCGCCCCCGCCAACGTGGCCGGAGCCGCCCGTCCACATGAGCTCCAGCTGCTCGACCAGCCCGTGGCGCACGTCCTGGTGCTGACCGGCGTCCGCAGCCTGGGCTTGATCGCGCTGGCGCTAGTGTGGTCGACGTTCCTCGGCCTCGGAATCGCATTGATCAAGACAAGCCTTCGGCAGCGACGATTCGTGGCTGTCGGGGCGACGGCCGCCGCTCTGTGGATCACCCCGACCTTTATCCTGGCGATCCTGGTCCAGGAGCTCCAGGCATTTGTAGCCGGGCACTCGGGCCTGGTGGTGGCGGCTGGCTTTGGCGACGTGAATGGGATCCAGCTGTTCTGGGCAGCCGTGGTCCTGGGCCTGCGGCCAGCTGCGTACTTCTTCCGCCACTCCGACCAGATTCTCGGCCTGGAGTCGGCGCTGGATTATGTCAGGACGGCGCAAGCCAAAGGCCTTCCCTGGCACCAGGTGGTAAGCCGGCACATGCTGCGCGGCGCTGCCATGCCGTTGCTGGCTACCTGGTCCAACTCGTTACGCATCATGATCGGCTCGCTCCCGTTGGTCGAGTACTTCTTCGGGTACCCCGGCCTGGGGCGGGTGCTGATCCTGTCGCTGGGTCTCACGTACACGGGGTCGTCGGGTCGCGTCCACGGAGACCTGGCCATGGGCCTGGTAGTCATGATGGCCGTCATTCTGATCACGCTCGAGACGGCCGCCGCCCTCTTGCAGCAACGCCTGGATCCGCGCCTCCGCGCCGTTCGGGCGGTCGCATGATGCGGCGCGTTTCGGTCCGGGTGCCCACCCTGGCCTTTGTCCTCAGCTCCCTCGTGCTGCTGGCGCTGATGGGAACGATCCTCGTACTTGGCCTGTCGATTGACCAGCGCTGGATCACCGGGATCTACCTGATTGGTCGCCCGCCGGGGACCGAGCAGTGGCAGCTACCGCCATTCGGCCCGTTGAGCCACCTCGAGGTCTACGCCCGCGGCGGTGGCCGGCTGGGCGGCATCCACACGTACCTGCTGGGATCGGACGCGGGTGGCCGCGATCTGCTGGCACTCATCGCTCGGGGGTCGCTGCCTTCCCTGGCCCTGGTCACCGTCGCCGTGCTGGGCCGGCTGCTGGTGGGCATTATCGCCGGCATCGCCATGGGGCTTGGGTCCACGACGGTGCGAACCATCAGTCGCGGCATGGGCCGGTGGGTGGCGGGCTTCCCCTACCTGGCGCTGGCCATCATTGTGGTCCAGGCCCTTTCGCCCGAGTCGCGGTTCGGGGCCTTCGTGGTGGCCATGGCCCTGGTTGGGTGGCGGGACGTGGCAGAGGTCACGGCCGAGCACGTGGAAGCGGTGATGGTGCAGCCGTACGCCACAGCGGCCAAGGCCCTGGGCAGCGAGGGCCTGACCTTCTTCCGGCGGCACGTGCTGCCCCACCTGAAACCGGCGCTCGCCATCGAGGCCCCCTTTCAGGCCAGCGCCGTGCTGGTCCTGCTGGCGGAGCTGGGCTACCTGGGTGTCTTTCTCGGCAAGGCGACCCTGCTCTTCGCGACCGGAGCTCGCGGCCAGGGTTCCGTGGTCACGGCCACCCTGGCCCAGCCCGAACTCGGCCAGCTCCTATCGGACGCGCGATCGTACATCCTCCAGGAGCAGTGGGTTCCGGTGTTGATCCCGGCGCTCATCATCGGTCTCCTGGCGTTGGCCTTCGAGCTGATCGGCTACGCGCTGCGGGGCCGCGCCGACCCCCGTCGGTAGCGCAGCTAACCTCCGGGCTTGTAGAGCTCGACATCGCCGAGGCCATCTCGGGTGAAGCCGCCGACCACGAGCACGGTGCCGTCGTCCAGGCGGGTTGCTGTGAAGCCGTAGAAGGGAGGATGTACCAGAACGCCGGCCGGAGTCCATGAATCCGTCGTGGCGTCGTAGACCTGGGGAGCCAGGGCGCCGGTAGTACTGTCCGCGGCTGGCAGCGCGAGGGCTTTTGCTCCGGCAAGGGCGACAACCGCCCAGAAGTTGAAGCGCCCATTCGGACGGTCGCTCCAGGCCGCGATCCACGAATCCGACATAGGATCGTAAAGCTCGGCGGTCGACACAATGATTCCGGCGGCGGACATCCCCACGACGAGGACCTTCCCATTCGACAACCTGGCCGCGCCAGTGGCCGACGTTTGTCCCCAGTTCAGCGGCGCGGCATCTGACCAGACGTCTGATACGGGGTCGTACACCGAACCCTTTCCGGCAGGCATTCCGTCTTTCCCGAAGCCGGGGGCAAACAGGATTTTGCCTGTAGCGAGGGCGGTAGCCGTCTGGCCGAAGCCTGCGAAACCTGCTGAGGGCGGCGACGCTGCGGATGACCATCGGTTCGTCCTCGGGTCGAAGAGCTCCGCCGCGCTGGCGCCGCCACCCACTGCCAGGACTCTCCCGTCTGGTAGCAAGGTCGCGGTGTGGCCGCCTCGAGGGGCCAGCATGGGCGGTCCGGTCGACCATGTATTGGTGACGGGATCGTAGAATTCCGTGCTCGCAAGCGGACTGCCCCCGCTCTCCCGGCTGACTCCTCCCGCGACTAGAACGCGTCCGTCGGGCAGGAGGGTAGCCGTATGGCCGGTGCGCCCGGTCGACATAACACCAGCTGGCGACCAGGACTGCGCAGCGGCATGGTAGAGCTCCGCGGTGGCCAGCGCGGTGCCGCCTCCAGATGCGCCAACTCCGCCAACCACCAGGAGCGCTCCATACGGAAGGAGCGTGGCTGTGTGGAGGGCGCGCGGCTCAATCATGCGGCCCGCTGTTACCCACGGGCCGGACTGCTCAATCCGGTCACCGAAGATAGCGAACGTGGTCGAGGCCAGCATGGCTCGCACCTGTGCCTCCTCGGCTTGTAGTCCAGGTCCGCGGAGGCAGGCATTCATTTCAAACCAGTTGGCGGCGGCGTCCCTGGCAGTCGTGACGGTCAGCGTCTCGTCAGCGCCGATCTGGCGACAATCGCCGGGACGGTCGGTCCGGAGCTTGGCTCGATGACCGCCGACTGCGAAGGCGTCACCCTTCGCTTTGTCTAGCGACCAGCCCGGAAAGCCCTTAGCCCACCAGGCAATGACGACCCCGCCTTCCGGGAGATTCATCTTCGGGAAGAGACTGCAGCTAATCGAGAGCGTTGAGCCTCCAGGACCAGTCCCACGCGTTCGGATGCATGGGTCCTGAAGGATCGACGGACTCAAGTAGGTCACGAGTCGACTGAAGCTCGACTGCACGTCGAAGGTCTGTGGGCGCCAAGACGCCGGGTAGGTAAACGCGACGGCGCCGTCGTCGTAGCGCTGGAGGCCGGCCGAACCAGTCAATCCACTGCTTGCTGGGGCGGCGCAGGCGGTCACGAGCGCAGCCAGAGATACGCTAACGACGAGTCGGTGCCTCATCGTTCTGATGGTATTCATAACGTGCCCGGTCGTAGGTGGTTACAGCATTGATCGCAATCCCAAAGAGCTATGCTTCGGCGATCGACGCTGAAGGAGTAGGCGCCTCCACCTCGACTGACGAGCGTGAGGTCTTGACCTGGGAGCGATTCGGCGAAGCCAATCGCGCCCTGGCCCAGCAGGTCGCCGACAGCGGCTACCGGCCCACCATTATCCTGGGCGTTGCCCGCGGTGGGTTGCTGCCCGCAGCCGCCATCGCTTATTCGCTGGACGTCAAGAACGTGTTCACCATGAACATCGAGTTCTACACCGGGGTCGACGAGCGGTTGGAGTTCCCGGTGATGCTGCCGCCTCTGCTCAACGCCGTGGACCTGGCCGGGGCCCGGGTCCTGGTCGCCGACGACGTGGCCGACACTGGCTCAACGCTAAAGCTGGTCATGGACTACTGCGCGGCGCACGTGGCAGATGTGCGGTGCGCCGTGATCTACGAGAAGTCTCGTTCGGTGGTGAAGTGCCAGTACGTGTGGGGCCGGACGGATCGCTGGATCAACTTTCCCTGGTCCACGCCGCCGCCGCCGGTGGTCCCAGTCGGCCGCCAGCTTGGTGATGCGATCCGGGCCTAGCCCCACCCATGGGTGACGTTGCCCGAAAGCTGCTGATCAAGGCCGGCCATCGAGTAGGTGTGGTCAACGCACCCGTCGGTTATCTCGAGCGCCTCCAGCCACTGCCAGACGGTGCCGGCGTGGTGAAGTCCACGAGCGCCGCCGTCGACGTTCTCCAGGTGTTCGTGCGGGATTCCGTAGACCTGCGCAAGCTGAATACGGCGGTCCTTCAGCGGGTCAAGGCCGATGGGGTGCTCTGGGTCTGCTACCCGAAGGCGGGCACGAAGGCGTCCACCGACCTGAACCGGGATGTGCTCTGGAAGGCGATGGAGAAGAAGGGGATGGTGGGTGTGACCCTGGTGGCGATCGACGGCACCTGGTCCGCCATGCGTTTCCGACCTCCCGACCAGGTGGGACGCTAACCGCACCGACCGCGCTGCCGATCGATTGGGGGAAGGATTCGGGCCCTTGTTACCTTTGGCCGGCTGATTCGTTGTACCACCGTGGTGGTGGGTGTTACCTCGGGATCGGATCGATCTGCTGATCTCGAGCAGACGTTCCTCGAACTCTACAACCAGGAGGCGATGCCCGTTCTGCGCTACCTGCACGCCGCGGTCCGCGATTACGGGGCGGCGGAAGAGCTGATGTCGGAAACGTTCCTGCGTGCCTGGCAGGCCTGGCCCCGGTTCGAGCATCGGGGGGTCGCCCCGCGCAGCTGGCTGTTTCGCATCGCCCGCAACCTGGCCATCGACCACGCCCGCAAGCGGCGCCCGGTCGTGCCCCTGGCGGATGCCGTACCCGACCAGCGTTCCGCCTCGCCCGCCACCGTTGCTACCGACCGGGTCGTCCTCTCCGGGGCTCTCCAGCGAGTGTCTCGTGCCGACCGCGAGCTCCTCTCGATGCGGTCGGTGGGACTGACTCACAGCGAGATCGGGAGGGTGCAGGGGCGAAGTGAGCAGGCCGTCAAGGTGGCCTGGTTCCGAGCCGCGCAACGCCTGCGGGCGGAGCTTGGCGAGGGCGAGGAGGGACCGCGTGGATAACGACGATCCCAAACTGCGCGAGCTCGAGGCCCGGCTGCAGACCGCGTGGGTGGATTCCCGCGACGCGGAGACCGTGGGTCGCGTCCGCCAGCGGTTGCTGGCTGAGATGGCGCGACGCAGCGCGACGCCCAGGCCGTGGTGGCGTCGGGACTGGCCGGTATCATCCCTGGCCGTTGGCTTTGCCGCTGGGGCTGCCGCGGTCCTCATCGCCGTCGGGTTCGCCGGCCGCAGTCAGTTGCCCTCCTTCCGCGTGGGTCCGATCGTGGTGGTCCAGACCACGCCCTCCCCGCCAGCCAGGACGAGCTTCCTGCCCGCCTGCCTTCCTGCCGACATCCCGCTGGCCGTCGAGGCGCCGTCCACTTCGGGCAGCGTGATCATCACGGTCAAGGTATCCAACCCGGGTGAATCGTGCCACCTGCGCTCCAGGGTCACCGTGGCGCCCTCCGCCATGGGCAGCTCGGCCACCGCACCGGCAGAGACGGACTTGCCCTATGGAGCCAGCGGGACGCCCATCGCCGTGTTCGCCTGGGCGAACTGGTGCGGCGGGGTCGGCCCTTTCGCGATCAATGTTTCGATGGCCGACCAGCAGACGACGGTCAGCGTGCCGGCCGGTCCGCGGTGTATTGACCAGGCTAGAGCCTCGCAGCTCGTTTCGCTCAGTTCGCCGGCAGTCAACGTGGTGCCGCTGCCGCTGGCCGAGCGCACCATCACCGGGTTTTACGACGCCATCAATGCCCACGATTACGCGAACGCTTACACGTATCTGGGGACGGCCTCTCAGCTCCAGCAGCCTTACCAGAGGTTTGTCGCCGGCTTCGCCGACACGGTGCACGACGACCTGGTCCAGCTGTACGTGCAGTCGATCGAACCCGACGGCACCGTTACGGTCCACGTCGACTTCATCGCTCATCGCACCCAGGACAGCTCCGAGTACGCCGGGATCTACGTCATCGGCTACGAGGCCGGAGAGCCGCACATTCTCCGAGGCCAGCTCAAGACGCTCTGGACCCGCCCGACGCCTTAATTTTTCTCCTCCCCCTCTTGCTGGGTACTTGATTGTCGCCTCCCCTTAGGGAGGGGTAGGGGAGGGGGTCTCTTAGGCACGTTACTCGCGTGCCGCGCCTACGTTCGTAGAGGGTGGGCCCTGCCGGACACCCGCCACCACTGCGGCCGGCGGGGCTCGCACCCTACACTGGGGCGTGCCCGCTCCGCGAAAGCCGCCGCCAGAGGCGTTTGACCTCGTTGTCGAGAGCCTGCCCCTGAATGAGGACGGCTGGCGGGCCCTGGAGAAGCGGGTCCAAGCCCGTCAGCCCGCGCTCCGCGCGCAGTACCTGGTTGGATTCGACCGCTACGGTACGCCGCAGGCCACCCCTGGCTCACGCCGGGGATTGCGGGTCACGGTCACGGCCAAAAGCCGGGCGGACGCGGTGACTGAAGCTCGCCGCCGCATCGCGGCCGCCCTGGTGGGCTGGAAGGATCTCCAGTTCTACGACCCGTCGTCGGCCGTGGCGTCGTCCAGGATCACGGTGCTGCCGAAGCCGAAGGCGGCTACTCCTGCGGCTGGCGGTGCATCACCCGACCACAGATCCGGCACCTGATCACGGTCTCGCTGTCGTCCGACTGATCGACAACCATGAAGTCGCGACAGTCGTGCGGCTCAGGCGTGGACTTCTCGCTCATCGGCGGCTTCGTGGGCGAGGGTGGCCTCGATGTCCTCACGGTACGCCATCCCAATGAGTTCGCCGTCGGAGGTGGTGACCAGCGCCGTGCGCAGGTCACTCTTATGGAGACGTTCCAGCGTCTCCTGAGCACCGACGTTCGGTCGAACCGTGCTCGGTCCGGGCGTCATGAGCTGCTCGGCGGTCGCTGTGCCGTCGCCCTGCAGGGCCTTGCTGCGGAGAATACCCAGGACGATGCGTTGCGGGTTCACGACCACGCACACATCCCACCCGGCGTGCTCCGTCCTTGCCCGGATCTCGCTGATCCGCTCGCCGAGGCTGCAGGTCGGCAACCCCTCCCGGATCATCTCTGCCACGGTCGGGATCTCCGCGGCCTTTCCCTCAGCGGGCAGGCCGGCGGCGAACCAGTCCTGTTTTCCGGGTAGGTAGCCGTAAACCTGAGAGAACCCGAGGCTTTCGAGCCGCCACGCGGCTCGTGGGCCGACGTCTCATTGATGGTCGTAGCAGTAGGTGATAACCGGCCGCCGGCGGTCAAGCTGCTTGGCGGTCTCCGCGGTTAGGGTTTTCAAGGGGATGTTGATCGCGCCCGGCAGGTGTTCGTCTGCATAGTCGTCCGGGGGAAGCGCCTCTACTAACTGGGCGCCTGCCGCGACCAGCCGCTGAACCTCCTGCCGATCGATGAAGGTGGGCATGGTCCTCCTATGGTGTCATCCAGCGCGACTGCCTGCCAAGTCGGAACGACGGGTAGGCTTGCTGGATGGCAGCCGTGGATGCGGATGTCGCCGTGGTGGGCGCGGGCCCGGCCGGCGCGGCTGCCGCGCTGTTCGCGGCTCAGTCAGGGCGCCGGGTGGTGGTGTTCGATCGGGCGACGTTTCCGCGCGACAAGGCATGTGGGGAAGGCCTGATGCCGCCCGGTCCGCGGATCCTGGACGAGCTCGGGCTGCATGATGCCATCCTGGGCACGGGCGCGCCTCGGATCGATGGCATCGTGATCGCGGCTGCCGACCAGGTGACCGAGCCCTCTCCCTTTCCCCGCGGCGAGACCGGTCTCGGTGTCCGACGGCTGCGCTTCGATGCCGTCCTATCCAGCCGGCTGGAACGGGATCCGTTGATCGACTATCACCAGGGCGTCACCGTCGAGCGGGTGGTGCCAGGTCGGGTCCCACGGGTGGTCACCTCAGCGGGTGAGGTGGGTGCCCGCGCGGTAGCCGTGGCCGATGGGTTGCGATCGAACCTGCGGCGGCAGCTCGGGTGGACACGCGGACCCAGGCCCCCGCACCGCTATGGCATCGTCGGTCACTGGCGGGGCAGCTTTCCCATCGACCCCTGGATCCGGCTGACGATTCACTCGGGTTTCGAGAGCTACCGGGCTCCGGTTGGACCTGACGAGCACCTGGTGGCCCTCCTCTGCAGTCATGCGCGGATGGCCTCGTTCGCGAACGGGGTCACCCAGCAGTATCGGGTACTGGTTCGGGCGGCCCATCCTGACCTGGAGAAGGCCGACCTCGGTCCCGGCGTGTCCGCCATCGGTCCATTTCGCCACCGCGCCAGCACGGTGGCTGGGGAGGGCATTTTCCTGGTGGGTGACGCATCCGGGTTTGTGGATCCCATCACCGGCGAGGGTCTGGCCTCCGGGCTGGAGCAGGCGAAGGCGTTTAGCCAGGCCCTGGCACACCCGCACCCCGAGGCTCACTATCGGCGGCTGCACCGGGGCATTACCGGGAATCGCTGGCGGTTGACCGCCCTGCTGGTCTACCTGGCGTCCGATCCCGGCCGGGTAGCCCGCGCCATGCGCGGACTGACCCGGCGCCCGTCGGTGATGCCGGCGCTGCTGGGCATCAATCTCGGTTACTGGGGCTTCGGGCGGGTCACGCCACGGGAGTGGGTCGCGCTGCTCGCAGGCTGGTAAGCGTGCTGAGCCGCGGCAGAAATCGCGGTTTGCCACCCATACGCTCCCGGTACCCCGGCACGCGCTCCAGGAGGCGCTCCTCGTCCAGGATCCGGCGAGAGAGGACAAAGGCGTTGGCCAGGCTGAGCGCTGCCGCGCTGATATAAGCGCCGCCAATCAGTGGCAGGCAGGCGAACTCCAGGGCGACGGCGGCGTAGTTGGGATGCCGCACGTAGCGGTAGGGCCCGCGGTCGACCACCCGAAGTGTGGAGGGGACGAAGGCGCGCACGTTCCACTGGTCCCGCAGCGAGACGAGCACACTGAGGCGCACGCCTACCGCCGCCAACGCGCCCAACCAGCCGACCGCGGCGATGGGGCGGGGGACGCGCGGCCGCCGGGCGGCGACTTCCAGCGCCGGCAAGGTAAAGAGTCCCATGTTGGCTAGCGCCATCCAACGGAAGGTCGACGCGGCGGCGCGGGGAGCATCGGGATCGGAGCGACGCAGGCGAGTCTCGTTCCGGGACGAGTAGGCCAGCTCAGCCAGGCGCTGGAGCCCGAATCCGGCGACCACCAGCGCGTAGCGACCTGGCCTCACGGCCGAAATCGCAGAAGGGCCAGCTCGATGGAGAGTCCGGGGCCAAACGCGATGGCCAGCGCCGTCGCCGGCCCCGATGGAATGGGAAGGGCGTCCAGCACGAAGAAGATCGTGGCGCTGGAGACATTCCCGACCTTGGCAAACACCTGCTCCGAACTCTCCAGGCGATGGGTGGCGAGACCGAGCGACCCGGCCACTGCATCAAGCACGCGTGGGCCGCCGGGGTGGGCCACCACCTGATCGATGTCGCCGATCGCGAGGCCGTCCTCAGCTAGGAATCGATCCACTGCCCGGCGGAGGTGCTGCTCGATCACATCGGGGAGTTGCCGGCTGAGGATCACCCGCAGTCCGCCGTCTCGCAGCTCGTACCCGAGATGCCGCGCTCCCTCCGGGATCAAAACGGAGCCGGTGCGGGTCACGTGCCAGCCAGAGCCCGCCGAGGCGTCCAGCAGCGCCGCGCCGGCGCCGTCGCCGAACACGAGGGCCGCCACCAGGTTGTCGATGGACCGATCCTCCGGCTGAAAGGTGAGGGAGGGGAGCTCGACCGCGACCACCAGGACAGCCCGGTCCGGATAGGCGCGTAAATAGTCGTAGGCACGACCCAGGGCGGCCACGCCGCCACCGCATCCCAGTTCGGTGATGGGGAGGCGGGTCGTGCCCTCGCCCAGCCCGAGCCGGGGGATGAGCTCGGCGTCCAGCGAGGGCAGCACGAACCCGGTGCACGAAACGCTGATGATCAACCCGATGTCGCTCGCCCGGGTGCCGGCCCGCCGGATCGCCTCGGCAGCCGCCGTGTACGCCAGGCCCCGGGCATGCCGCAGGTAGGCATCGGTGCGGTCGCTCTGGGTGTGCGGCTGCAGGATCCATTCCACCGGGGCGGCCAGGTGGCGGTGGTGATTTTGCCCCGGCTGGGCCGCCCGCGGAAGGTGGCCCCCCCGAAGCGCGCGAAGCGCCTGCCAGATGTCCTCACTGGAAACCCGATCGCTCGGGAGGGCGGTCCCGATGCCGGCCAGGCGCCCTGTGACTTGCACGACTGGCGAGGCTGTGACGAGGGCAGTTGGCGACGTTAGCATCATTCCAGTATGGCGACCCAGGCCTTCCGAACTGGCAAATGGGATTGGCTCATCGCAGTCCGGCTCTTTCATCCAATCCCGTCGCTGGTTACGGCGCTCACCGCGATGGGCATCGCCGTCATCTGCAGAATGTCGCCCGCCAGTGGCCGGTTCTGGCTGCTGGGCCTGGCTATGCTGCTGGCCCAATTTTCGGTCAGCGCGCTCAACGACTGGGCCGACCGTGGACGCGACCGGGAAGCCGAGCGTGCTCGACCGCTGCCGCTGGGCATCATCAGTCCTCGAGTGGCGCTGGGGATCGCCGTCGGCTCCGCCGCCGCCGCGGTCCTTGTCGCACTGTGGCTTGGTATCCTGCCAGCGCTTCTGCTGACGGCGGCAGTCGCTGCCGGCTGGGCCTACGACCTGATCGCGAAAGCGACCCCGCTGAGCGTCGTACCCTTCGCCATCGCATTCCCTTTGCTACCGGCGTGGGTTGGAGTCGTCGCGGGTCAATTTCCACGGGCCTGGTGGGCCCTAATCCTGGGCGGCGTGCCGATTGCGGCTGCGATCCACCTGGCCGATGCGATCCCTGACATCGGGAGTGATGCGGGCGCCGGCCTTCAGACCATGGCCACGACCTTCGGACCGACTCTCGCGGGTCGGGTGGCAGCTCTCGGGTTGCTTTTGGGTGGGGCAGTCCTGGCACTCGATTCAGGCCCACTCAGACTTCCAGTCGTGCTGATCACGCTGGCCGGCAGCCTGATCTACCTGCGCTGGCGGAACAAGTGGATCTTGATCGGAGGCACCGTCCTGGCCGTCCTGACCTGGCTGGCCTGGTGAACAGCCCGATCGACGAGCAGGCTGTCGGGCGCGGTTACGCCCAGTGGTTCCTGCACGCGCCCAGTCGTTTCGTGGTCCGCTACCTGTTCTCCCGCCGCGGCCTGTGGGTCCTGAACACCCCGTACCGGCGGCTCCTATCG
>VBID01000010.1 GCA_005880615.1 Chloroflexota bacterium
GCAAAGCTGGGACGGCAGGTGCGGGTCAGCGGCACCGTCAGCCGCGTCACCTCGGAGGAGTCGGACGCCTATTTTCGGAACCGACCGCTGGAGAGCCGGCTCAGCGCGGCGGCGTCCGCGCAGAGTGCGGTAATTCCGAGCCGGGACGTTCTGGAGGCGCAGCTGGAGCAGCTCCGTCGGCAATACGATGGAGACGTGCCGAGGCCCGCATTCTGGGGCGGGTATCGAGTCGCACCCGAGAGCATCGAGTTCTGGCTGCACCGCGAGAACCGGCTGCACGACCGGCTCCGGTACACCCGGCAGCCTGGCGGGACGTGGCGGCTGGAGCGCCTGGCGCCGTAGGTCCCCCCGCCCTCCCATGCGGGAGGGGGAGATAGAACGAAGCCCCGGGGGAGACCCGGGGCTTCGGAGGAAAGGAGGAGAGCTGTCTATCGGGCAGCGTCCTTGCTGTAGACGATGGCGCTGGCATCAAAGGTGCCGCTCTGGTCCCAGCTACCGACTGCGATCAGGCGCTCGCCGACATGGATGTCGCTGAGGGAGCCGGGCTTCCGGTGTCCCTTACCCTGCGCTTCGAAGAACTTCGTGTCGCCGTTAACGCTGATCCGAACTTCCTTGCCGTCCTTGGACGTGATGGTGATCACGTTGTCGTTCCGGCTCGTGACCTTGCCGGCGACGTGCGGACGGGCGAGGTTGACGCGCACCGCGTAGGTCTTGCCGTCGCGCTCGGCGAAGCGAACCGCCACGTGGCTGTTGACTTCGATCTCGGACCACGTCGCCCGATCCTTGCCCCGGTAGACCTGGGTCTTATCGGTGCGGAGGAGCGTCTTGCTCTCGCCGCGCCGGTTGCGTACGGTCAGCTGGGTGTCGCTGACGGCCGTGACCGTGCCGCCGAAGCGATCCTTCTTCTCCGCCCGCTGGCCCTGGTGCTGACCCGCCGGGCTGGCTGTCGGAGACGATGCTGGCGCCGCGGCCACCCCGGTGGCGAGCGCTCCCATCATGACGCCGCTGGTTGCGATTCCTGCGATGAGTTTGCCGATCATTGGTGATTGACCTCCTGGAAGATGAGTGATGGTCTCAGTCTTGGGGAGGTCGGTGAGACGAGAGGCGGTCCAGCCTTAGAGGGGGCTGAGAAGGGAGGGAGCTAAGACTCGATGGCCCGAACGATAAAGTCCCGGGTGCCGTCCCAGGTCCAGCAGGTCTGCAAGGTCAGCGATGGTCGACCGAGGCCATGCAGCGGCCAGAGTTCGGCGTTCGTCACGATGGCGGTGAAGGTGACCCGGTACATGTGCACGGTGCCCTGCGGGTCGCCGTACTCGATGAGGTCACCCGCCCGGAGATCGAGGATTGGGGTGAAGGTCCCCGGGTTGTGGGCCATGATGTAGGTGTTATTCGATCCGGCGCAGTTCCAGCGCCAGGCCCCCCAGCGCGGCACCAGGGCCTTGCCCAGACAGTCGGAGTACCAGCCCACCGGCAGGCTGACCCCCAGGCGTGGAATGACGATCCAGTTGGCGCCAAGCGCGACCGGCGCACTGTCCGCAGGCGCAGCGGGGGCCGCTACCAGCTGGCCCAGCACGAGTGCCGGGCGGACCTGGCGGAACGTCCGGGGAGGCGCCCAGGAGGCCACGGGGGCGGCCCAAGCCGTCCCGACTGCGGCACGGTGGGTGCTGGCGGGATGGCCGGTCAGCAGGGGCAGACTGAGGAGCCAGATGCCCATCCCCATCGCGAACGTTGCCCCCCATCGGCGGACGCGCTGTGCCACTGCTGCCGCAACGCCGCGCCCGGGCGACGATTGCAGCCGTTACGCCATCGTTACATCAGGTTTGAATAGCGGAGGTTACGTGGTACACTTGTTCGGACCTCCTTCGGGAGGCACGCGCTTGGGTTCTCCTCCCCGTCACGGAAACGGTGCCCTGTAGATCGCGGATAACAAAGAACAAAAGGTAGA
Organism: Chloroflexota bacterium; assembly: GCA_005880615.1. Taxonomy (GTDB): domain Bacteria; phylum Chloroflexota; class Dormibacteria; order CF-121; family CF-121; genus CF-121. Next base: position 1,946 of record VBID01000010.1, read on the forward strand.
GGGGACCGTAGGAGAAACCCTCTTGACATCGACGTTTGCCGAACTCGGGATCAGCCCACGGCTGCTGGCCGCCCTGACCCGCCAATCAATCACCAGCCCCGTTCCCGTCCAGTCGCAGGCCATCCCACCGCTCCGCCAGGGGCGCCACGTGGTCATCGAAGCCCCCACCGGGTCGGGCAAGACCCTGGCCTTCATCCTGCCCATGGTTGAGAAGTTGATCGCCTCCCCCGGACCAGGCCCCCGCGGGCTGGTGGTCACCCCCACTCGAGAGCTCGCCATGCAGGTGGAGCGCGTCTTCAGCTCGCTGTCCAGCGAGTTGCGCAGCACGCTCGTCTATGGCGGTGTCGGCTATTCCGCCCAGGAGGCCGCTCTCCGGGCCGGTGTCGACGTGGTAATCGGCACCCCGGGACGGATCCTGGACATGGTATCCCGGCGGCGCCTGTCCCTGAATCGGGTGCAGTTCCTCGTCCTCGACGAGGGTGACGAGATGCTCGACGCCGGCTTTGCCCCGGACGTGGAGCGCATCATCCAGGGCTGCTACCAGCCGCAGATCGTGCTGGCCTCCGCGACCATGCCCAACTGGGTGACCCGGGTGATCGAGCGCCACCTCGAAAATCCGGAGCGGATCCGGGTGGCCGCCGAGGAAGAGGCAGACCTGGAACACGGCCTGGTCCGCGTTCCCCGGCTGGACAAGCTGCAGACCCTGAGCCGGCTGCTGCGCAGTCATCGTGGATCGGTCATCGTCTTCGGCCGGACCAAATACGGAGTGCGCAAGCTGAACCACGATTTGCGAAAGGCTGGGCATGACAGCGCAGACCTGCACGGCGACCTCACGCAGGGAGCCCGTGACCGCGCCATGGACAACTTCCGGGCCCTGCGGACGCACGTGTTGGTGGCGACCAACGTGGCGGCCCGCGGTCTCGACATCAGCCACGTCGACCTGGTCGTCAACTACGACCTACCCGATTCGCCGGACTGGCTGACCCATCGCGTGGGGCGCACCGCCCGGATGGGGGCCAAGGGACGCGCCTTGACGTTCCTCACCCCGGAAGACGACAAGAAATGGAGGACGCTGCGTCAGCAGGGCGCACCGGCGCTGCCCGAAGTCGACATTGCGCGCCTCGTCTCGGCCGGTGATTGGCGCTACGTGGCGGCGTCCCTGGTTGAACCCGCTCCCCAGTCGGCCCGCCGTGCCGAGCCCAGGCCGGCCGCCTGGCCGCGCCGCCGGCGTCGTGGCGGCCGGGGCCGCAGACCGGGGTCGACGACACCACGCGCCGCGTCTGCCAGCGCCTAAGGGGAAGGCTTATCGGACAAGGGCGACCGCCTGGCGCAGCGCATTGCGGCGCAGACGGAGCCGCCGTTCTTCGCCGTGCATCTCGAAGACGCTGAACTTGACGCCGGCTAACCGGCCGGCCAGGTCGCGGTAGGCTCGATCGAGACCCTCGCGGTCCAGGCGTAAGCCGAGGGTCCGGTAGAGGCCGGCGGCCAGCCGAAGCAGAGC
>VBID01000011.1 GCA_005880615.1 Chloroflexota bacterium
GTCCTCCAGCCGCTGCCAGGCGTGCCAGCCGCGGAGCCGGAAGGCCTCCAGGTTGACCCCGGCGGCCACGTACTCTTCCAAGAGCTGGGAACCGCCATCCTCGCCGCTGGCGGCCAGCACCGCCTCCAGGCCCAGGCGGTCGACCTCGCGCCAGAGTTGCGCCGGAGCCGCCACCAGGGTCACAGGCATCTCCGCCTGAGCATGCCACAGGGCCGGACGCGCCGGGCAATTCATCGAGATTTACTGTTCGTTGACTTGCTCCCGCGGGCTTGATACCGTGAAGGCGGCTCGCTCGGGACGCGAGGAACTCAAGGAGGAGGAAGCATGATCCAATCGTTGGTGCGTTCGTGTGCCCGCCGGATGGCCCCTGTGGCTGTCGGCGTGATGACCCTGGCCGGCACGGTGGTCGCCGGCGGACAGCCGGCTGCCCAGGCCGTCGTGTTCCATCCGGTCTGGAACGACATCGAATTTGTGTCGACCGGGCCGACGCCGCCCACGCAGGCCGCCTGTAACGCGCTGCCATTTGGTGGCCGCCGCTGTTTCAATCCGACCGCCGAGCAAGATTCCTATAACCTGACCCCGCTCCTTACCGCAAATCATCAGGGCCAGGGCCAGACGATCATCATCGTCGACGCGTTCGGCAGTGAGACCATGCGGCACGACCTGAAGGTGTTTAACAATGCGTTCGGGCTACCCCACATGTGCGGCGAAGAGGGCACGGCCGCCGGCTGCACCGGCCCGACCTTCGACGAGTTCCAGCAGGGCAATACTTCCACCAACCCACAGCCCTGTTCGAACTGCACCGGCCAGGAGAACCGGGCCGCCTGGGCGATCGAGGTCGCCCTTGACGTCGAGTGGGCCCACTCTATGGCGCCCATGGCCAACATCCTGCTGGTGACCACGCCGACTGCCGAGACGCTCGGCGTCCAGGGATTCCCGGACTTCTTCAAGGCGGAGCAGGCCGTCATCGACGCGCACCGGGGTTCCGTGATTTCGCAGAGCTTCGCCTCCGCGGAGCAGGCGTTCAATAGCGGGGCGGCAGCGCTGCAAAACCTGCGGTTCGCCTTCAAGGATGCGCAGGCCAACCACGTCACCGTCTTCGGTTCTTCCGGAGACAGTGGCACGGCGAACATCATCAAGACGCCGGTGAAGAATCCCACCCTGGTCCCGTTCCCGACGGTCGAGTGGCCGGCGTCGGACCCACTGGTCACCGGCGTGGGCGGCACCTATGAATGCACCAACGCGGATACCGGCTTGACAATCGACAGCGTCTCGCCGCCGGCGGCGTGCCGGAACCATCCGGGTGTCCGTGAAGTCGGCTGGATCGGCTCTGGGGGCGGATTCAGCGCCGTCTTCGCCCGGCCAAGCTTCCAGGACGCGCTACCCGCAGGCAGCACGGCCATCGACGGAAGCACGCGAGGTGTGCCTGACATTGCGCTGCAGGCAAGCTCGCGCACCGGCGTGCTGATCTACATCACCAATCCCGGCTACTCCACCAATGTCCATGACACCGGGTGGTACGTGATCGGCGGGACCAGCTCCAGCTCGCCGCAGTGGGCGGGGCTGATCGCGGTCGCCAACGAGATGAATGGCGGCAAACAGCTCGGGTATATCAACCCGGCGCTCTACGCCATCGCCTCCAATCCTACGACGTACGCGGCCGACTTCTACGACGTCACGACTGGAAACAACGCGCAGCCTGGGACCGGCATTGCTGGCTTCCCGGCGACGACCGGTTGGGACCCGGTGACGGGACTGGGGACGCCAAACGCGGCCAACCTCCTACCCGACCTGATCGCCTACGTCAACAGTCACTAAGGCTGACTGAGCGGAGAACGGCCGGGCGTCGTGCCCGGCCGTTTTCATTACGCCGACGCTTGCACAGCTGACTCGGAGATTCTGAGACCCCCTCCCCGACCCTCCCCGCAAGGGGGAGGGAGAGTTTGAGTCTTCCGGCAAGGGGGAGGAGCGTACATGTCACCATGGTTGGCATTCATGCCTGAAAATTGGTTTGACTCCGCCTATCAGGGAACGCCTCCCTGGGACATTGGCCATCCGCAGCCCGAAATTGTCCGCTTGGACCGGAGCGGCCAGATCACGGGGTCCGTTCTCGATGTCGGGTGCGGCACGGGCGAACACGTCTTGTACCTGGCCGGGCGAGGCCTTGCGGTGATGGGCGTGGACAGCGCGCCGACTGCCATCAAGAAGGCCCGGGCCAAAGCCAAGCAGCGCGGTGTCGACGCGACCTTCGTGCTCGGCGATGCCCTGAACCTCTCGATCCCGAACCACCACTTCGACACCGTCATCGACATCGGTCTGTTTCATGTGTTTTCGGACGAAGAGCGGCTCCGCTTCCGGGAGAGCCTCGAGCGAGTGCTGCGCCCGGGCGGCACCTATTTCATGACGTGCTTCAGTGAAAAGGAACCCGGCGACTGGGGGCCCCGGCGCGTCACCCAGGCCGAGATTCGGTCAGTCTTCAAAGACGGCTGGCGCGCCAACTACATCGAGCCGTCGACCTTGGAGACCATCGGTGGCCATGCGCAGGCCTGGCTCGCCTCCTTGACGTTCGGTCGATAGTTCAGACGGATTAGGCGGACTTTGCCTCGCTGGCGGGCGGGCCGATGAACCGGGCGACCATGGTGACCAGCTCTTCGATCTCGTACGGCTTGGTCAGACATTCGTCGCAGCCTGCCTCCAGGGCGGATTCCCGGTCGCCCACCATGGCGTGGGCCGTGGTGGCAATGATGGGGATCCACGCCAGTTGCGGGTTCGCCTTCAGCGTCCGGGCGGCGTCCCAGCCGTTGATTTCCGGCAAGGACAGGTCCATCAGGATCAGCGTTGGCCGCAACCGTTCGGCCATGGCGATCCCTTCCCGGCCATTGCCGGCCACCTCGCAGTGATATCCGCGAGATACGAGCACTTTCAGCGCCATGCGCTGCATCATGGGGTCGTCCTCGACCAGCAGGATGAGCTGGTTCATGCTGCCTTGCCCTCCTCCATATCCCCGGCGACGGCCCGCTGGCCCAGCACCTGGCGCAAGGCGGCGATCAGTCCCTCCCGACCCAGCTTGCCCTTGGCGACGAAGCGCTGGATGTTGCCGTCCAGGGTCAGCGCATCCTCATGGGTGAGTTCCTTGGCGCTGATGATCACCACCGGCACGGTTGCCGTGGCCGGGTTGGCGCGCATCCGCGCCACCACTTCGAATCCGCTCATGCCCGGCATCATCAGGTCGAGCAGCACCAGGTCGGGCGGTGCCTGGCTGATCGCCGTGAGCGCCTGCTCGCCGTCGGGCAGGGTGGTCACCTCGGCGCCTTCCTCCGTAAGCATCTTGGCCAGCATGCTGCAGACCGCCGGGTCGTCATCGACCACGAACAACCGCCGCGCCTTGAGGTCGGGCAGCAGACGGTGCACCTTCAGCAAGAGGTCAGTCCGGTCAAACGGCTTGGGCAGGTAGTCGGAGGCGCCCAGCGAGAACACCAGCCGGTTGTCCTCCACGATGGAGACCACCACCACGGGGATACCGGCCGTGGTGGGATCGGCTTTCAACTCCTCGAGCACCCACCAGCCGGAGGCGTCGGGCAGCAGGATGTCCAGGGTGACCATCACCGGCCGGGCCGAGCGCGCCAGCGTTAGCGCGTCGGCGGCGTTCGCCGCCTGCACGGTCTTCCATCCCTCCTGCTCCAGGTGGCGGACGATCAGGTGCCGGACGCTGGCGTCGTCATCCACCACCAGGATGGCGGTGCCACCGATTCCCTGGGCCGGTCGGCCGGTGGCACGGCGCGGCTCCGGTTCGGTCACCGACGGTGTCGTGAAGACGGGCATCGTGAAACTGAACGTGCTCCCCATGCCCGGCTCGCTGACCACGGCGATCGCTCCGCCGTGCATCTCGACCAGCCGGCGCACGATGCTGAGACCCAGTCCGGTGCCTCCGTGGCGCCGGGTAGTGCTGCCGTCTCCCTGGACGAACTCGTCGAAGATCACTTTCTGCGCCTGGGGCGTGATGCCCACCCCGGTGTCGTGGACCGAGATCCGGACCATCCGGCCGGCCGGCTGCGCACGGACATCGATCTGTCCCTTGCTGGTGAACTTGATGGCGTTGGAAAGCAGGTTGGTGAGGATCTGCTTGAGCCGAAGCGGATCGACCTGCAGCGCCGGCAGCTCCGGCGGGAGGTCGAGTTCAATGGGCAGCCCCTTCTCCTGGGCCAGCGGCCGGAGGCTGTCGACCACGGCATTGATGACTGCCGGCAATTGCACCCGCTCGATTGTGAGGTCCATCTTGCCGGCCTCGATCTTGCTGAGGTCCAGGATTTGATTGATCAGCGCCAGGAGCGATTGGCCGCTCTTGTGCACCTGGGCCACGTCGTCCTTTTGCTCCGTCGTGAGCGGACCGTCGACGCCGTCGAGGAGGATCTCGGAGAACCCGATGATGGCGGAGAGGGGCGTACGCAGCTCGTGCGAGATGTTCGCCAGGAACTGCGACTTGAGCTGGTTGGCGCGTCCCAGCTCCTGGTTGGCGGCCTGGAGCTCTGACGTGCGCTGGCGCACCTTCCCCTCCAGGGTCTGGTACGCGGCACTGAGCTGGGTCGCCATCTGGTTGAATGCGTTGGCCAGCTCGATGTGCTCGCGGGCCGCCAGGTGGCGCGGCACCCGGGCCCGCTGGCCGAACTCGCCGGCCGCAAAACGATGGGCTACCGCGCTCAGCTCCGTCACCGGGCGGGCCAGCCAGAGCGCCGCCACAAAGGCCAGGACCAGGGCCATCACCACGGCCACCACCAGCCAGGGCAGGAGGCTGTACAGCACGAGATGGCTGAAGGCGGCTTGCAGCTCCGAAACCGGCTGCGACACCCAGACCTTCCAGGCGACCATGGGCACGGTGGCGAAACCCGCCACCCGCGGCACATTGCCCTCCAGGTCGGTGTAGCGGCTGACCCCCGTCTCCTGGCCGAGCGACTGCTGGAAGACCCCCTCAGCCGAAGCATCGCGCGCTTCCACCCACCAGTCGGAATTTGGATGCGCGATCACCCGGCCTTGCCGGTCGACCACCACCACCTCGCCTTGGTTGCCCACCTTGCTGTACCCGGACAGCCGTTGGATCTCCTCCAGGTCCACGGTGCCGGCCAGGTAGCCGACCAGGATGCGCTGGCTGTCGAAGATGGGGACGGCGATCACGATGGCCGGTACGTTGAAGTTTCCGCGCGGCCGGATCAGATCGGAGTAGGTCGTCCGTGGCCGGAATTGGTTCAACACGCCGGCGATGTAGAGCCGGTCGTGGTAGTCGGTGCCGATCAGGGACGGCGGGTCGGCGGCCACTGCCCGCGCCTCCAGGTTGCCGACGTACAGCTGCAGCAAGGGGACCTGCGCCTTGTGGGTGGCGGCCAGCACCATGTTGACGCTTGATGGATCGAAACCCGGTTGGTTCCAGGCGTGGATAGCCCGGTCATCGTCTTCGATCTGGTTGACCGTGCTCTGCAGGGTCGCCGTCTGGTCGAGGACGAAACCGTAGATGGCCTGGGCCAGGGTGGCCGCTAGCCGCTCGTGGGTCTGATGGACGCTGTCATCCTGGGCCCCGGAGAGGGCGGAGACGCGCTGGGCCCCAAAGAAGAGGAGGGGTGCGACCCCCACCAGGAGGAACCCCACGCTCAGGTACCAGCGCAGGCTGGGGGCACGGTTGGAGGCGGAGCCCACGATCGCTAAACGGGCTTCCGGGGCCAAATTTGCGGCCAATTCGCGCTGGATCGAGGCCCTGTTAACCGTCCCCGCCCCCCAGGGAAGGGGCAGGGGAGGCCAACGTCGAGGCTACCATGGCGACGATGACCAAGCAGGAACGGGCCCGCCTGGCCGTTGAGCGGCTGGCGGCGGTCTACCCGGCGGCCACCGAGCTGGCCCACCAGGGGCCGTTTCAGATGCTGATCGCGACTATCCTCTCGGCCCAGACCACCGACCGGGCGGTGAATAGCGTCACTCCGAAGCTCTTTGCCCGCTACCCGGACGCCCAGGCTCTGGCCCACGCCGATCCGGCGGCGGTGGAGCGGTTGATCAAGCCCACCGGATTCTTCCGGGTGAAGGCCAGGACCATCATCGCCTGCAGCCGGGCCCTGATGGAGCGCTTCGGGGGGGAGGTGCCGCCCTCGATGGAGGACCTGGTTACCCTGCCCGGCGTCGGCCGCAAGACGGCCAACGTGGTTCTCGGCGTGGCATTCGGCATCCCCGGACTCGCGGTGGACACCCACGTGATCCGGCTGACCAACCGGCTCCGGCTCACGCGCAGCCGGGACCCGGTGAAGATCGAAGCCGAGGTGACGAAGCTGATCCCGCGGGAGGAATGGACCGGCTTCAGCCTTCGCCTCATCCTGCACGGCCGGCGGGTCTGCGTAGCGCGGACGCCAAACTGTCCCGCGTGCGTCCTCAACGACTTCTGTCCTTCGTCAACCGTCGGCCGGCCGCCTCGCCGACGCGCGGCCCGGCCGGCAGCCCGGCGCCGCCGGCAATTGACAACGGTCGCCGGCTAGTTCATAACGGTCCCCATGCGCGCGCGCCGTCCGGACGGCCCAACCCTCGTCGGCATACTCCTGGTCCTGCTCGGGCTGGCATGGCTGCTCGGCCGCGTGGCGAACGTCGACATGACCCAGCTGCCCTGGCCGCTGTACGTCATCGTGCCCGGGGTCGTCGTCTTCCTGCTCAGTGTGCCGGCCCGCGACCGGGGTGGAGAAGGGCTGGCGGTGGTAGGGGCAATGGTGACGGTGACCGGGTTGATCCTCCTGTACCAGGACGCCACCGGGCATTGGGAGAGTTGGGCATACGCGTGGGCCCTGATCGCTCCGGGCGGCGTGGGGTTGGGACTGCTTCTATTTGGCCTGCTCGGCGGGCGGCGCGGGCTAATCGATTCCGGGGCCCGCACGGCGCTGGCGGGGCTTGCCATCTTCCTGGTGGGGGCAGTGTTCTTTGAGCTGATCCTGAACATCGGCGGTGATCACTTCGGCCAGCCAGGGCGAGTGGCGCTGTCCATCGCGCTGGTGGTCTTTGGCCTGCTCTGGCTGGCGCTGAATCTGCGCCCGTCTCGCCGCTGACCATAGATAGACGTTCAGACACCCCCTCCTGACCCTCCCCCTGAGGGGAAGGGGAAATTTGGATGCCACTGCCCCTGAGGGAGAATCAGCAGAGATTCGGGGTGTAACGTCGGACGACCGCCTTCGTTGTTTTATGCATGAGGGCCCTGGCGCAGACCATTCCGGTACTCCTGGCCCTCCTGCTGGGTGGCTGCGGGTATCCGCCAGTCGTCTCCACCCTCCCAAGCGGCGAGGCAACCTCGTCCGCGTCGTCACCGACGTCGTCGGCCTCCGCGAGTCCCTCGGATTCAGCCTCGCCCACGACGACCCCGGTTCCGACCGAGCCACCCTTCGATGTGCCGCGGCTGGCGGCCATCCAGATGGTGGGCCGCCTGGGTTGGGCCGTCGGTTCCGGCGGGATCTACGCCACCAGCGATGGGACCCACTGGGGGCTGCAGTACCGGTCGGACGAGGCCTTTGGCGGCGTGGACTTCATCAGTGCGACCACCGGCTGGGCGGTCGGCATCCGTCACCTGTTTGGGACGACGGATGGCGGCGCCCACTGGACCGCCATCGGGCAGGGGCCAAAGCCCCTCCGGTCCGTGCACTTCGCTACCGCGGCGCAGGGGTGGGGCATCGCCGGGGGCGCGAACCTCCAGTCCGTGCACGGGTGGTTGATTCCCGCCGGCCTCGGCACCCTGGTTCGTACCACTGACGGTGGGCATACCTGGCAGCCGATGGATTCGCCGGCGGACCCACAGACCGTCTGCTTCAGCGACCCCAGTCTCGGCTGGCTGGGGTCGGCCAGCGGCGGGGTCTACCGATCGGTGAACGGCGGGACATCCTGGCAGAACGTGCTTCAGCGCGGCAACGTCTATGGAGGCATTCCGCAGACCACGCTTATCGAGTGCGCGGGTCCCAGCGCACTCTGGGTCGACTTCGAAGGCGGCTCGGCCGCGGCTGGGCACATTCCCTACATCGCCTATGCCACCCAGGACGGGCAGCACTGGCAGGCCGTGCTGGGAGAGTCCATGACCGAGGGCAGCTTGATGCCCGGGCTGCCCGCGGGCCCGGATAGCTACCCGGGGAGCTTCAGCGTCATCGACCCCCAACATGCCGCCTTCGTCGGCGATGGCCCTATTGCCGACCGGACCAGCGCGGTGATGGTGTGGAGCGACTGCTGCAGTCGGACGGTGACCGCCACCGGCGCCATCCGGAGCGTCCAGCAGACATTCGGGGCCGCCTTCGTCTCCACGACCACCGGCTGGGTCATCGTTCGAACGGACGCCAACGCGCTCGCCATCGAGGTGACCCGCGATGGTGGTTGGACGTGGACGCCCCAGCTGACCGTGGCTGCCTGAGGTCGAGCTACACCCCCTCCCGGCCCTCCCCCTTGAGGGACAGCCTTGAACAACCCCGCGCGGGAACATCTTCATAATTGTGCGATGCGCATTGGGATCCTCACCGGGGGTGGCGATGCGCCCGGCCTCAACGCCGCCATCCGGGGCGCGGCGCGGCGGGCCTTCCAGAAGGGCTTTCAGGTGTCCGGGATCAGGAACGGCTGGGCTGGCCTGTTGGGTCGCGGTGATGTCGAAGACCTGACGCCGACCTCGGTTCGCGGCATCCTGCCGCTGGGCGGGACCATCCTGGGTACGTCGCGGACCAACCCGATGAAGGAGAAGGACGGCATCACCCGCGTGGTCGCCCTCCTGCAGGCCAACGGTGTCGACGGACTGGTCGCCATCGGTGGCGACGACACGCTCTCCGTGGCCGCGGCCATGAGTGATGCGGGCTACCCCGTGGTCGGGGTGCCCAAGACCATCGACAATGACCTGGCGGTCACCGAGTTCTGCATCGGCTTCGACACCGCGGTGGGGGTCGTGGTCGAGGCCCTCGACCGGCTGCACACCACCGCGTCCGCGCACCACCGCGTCATGGTGGTCGAGGTGATGGGCCGGGATACGGGGTGGGTGGGGATGGTGGGCGGCCTGGCCGGCGGTGCCGACCTGATCATCATCCCGGAGTTCTCGGTCTCGCTCGACCAGGTGGTCGAACACCTCCACCGGCGCCGCGGGGAGGGCAAGGACTTCAGCATTATCGTCATTGCCGAGGGCGTGAGAATGCCTGAGCTCGAGCCGGCCGTGGCCGCCGCAGCCGCGGCCGAAAAGCGGGACGCGTTCGGCCATATCCAGCTGGCCAAGCAGGGTGTGGGGGACGCGCTCAGCACCCGCATCGAGGACAAGACTGGGTTTGAGACTCGCGTGACGGTGCTCGGCCACTTGCAACGCGGCGGGTCGCCAACCCCGGTGGACCGGATCTGGGCCACGCGCCTGGGTGTGGCCGCCACGGACCTCCTAGCTGCCGGGCGGGCGGGGGTTATCCCGATCCGGCAGAACGGCGAGGTCACCATCGTCTCCCTGCGCGAGGTCATCAAGGAGACGCGGCGCGTGCCCCGCGAGCTCTACGAGCTCTCGGGCGTTTTTGGCTAGACGCAGCTCCGCGCCTGGCTAAGCCGGCCTCTTCCGCCGCTTCTTGTCGGTGTACAGCGTGGTATCGGCGGCCGCCAGCAGCTGCTCGGGCGTTCGGCCATGGCCGGGATAGGTAGCGATTCCGAGACTGATCCCGGGAATGGTAATCAGCTGACTCCCGGCCAGGAATGGGTGCCGGCGGATGGCGTCCTGGATGCGGGCGCCGACCACCGCGGCCGGTCCGGCCAGCGTGGCGGGCAGGAGGACCACGAATTCATCACCACCGAACCGCGCTACCAGGTCCTCGCCTCGCACGGCCTCGATCAACGCGCTGGCCACCTCGCGCAGAAGCGCGTCCCCGGCCATGTGGCCGTGGGTATCGTTCACGATCTTGAGCTGATCGACATCGAGAAAGACCACGGAGAACGCCTCGTTGTGGCGCTCTGCGTGGGCGATCTGGTGCTCGATCCGCTCCAACAGGACCCGCCGGTTGGCGAGCCGAGTCAGGGGATCGCGAGTCGCTTCCCGCTTCAGCAGGTCGTGCATCTGGGCCGCCTCCAGGGAGGCCGCGAGTTGCGACCCCACAGCCGACATCAGGGTGAGGTCGCCCTGGGTAAATGCGTCAAGTGACTGGCTCTCGGCGTCCAGCACCCCGATCACCCGGCCGCGGCTGGTCAACGGGAACGCCAGCTCGGACTGGACGCTCGAGTCCGTGCCCGTGTAGCGGGGATCGACGGTCACATCCGGGATGATCAGGGGCTGGCCGTGGGCGAAGACCCACTCCGCCACGCCGTTGCCGGCCGGCCGAGTCTGATGCTGGCCCTGCGCGTCCTGTCCGCTGGCGGCCCATCCCTCCAGCCGACCGTCATCGGTGGGCAGGATGAGGGAGACCCGGTAGTAACCGGCCACGTCCCGGACGATGTCGACGATGCGCGCCAAGAGGACGTCGAGTTCCAGCACGGCGCCAATCTCCTGGCCGACCCGATGGATGATGCGGAGCTCGCGCGAGTCCGCGACGGTCAGGACGTCGCGAGGCCCACCGGTGGGTGTCTGAGGGGCTTCATGACCCTTCTTCATCTCGGCCAGCAGCTGGGCGTACCACGCAGGCTGGCTCGCGGCAGCGTCGCGGATCATCTGCACGAACGGTGGCACCAGCGCCGGATCCAACCCGATGCCGGCGAAGCGCTCCAGCTCCTCCAGGGCGGCCGGCAGCTCGGTGATCGTGAACCCGGGCATGTCAAAGGTGATGCTGAAGAAGGCGTTCACCACCGCCACCACCCGGGTCTCCAACGGGATCGCCTCCCCCTTCAGGCCGTCGGGATATCCCTCCCCGTTGACCCACTCATGATGGGCGCGCACCAATGGCGCCAGGGGCGCCAGCGGCGGGAAGCGTTCCAGGATCTCGGCGCTTCGGATCGGGTGGGAAATCATTACGGCGCGCTCCTCTGGTGCCAGCCGGCCGCGTTTCCGGAGGATGGCCTCCGGGATGCCCAGCTTGCCGAGGTCCTGGAGCAGCAGGGTGTAGTGCAGCCGGCGCCGGGCCGCGCTATCCATGCCGAGGTGCTTGGCGAAGCGTTCGAGGAGCCGGACATGCACGCTCGCGTGGTGGCCAGACTGGTCTCGCAGGTCAACGGCCATGCCCAGGGTCTGCACCATGGCCTCTTCCGACGCGCGGGCCTCCGCCAGCAGTCGGGTCGCCTCGACGACGGCAGCCGTCTGGTTGGCGAAGGCCGTCACGGCCGGCAGGTCAGCCGGGCGCAGATTGGGGCCGCTGACCGTGATGGCGCCCAGCAGTCGATCGCGCGCGACCATCGGAGCCGAGATGGCGGTCCGCAGGTCCATTTGCCGGGCGACCGTGGCGGCGTCGGTGTGCTGGCCAGGCGGCAGATTCGCCTCCACCCGCTTCACGATCTCGGCGGGATCGCCCAGGTACTGGGCCCTCCGGGTCTCACAGGTCCGCTTGAGGTTCGGAATGTTTTCAAAGGACAGGATTCGGCCGACCGTTTGCGGATCGTCCGCGCCCGCCGGATGAAGCGGGTGGGCATAGGCGATCCGAAGGCCGGAGCCGTCGGGCACTACCAGGAAATACCAGGAGCCGAGCCCCACCGTCGCCAGCCGGCGGGCCACCGCCTCGAAGATCTCGTGCTCGCTACCCAACTGCAGGGCATCGATGCCGGCCTCGCTGAGCGCGGCGAGGAAGCTGGGACCCATCGATGCGGTTAGCTCAGCGGTCGGCAACGCGAACTGGGGGTAGCCGGCAGCCACCAGCCGGTCTGGCCGGAAAAACCATCCCCGGCCGACCCGCTCGCCAGGCAAGCGACCGCTTCGGGCGTGCCGGCGGACGACTTCGGGATGGCGCTGGATAGTGCGGGCGACTTGATCCACCGACAGCAGCCCGAGCTCGCGAGCCAGGGACGCGTCGTCCTGTTGTGTCACGCGACGCTCCACAGTCAGAGCAACGAAGGAAGCCAGCTGTTCTTACGTCGTACCAGCGGTGGATGCGAAGCCCTCCGGACCGATGCCGGAGCGCCGCTCGATCCTCGTCGTGGATGACAACGGCCCCAGCCGGGATGCCATGGGAAGCATGCTCTCCACGCTCGGCTTCTGGACCGAGGGTGCCGCCGACGGTGCCGAAGCGCTGACGGCGGCGAAGCGTCTCCAGCCGGACCTGATCCTGATGGACGTGGAGATGCCGACCATGAACGGGCACGAGGCCTGCCGGCGATTGAAGGCCGACCCGGCCACCCGCGACATCCCGGTGCTGATGATGACCGGCTTCGACCCCCGGCCGGAACGGCCGAAGATGGTGGAGTCCGGCGCCGACGATCTGATCGTCAAGCCCATCCCGATGCGCGACCTGCAAGTCCGCGTTCGCGCGTTGCTGCGCCTGCGCGAGCTGCGGCGGGAGATGCACACCACCCAGGCCAGCCTGCGCGAGCTGGTCAAGCGGGAGAACCCGTCCGGGTCCAAAACGCCCCTCGACGACCAGGTGGCGGTCACGGCCCAGGCGATCGCTCGCCTGATCGGCCTCGACGCCGAGGACCAGGAAGTGGCGTACCACGCGGGTCTCCTCCACGACATCGGGCAGATTGGCCTCCCGGAGGAGCTGCTCACGCGGCGCGGGTCGCTGATGCCCGACGAATTCGCCCAGATCCAGCAGCACACTATTCTGGGGGCCGAGATTACCGGCCCCTTCCGGCCGGCGTCGGTCCTGGCCCCCGCCATCCGCCACCACCATGAGCGTTGGGATGGGTCGGGCTATCCCGACAAGCTCCAGGGTCCGGCTATCCCCATGATGGCGCGCATCGTCTCCGTGGCCGACGGCTTCCAGGCCCTGATCACGGACCGGCCCTACCGCAAGGCCTTCACGGTGGCCAAAGCGCTAGAGATCCTGGCGCAGGGCTCGGGAACCCAGTGGGACCCGCGGCTGGTGGCGGCCTTCGCGACCTCGTCGCTCCCGCAGCGGATCGCCGGGGTCTCGGACGAAGATACAGCGAAGATCGCATAGGAGCTGAAGGGAGACTATTACCCCTCCCTGACCCTCCCCCTGAGGGGAAGGGACATGAACCGCACGGGGGAGGGAGAGTCTAAGTGAGGGTGCAGACAGGGCTTGAAATGCGTTCGGCCGGCCCGAAGGCCGGCCGAACCGCGCTTGATTCAGTTCCCGACGTTAGTTGTATCGGCAGGTTGCGACATCCGGGACGAGTTGACCGTGGACGGTGCCGTTTGGCGACGCGAGGTAGGTGAAGGCCTCGGTCGCGGGCGGAGCTTGGTGCAGCAGGTTCGCGGTCTTCAGTTCGGTGATGTTGACCCCTTCCGTTGCCAACGGAAGCGGTTTGTCGGCCACGCTGTCCGGATAGTTGCCGGTGTTGTTGTAGTACAGGTCGGCTGCTGACTGAATCGTGGCGCCGTCGGTCTTCATGGCGTTGCAGGCCGCGCTGGCACTCACGCCCGAGATATTGAAGAGGACAATCGCCGCGAGCACGCCGAGGATCGTGATGACCACCAGGAGCTCCACGAGCGTGAAGCCACCCTGGGTTTGCCGAGAGCGCCTCCGCGCTTGCGAGACAATCCTAGTGAGCATGTGTCGTTCTGTACCTCCTTGGTCTATAGCGAGCCTAGGGTCGCAATCTTGCGGCGGAGGTAACGGGTGCGGTCAGCGGAGTAGCAGCTGTGTGACGGCCAGGGCGATCCCGAATACCGCCAGCGCGGCAATCACCCCGCCCAGCACGAGCGGGCGGCGGGAGCGCCGGACCGGGGCCGGCGGGCTGAAGTCCACGGCCACGGCAACTTTTGACTGGTCAGGCCGCCGCACGCCTCTGTCCCTCTGAGGCCATTGGCGTGAGCCGGGTTCGCCAGGTCGCCGGTTGCAGGAGGCCAATGCCGGCCACGTGGAGGTGCCAG
>VBID01000125.1 GCA_005880615.1 Chloroflexota bacterium
ACGGCATCGGCCTGCTGCGGAGCGAATTCCTCTTCTTGGGGCGGGATCGCCTGCCCGATGAGGACGAGCAAGTCACGATGCTGGCGGAGGTGCTGGCCGCGCTCGGTGGCCGGCCTGTCATCTTGCGCACGCTGGACGTGGGCGCCGACAAGCCGCTGCCCGCGCTGCCCCAGCCGGCGGAAGCCAATCCAGCCCTCGGCGTTCGGGGCCTCCGCCTGCAGCTGCTCAGGCATCCAGACCTGTTGAAGACTCAACTGCGGGCCGCGCTCCGCGTCGCCTCCGGCCATCGGCTTCGGATCATGTTCCCGATGGTGTCCACGGTCTCGGAGGTGCGCGCCGCTCGCCAACTCCTCCTCGATGCCCAGCGCGAACTGTTCCCGCGCGGAACACCGCCACCGGTGGAGGTGGGGATCATGGTCGAGGTGCCGGCCGCAGCGGTCGCCGCCGACCTGCTGGCGACCGAGGTGGACTTCTTCAGCGTGGGTACCAATGACCTGGCGCAGTACCTGTTCGCCGCCGATCGCACCAATCCCGACGTGGCGCACCTGGCCGACAGCCTGCATCCGGCCATGCTGCGGATGATTGGGGACGTGGCCGCCGCCGCCCATCGGCATCACCGGTGGGTCGGCATCTGTGGCGAGATGGCCAGCGACCCGTGGGCACTGCCCTTGTTGATTGGGCTGGGTCTCGACGAGCTCAGCGTCCATCCCCCCGCGGTGGCTCCCATCAAGGCCCGGCTGCGCCGGCTGAACGCGCAGGAATGTGCCCAGGTGACCCACGCGACGCTTGGGCTGGAGGACGGCGAGGCAGTCCGCCGGCTGCTGACCCTTGGCGGGCTGGCCCCACCATCCGGAACCAGGTGATCCGGCCGCGCCAAGCGATTGCGTCGATGCAGCCCTACGAATGGGAACCGCCCAGCGCGCGCATCGCCCAGAACGCGGGCGTCCCGGAGGAAGACGTGATCCGCTTCGACACCAACACCGCACCGTGGCCGGGTGCGGCCCTCGCCGATTTGCCCAGCCTGACGCTCAACGAGTATCCGGACACCAGCTATGCCACCCTGACCGACGCCCTGCACGCGTATACGGGCGTGGCGGCCAACTGGATCACGGTGGGGGCGGGGGCCGATGAGATCCTGGACCTGCTCGCCAAGGGGTTCATCGGCAGCGGAGACCCGGTGGTCCTGTCGCGGCCGACCTACGCCATGTTCCGGATCGTCAGCGAGATCGCCGGTGGCCGCGTAATTGCCGTCCCCACCGTGGGCCTCCAGCTTGACCTCGACCCATTTCTGCGCGCGGCGCGCGAGGCCCGTCTGACCTGGCTGTGCAATCCCAACAATCCCACCGGGGAGTTGCAGGCGCTGCCCATGGTGGAGCGGGTGCTGGCCGCCACGGATGGCATCGTCGCCGTCGATGAGGCCTACTTCGAGTTCTCGGGCGTGACCGCGGCCGCGCTGATTCCCAGGTTCGAGAATCTGGTGATCGTCCGAACGCTGAGCAAAGCCTTCGGCCTGGCGGGGGTGCGGGTCGGCTACGCCCTGGCTGGCCCGGCGATCAGCGACACGCTGCGACGGGTCAGGCCCCCCGGCAGCATCAGCGTGGTGTCGGAGGCGCTAGCCGTGCGTGCCCTGAGCGACCAGCCCGGGATGCGCCGCCGCGTCGCCCAGATCATCGAAGCCCGCCAGGCGTTGCGCGACGACCTCAGCCGAATCGGCCTGGAGGTCTTGTCCTCGGCGGGCAACTTCCTCCTGGTGCGGGCCGGGCGAGACGTTTCCTCCATGCTGCTTCGTCGAGGACTGGTCGTCCGCTCTTTTCCAGCCGGCTCGCCCGTCGATGGATACATCCGGATCACAGTGCGAACGCCCGAGGCCAATGCCAGGTTGGTGCAGGCCCTGCGCGACCGCTGAGCCTTGGCGCCCAGACGGATTTGTGCGATCTGCCCATGTGCCAATGGTCTGGCACCCCTGCACGCCTTTCGTGACTATCGTCCGTAGCCCGTAGCCCGCTCGACGCCTAGCGTGGAGGTGGCCGTGATCGATTCACGCCCACAAGGAACGGGACTCTACGACCCGCGCTTCGAACACGACGCGTGCGGGATCGGCTTCGTCGCGGACTCGTCGGGCCGGCCCAGCCGGGCCATCGTCGACGCGGCGCTGGTGGCACTCGGTCGGGTTCGCCACCGCGGCGCGGTCGCGGCCGACCATCGCTCCGGCGACGGCGCGGGCATGCTGCTTCCGCTGCCGCAGGGATTCTTCAGTGACGTGGCAGCTATCGCCGGCCGAGTGGGCGTGGCCATGGTGTTCCTCCCCGCGGACCAGGACCGCGAGCGAATGCATGCCATCGTCCAGGGGGCGTCCCTGGCCGAGGGTCTCGAGGTGCTGCGATGGCGTCCGGTGCCCGTCGACCCGTCCGCCCTGGGCGCGGTGGCGCAAGCTAGTGCGCCGCTGATCGAGCAGGCCCTCCTGCGCCGTTCCGCCGCCAGCGACGCGGACGAGTTGGAGCGGCAATGTTTCCGCGCGCGCAAACGGATCGAGCGAGAGGCCGGGGAGACTGGGCTCCGCCTCTACGTTGCCTCGATGTCGTTCCGCACCATCACCTACAAAGCCATGTGCGCGGCGGACCAACTGGCCGCCTTTTATGCCGACCTGCGCGATCCCCGGGTCGAGGCCTCGTTCTGCATCTTCCATCAGCGTTACAGCACCAACACCGCGCCCTCCTGGGAACGGGCACAGCCGTTCCGATTCCTCTGCCACAACGGTGAGATCAATACCATCCAGGGCAACATCAACTGGATGCGGGCCCGCGAGGGACGCCTGGGGGCGGGCACGCTGGCACCGGAAGACCTGCTCCGACCCGTCATCGATGAGGCCGGGTCGGACTCGGCGATGCTCGACAACGCCGTGGAACTGCTGGTGCGAGGCGGCCGCGATGTGCGGCACGCGCTGGCCATGCTGGTCCCCGAGGCCTGGGAAGGCTTCGACGTGGAGCCTGCGGTCCGCGACTTCTACCGCTATCACGCCGCCTTGATGGAGCCGTGGGACGGACCCGCGGGACTGATCTTTACCGACGGCCAGCGAGTGGGCGCGCTGCTCGACCGCAATGGACTGCGGCCGCTGCGCTACGCCGTCTGCGAGGACGGGCTGGTGGCCTGCGCCAGCGAAGTGGGCGCCATCGATGTGACGGGCCACGGCCGGGTTCGCCGGGGCAAGCTGGGTCCGGGCGAGATGCTCTGCGTTGACCCCGCCGCCGGCGGACTCCAGGACGACCAGGCGGTGAAAGCCGGGCTGGCGGCCCGCCAGCCGTACGGGCGTTGGGCCGACGACCACCTGCTGCCCGGCGACACAGGTGAGCCGGTGGCCACTGTTCCCGGGGACCTGCTCGCGCGCCAGGTCGCCTTCGGCTACACGAAAGAAGAATTCACGTTCGTGCTGCGTCCGATGGCGGCGCAGGGGCACGAGCCGACCTTTTCCATGGGAGACGACACCGCCCCCGCCGTCGCGGCCGACCGTCCGCGCCTCCTCTACAGCTACTTCAAGCAGCGGTTCGCCCAGGTGACCAACCCCGCCATCGACCACCTGCGCGAGCGCCTGGTCATGTCGACGCGGACCTGCCTGGGTTCGGTGACGCCGCTCCTCCAGGAGCGCGAGGATGCGGCGCACTTGATCGAGCTGGACGCCTTCCTCCTGTACCCGTCGGGACTCGACGCGCTGCGTGGACCCGATGGGCCTCTCCCCTCGGTCACCCTCGACACCACGTTTGCCGTGGCTGACGGGTCGCCCGGCCTTGAGCGTGCGTGCCGGCGGTTGGCGGAAGAAGCCGAACGCGCCGCCCGCGCCGGGACCTCCGTCCTGGTCATTTCCGACTCGGGGGTTTCGGCGGAGCGGGCGCCGGTGCCAGCCCTGCTGGCGACCGGGGCCGTCCACCACCACCTGGTCCGGACGGGGTTACGCAGCCTGGCCAGCCTGGTGGTCGAAACCGACGAGCCGCACGAGGTCCACCACTTCGCCTGCTTGCTGGGGTATGGCGCGGAAGCGATCTGCCCGCGACTCGCCCTGGAGACGGTCGCCGCCCTCGCCGTTCCGGGCCGGATCAGAGAGGACGGGCCCGATCCCCGCGGGGCGCAGGAACGGTTCATGCGCGGCATCGAGGAAGGCGTCCTGAAGATCCTGTCGAAGATGGGGATCTCCACCCTCGACAGCTATCGAGGCGCGCAGATCTTCGATGCCCTCGGACTGGCCGGCGAGGTGGTCGACCTGTGCTTCCGGGGGACGCCCTCGCCTCTGGGCGGCGCCACCTTTGCCGACCTGGCCGCCGATGTACTGGTCCGCCACGCCGCCGGCTTCGTGGTCGCGCCCACGCTGGAGAGTCCGGGCTTCTACAAGCACCACAAGACCGGCGTCGAGTACCACGCCACCAACCCGGAGGTGGTAGCGGCCTTGCAGCAGACGGTGGGGATCGAGGCCCAGCCGGAACCGGAGGGCGAACCGGAGGCAGTCGCGGCGGCCGTTCCGACGCGGGAGCTGCTGGCGGCCCACGCGCTGCAGCGCGCCGTGCGGCCCAGGGCCAACGGCCACGGCTACGAGCGCTACGAAACCTACGCCCGCCTGGTCAATGATCGCCCGGCCACGGCGCTTCGCGACCTACTGACCATGATGCCCGCGGCTTCGCCGCTGCCGCTGCATGAGGTTGAACCGGCAACCACCATCGTGCGCCGCTTCTCCACCGGCGCCATGTCGCATGGGTCGATCGCCGCGGAAGCGCACGAGACGCTGGCCATCGCCATGAACCGGCTGGGCGGCCGGAGCAACACGGGCGAAGGGGGCGAAGATCCGGCGCGGTTCCGCACCCGGGGCACCGACCGCGACTGCAACTCCCGGATCAAGCAGGTGGCCTCCGGGCGCTTCGGGGTGACACCCGAGTATTGCGCCTTCGCCGACGAGCTGCAGATCAAGATCGCCCAGGGCTCCAAGCCGGGCGAGGGCGGCCAGCTCCCCGGCCACAAGGCCACCGAAGAGATCGCCCGGCTGCGCCATACCCAGCCGGGCATCGCGTTGATCTCGCCACCCCCGCACCACGACATCTATTCCATCGAAGACCTGGCCCAGCTGATCTTCGACCTCAAGCAGGTGAACCCGCTGGCCGCGGTCTCGGTGAAGCTGGTGGCCGAGACCGGGGTCGGCACCATCGCCGCGGGCGTGGTCAAGGGACTGGCGGACGTGGTGCACATCGCTGGCGCCGATGGGGGCACCGGGGCCAGCCCACTGTCTTCCATCAAGAATGCGGGCATCCCCTGGGAGCTCGGCCTGGCCGAGGCCCAACAGACGCTGGTCCGCAATGGCCTTCGTGACCGGGTGCGCCTGCGGGTGGACGGAGGGTTCAAGACCGGCCGCGACGTCGTGATCGCGGCCCTGCTGGGCGCCGACGAGTACAGCTTCGGCACCGCCGCCCTGCTGGCGGAAGGCTGCCTGATGGTGCGCACCTGCCATCTCGACACGTGCCCAGCGGGCATCGCCACCCAGCGGCCGGAGCTGCGCGCCAAGTTTGCCGGCACGCCCGAGATGGTGGCCGCCTACCTGACCTACGTTGCCGAAGAGGTTCGCCGGATCCTGGCCGGCCTTGGCCTGCGCAGCCTGCAGGAGGCGGTGGGCCGCGTCGATCTACTGCGGCAGCAGCCGGCCGAGGGCCGCCGGGCGGATCGGCTGGACCTGTCCCCATTGCTGGCGGCTCCGGGGTCGGGTCCGCGTCAGTACGTCCGCTCGCTTCCGATCCAGCGACCGACCTCGTGGCTGGGCGACCGGCTCTGCGCCGATGCCTTTCAGGCGGTCCGAAACGGCGAGCGCCTTGAGCTCCGCTACGACATCGGGAACGGCGACCGCACGGTAGGCGCCAAGCTGGGTGGGATGCTGGCCATGGAGTTCGGCACCTCCACCCCCAGCGGGTCTGTCACGGTGCGGTTCGACGGCGCCGCCGGCCAGAGTTTCGGCGCGTTCCTCACGGATGGCGTGGAGTTCGACCTCACCGGCGAGGCCAACGACTACGTGGGCAAGGGCATGGGTGGTGGGCGCATCGTCATCCGGCCACCCGCCGACGATGCCGGGGATCCGCACCTGCTGGGCAACACCGTCCTCTACGGTGCGACCAGCGGGGAGCTGTTCTGCGCCGGGCGGGCCGGCGAGCGCTTCGCCGTCCGCAACAGTGGAGCAGTCGCCGTGGTGGAAGGCGTGGGCGAGCACGCGTGCGAGTACATGACCGGCGGCACGGTCGTGGTGCTGGGGTCCGTCGGCCACAACCTGGGCGCCGGGATGACCGGCGGGGAGGTCTTCGTCTACGATCCCGGGATTGCGTTGCGGGCGATGATCAACCCCGAACTGGTCGACGTCCACCGCCTTCACGGCGAGCATCAACTCCTGGCCGAGCACACGTTGCGCTTACGCGAGCTGCTGGAGCGGCACGCCACCTACACCGGGTCAGGGCTGGCCCGGTCCATTCTCGATGGCTGGCACGAAGCCCTGCACCATTTCTGGCGGGTCGCGCCCCGGGGCGACGTCGCGCGCATCGAAAACCAGCACGAGGGGACAATGGCGGCCCGGGGCTAAAGCCCCGATCTACCGATCGGACGACGCAGATGGGGATGCGGGGCGTGCCGAGCCGCAGGAGGCGACGAGCACGGGAGGAAGCGCACCCGTTGGTGCGTGACCGACCGCGCGCAGGAGACGAAGCCCGGGCCCGGGCCGTCCGACGAACGAAGCAGATGGGGATGCGGGGCGTGCCGAGCCGCAGGAGGCGACGCCCGGATCGGCCGCGTCCGCGCCCAAGATGCGAGTTTGTTCCGGTGGCCTCGGGCTCAGGCCGCATCCGCGCCCGAGATGCAAGTTCGACTCGGTGGATCCGGGCCCGGGCTAGGCGCGGAACTCTTCGCCCTGGGCCGGAACCCCTGCGGTGTCCGCCCGCACCGCGTGCGGGCGCGCGACCGCCATCGCCTGCCGCCAGTGTTCGATGGCCAGATCCTTCTCGCCCCGAGCGCCCAGGATTTCGGCATACTGCGCATGGCATTCCGCCAGCCGCTCAGTGACCCCCAGGGACGTCAACAGCGCAATCGCCTGGGTGAAGACCTGGTCGGTCCTGGTGTCATCGCCCGCCCGCGCGGTCAGCCGGCCCAGGAACTGGAGCGCCAGCGCCGCCGTCATGGACTCGCCCAGCCGCTCCGCAAGTGCCAGCGCCTGCGTGACGTAGTCCTCCGCCTGCGCGAAGGCTTCGCGATGCAGGTACAACTCGCCCATGCTGAGCAGCACATGGCTCTTGCCCTGTTCCGTCTGCTCCTGATCAAAGATGCCAAGCGCGCCGCTGATGTGGCGCTCCGCCGCCTCCAGGTCGCCCTGCTTCATCAGCACCAACCCCAGGTTGTTTTCGGCCCGGGCCATCGCCAGGCGGTCCTGCTGCATGCCGTAGAGCGCCAGCGCCTTGTGCGAATAGGAGGCGGCCCGCGTCAGGTTGCCCATCTCCTGGTAGGCCACGCTCAGATCGTTGTACATCCGCGCCAGGCGACTGAGGTCGCGCAGCGCCCCGGCCGCACGCACCGCCTCTTCGTAGAGGGCCACCGCCTTGGCCCACTGGTGATGGGTGAGCTGGATGGCGCCGATATGCCCGAGGATCCGGACCTCGGTGGACAGGGGAACCGGGCTCAGCTTCCGACACTCCCGCAGAGCGGCTTCGGCCAGTTCCAGGGCTTCCCGTCGCTCCAGCATGTACAGGCCTCCCGCCTCACCATCCATGCACTCCACGACCATCCATCCGTCGCCGATCTCCTGGAAGAGCGTCCGCGCCCGGCGGTAGTTCTCGAGAGCGCCCTCCGGATCCTTGAGCTCCAGCTGGGCCCGCCCCAGGTAGTAGCGCGCGAGCGCTTCTTCACCGGCCCCCCGAGCAGGAGGAAGCATCCCGTAGGCCGTGTCTCGCAACGCCCGCCAGTCCCCGGCCAGCGCCAATTGCTCGAGATGGTCAAGGGCAGGATCGGTGGCGGTCCCGCGGAGGGGCCGGCGAGGAGCCCCGCCCCCATCCCCGATGAAGAACGCGATCGGCTTGCCGGTTCGCTGCGCGATGTGCTCCAGCGTCCGCATGGAGGGACGGGCCTTGCCGGTTTCCACCAGGTGGATGGCCGCCCGGCTGACTTCGCCCTGGGCCACCTGTTCGAGGGTGAGCCCAGCTTCCAACCGGGCCTGCCGAACACTCCCCGGGCGGACGTCCACGCCAGGGAGATGGGGTCGCCGAGCGGGCGGCTTGACAGAAGTTCCCCTCACAAGACTAGGCATAATTTACACGCTTCGTAACCGCTCGGCGACCTCGGGTTATCGCTTACCCCAGTCGGGGACGGATTGGTCTACCAACCGGACGGTGAGCCGTCGGCGAACACGGTAGCGGCGAAAGCCACCAGGCTAAACAGGGCGACCAGAAGGGATAGGCCGAATTTCCGCATTTTTTGACCTCCGTTGAGCGTCTTGTTAAGGGGCTCACTACGGAGTACGGCCTGTGGGCAAAACTGTCAAGTGGCAGTTACTTGACAGAATGGGCAGCGCGTGCTACGAAGCCAGCAGTTGCAAGCCGAGATCTGGGGGAACGCCTGTGGGTCCGGGCTCTAGGCCAGCGGCCCCTTCTGAGGCGCTGACCTCGTCGGCACTGTCGCCGTCAGCTGGGGTTGCGGTTGGTAGCCTGACGCCAAGAGAGATCGAGGTGCTCGTCCTGGTGGCGCGCGGCCTGACCACTCCAGAGATTGCTGCCGAGCTCGTGATCAGCCGGCGCACCGTCCACGCGCACCTGCGCTCCATCTACCCGAAGCTGGGGGTGACCTCCCGCGTGGGCGCGACGCGGTATGCCGTCTTGCATGGACTGGTCTGACGCGGTCACTTCAGCGAGCGCATTCACCACGGCTCCAACGACCAGTAAGGCCGGTCCCTCCACCGCTCGCTGACCCACGCGGCGACCGATGTCGTCCAGCCGCCCTCGCACCACCCGCTGCCGCGATGTCGAGGCGCCTTCGACCAGCGCCACCGGACACGTGGGGGGCCGTCCGGCGGCGATCAGTTGCGCGCTGACCTGCTGCAGCGCCTGCACCGGCATCATGACCACCAGCGTGTCGGCGCCGGCGAGGTCGCGGAAATCGTGGACGCCTCCGTCGGCGCGGCGGGCGGTGGTGACGGCAAAGGAGGCCGCCAGCCCACGATGCGTGAGCGGGATGCCGGCCAGCGCCGGAGCCGCGGTGGCGGCACTGACCCCGGGCACGACCTCGATCGTGATCCCCGCCGCCACCAGCGCCAGCACCTCCTCGCCGCCCCGACCGAAGACAAACGGATCGCCGCCCTTCAGCCGAACCACGAAACGACCGGTCTGAGCCGCGGCGATCATGTGTGCCTCGATGCTGCCCTGCTGGGCCGAGGTCCGACCGCCCCGCTTGCCCACGCAGACGAGCTCGGCGTCAGGCCGGCACCAGGCCAGGGCCGCGGCGTCTACCAGCGCGTCGTAGAGCACCAGGTCGGCGCGCGACAACAGTCCCACGGCCCGGACCGTGAGCAGCGCTGGGTCGCCCGGGCCGGCGCCGATGAGCGCCACGTGCCCGTCACTGCGGTTGATGGCGGCCTCGGCGGCGGCCACCCTGCCGGCCCGCAGCAGGCCGAGCGCGGGAGATCCGAGCGCGCGGCCGTACTGGGTGGTCTGTTCGCTGAGGGAAACGCCCTGCTGGCGAAGCCGGTCCCGCAGCCTCCCGGTGAGCTCAACCATCGATCCCCACTCAGGGCCCAGCCACCGCTCCACGAGACGGCGCAAGTGCGCGGCTAGAAAGGGCGAGCGACCCGACGTGGAGATGGCGACCTGGAGCGGTCCCCGGCGCACCAGGGCCGGCGCGATGAAGGTGCATAATGCGGGCCGGTCGAGCACGTTAACCAGCACGCCTCGCTCACGGGCAGCCTGACTGACTCGGACGCCGGTGGCCTCGTCGCCGCTGGCGTCGATGGCGAGGACACAGCCTTCGAGGTCCGCCTCCTCGAATCGCCGCTCGACCAGCGCCACCTCGAGAGTGCGGAACTCCGGGATGAGGCGATCCCAGACGATGGTGACCCGCGCCCCGGACTCCAGCAGGCCTCGCGCCTTGGCCAGCGCGGGCTCACCTCCGCCGACCACGAGGCAGCGCTGCCCGCCGACGTCCAGAAAGGCGGCGTAGTACCCCATCAGGCGGGCACCGCGGATGTCAAGGGAAGGGATAAATAGGTCATCGTTGACCTCGCTTGCGCGCCGGGGCCCCGGCACCCACCGGCGCCTCGGCCTGATCGCCGCTCGACCTGGACGTACCTTCCGAGCTGCCCGCCGGAACCAGCGCTCCCTCGGGTGTCGCCACCTGGGCCAGGACCTGCAGCCCGTCGTCATCGACAGAGTTCAGAAAAGCCGTGAACTCCTGACCGGGCTGCCGCCTGGAGAGGTAGATACGCAGCAAGGACTCCAGAAAATCGGGGAGGCGATCCGCGCGGATCCTGGCCCCTTTGACCTTCCGCCCGAACCGGCTCTCGATCCCCAGATGGCCGCCCAGATGGACCTGGAAGACATCAGTCTCGACTCCGTCGATCACGACCATAGAGCCCATGAACCCGATGTCCGCCACCTGGAACCGGGCACAGGAGTTGGGACAGCCGTTCAGGTTGATTCGAGCGTAATCATCGAAGTCGGGGAGGCGGCGCTCGAGCTCATCGACCACGGTGCGGGCCAGGCTCTTGGTCTCGGCCAGCGCCAGCTTGCAGAACTCCAGCCCGGTGCACGCCATGGTGGAGCGGCGGAAGCTGCTGGGCTTCACCTGGAGGCCGATGCCTGCCAGCCCCGCAACCAGCTGGGGCACGCGGTCCTCGGGGACATCGAGAATGACCATCTTCTGCTGGGTGGTCGTCCGGATGCGGCCACGGCCATAGCGCCGCGCCAGCGCGGCGATCCGACTCAGCTGGTCGGCGTCGGTGCGCCCGGCGACCAGGGGGAAGCCCACGTAGAGGTTGCCGTCATGTTGCCGGTGAACCCCGATGTGGTCCCGATGCGCCGCGGCCGAGACCGGGGCCGGCGGGCCGTCAAGGAGCCGGCGGTGCAAGTACTTCGCCTCCATCACCTCCCGCACTTTCTGGGCGCCCCAATCCGCGACCAGGAATTTGAGCCGCGCGTGGGTTCGGCTGCGCCGGTAGCCGTAGTCACGGAACAACGAAGTGACGGCCCAGCAGACCTCGACCACCTCCTCGGGGAGGACGAACACGCCGAGGCGCTGCCCCAGATAGGGGTTGGTGGACAGGCCGCCGCCGACGAACAAGTCGAAGCCCACCCGCCCGGCGACGCGATGGGCCACCAATCCCACGTCGTTGATCTCGTGCGCGGCGCACTGGTGGGTGCACCCGGTGATCGACATCTTGTATTTGCGCGGCAGGTTGGAAAACTCTTTGCTCCCGGTCAGGCGGCGGTCGACGGCCAGCAGGTACGGGGTGGCATCGAGGATTTCATCGGCGTCGATCCCGGCGGTGGGGCAGCCGAGGATGTTACGGGTCACGTCGCCGCACGTCTGTAGGCTGCTCAGCCCGACCTCGCCCAGCTTCGCCCACACGGCGGGGATGTCCTCGATCCGCAAGTTGTGGAACTGGAAATTCTGCCGGTCGGTGACATCGACGACGCCCTGGCCGTAACGGCGCGCCACCGCGGCGCAGGCATCGACCTGGTCGGCCGTCAGCTGGCCGCCGGCGAGACGCAGCCGCATCATGAAGCGGCCCTCCTCCTCCGGCAGCTGGGTGTACAGGCCCCACCAGCGAAAGCGGTTCTGCAGATCGGCGGGGTCGATGGAGCCGAACCCCCCCTTCGCGTAGACGTTGACGATCCGGTCGTACACGTCCAGGCCGTCTTGGTCCCGCTTGACCCGCTCCTGCCTGGTCAGCGGCTCGCGGTAGCCGAGGGCCCATTGGCCTTCGGGCCGGGGCGGCCGCTTGGGACGGGTGGCGACGTCCGCCACTAGGCCTCGACCGTCACCAGCTGGTCACCGTCGCGCTTCAGCGTCAGGCGTTGCATCAGCCGGCTGCCAACCGCCTGCACGTCGAGCGTCCAGGCTCCCGGCGCGGCGTAGAACTGAAACCGCCCAGTCTCGTCGGTCCGGATCCCGCCCACGAACTCTTCGGATGCGCCCTCAGGGACACGTAGGCGCCCTCCAGCGGGCGACCCTGGCGCGTCACCTGGCCGCGGACCGTGCTCTCCCGGCTCACTGGAGTACCTCCGCCAGCTCGGCCCGGTACTCGAGCTCGATCGGCACATCGACCAGCGAGCCGTACTCGACCCAGGACCCGTCGTAGTTGCGGACGTCGGGGAAACCCAGCAGCTCCCTGAGCACGAACCAGGTGTGGGAGGACCGTTCGCCAATGCGGCAGTACACAATGGTCGGCTCTCCCGGGTCGAGTCCAAGGTGGGTCTGGTACAGCTCCCGCAGCTCGGCAACCGGTTTGAAGGTGCCGTCATCGCGAACCGCCTTCGACCACGGGAGATTCTTCGCCCCAGGGATGTGGCCGCGCTTCTGGGCCTGCTCTTGGGGCAGGTGCGCGGGCGCCGCCAGCTTCCCGATGAACTCCTCGGGGGATCGCACGTCGACCGTCTGGATCCGCCCGGCACCGGCGACCACCTCGTCACGCTTTACCCGAATGGCCCCGTTTGCGGGTTTGGCCCGGTACGCTGCCGGCGTCCCAACGGGGAGGTCCTGGGTCAGCTCGCGCCCTTCCAGCTCCCATTTCTTCCGGCCGCCATCCATAAGGCGCACGTCGCGGTGCCCGTAGACCTGGAAGTACCAGTAGGCGTACGCGGCGAACCAGTTGTTGTTCCCGCCGTAGAGGACTACCGTGTCGTGCTCGGTGATGCCACGCCGGCCGAGCAGGGCTTCGAACGTCTCCTGATCCACGAAATTCCGCCGCACGCGGTCCTGGAGCTCGTGTTTCCAGTGGAGGGCGACCGCGCCCGGAACATGGCCACGCGCATACGCGTCGGTATCCTCGTCAACCTCGACCAGGTGCAGCGCCGGATCGCCCAGCCGCTCCGCGACCCAGGCCGTGCTGACCAGGACCTCGCGGCTTCCATTGTTGTCGCTCATCTCAATCCTCCAGTGGGAATGGGTCAAGGAAAGTCGAAAGTACGCGGCCCTCAGGCCGCGACCAGGGATGGCCCGCCGGCTGGCGCCGGTCGAGCCTACCTACAGGAGCAACGAGTCCAGGGACGCCCCGTCGAGGGCATAACCGGGATTATGCCGCCTCCGACCAGCGATAGTCAACTTCACGGATCAACAAAGTCAACAAACTCGATTTGGATGGGTCACCCGATGTGGTGGGCCTATCGGTGGTTGTAGAACTCGACCTGCCAGCGCCATTCGCTGTGGTCGTCGGCATGCCACCAAGTCTTCAGGATGCCGGCCTCGCCGCCAGGCAGAAACACGACGCGGCCGAGGTCGGCCTGCGTCGGCCAGCCGTCCTCGAGCCGGATTCGGTCCCCCTCTCGGACCAGGTAGCTCATCGGGCCAGGCTGCCTCCGCTCGAGGCCGTCGCCGCGGGCGGCCACCGTGCCAGCCAGGTCACGCACGATCACATCCAGCCGAGGCGGCGCGGCATGCACCAGCACCCGGTCCCCCGTATCGCGCGGGTTGACCTTGGACCGAGCGAACAGCATGCCGGTTGCCCCCGGACCCGGAAACCATAACTCCCAGATTTCGAGCCGATCGCTCACCGTGCCCTATTCTGCGCCGGCCGCAGGGATGGGACGACGGGGGGCATGGGATGACCCCCGTCCGCATCCGCGCCCAAGATGCGAGTTCGTTTCGGTGGATGGGGGCTACGGCGTGGGCAGGTCGCGGCCTAGCTGGTCTCGAGCCAGATCGCCGGAACCGATAGCCTGTTGGCGTGAACGTCGCCGTAGTCCAGTCCGCCCTCCCCGAGGCTGGGCTCAGAGCCGAAATCCGCCTGCTCGGCCAGCTCCTTGGGGAGACGCTTAGGGAGCAGGAAGGTCAAGCGCTCTACGAGCTCGAGGAATCGATCCGAGCTCAAACCAAAGCCCTACGACAGGCATATGACCCCGCTCGCGAAGCCGAGCTCGTCTCTCAACTCGAACGGGTGGAGCTCAGCGATGCGGCCCGCCTGGTGCGCGCCTTCGCCACCTATTTTCAGCTGGTGAACCTGGCGGAGCTCGAGCGCCAGGCCAGGGCGGCCGCCGAGGGCGTCAGCGACGACCTCGCGGCATTGGTGGCCCGCTGTGTTCTGGCAGAGGTGCCCGCCGAACGGGTGGCCTCGGTGCTCGACCGGCTGGAGGTCAGGCCGGTGCTCACCGCGCATCCCACCGAGGCAGTCCGCCGCAGCATCCTCGACCGGCAGGACCGGATCGGCGAAGAGCTCGCCCATCTGCGCACGCCGCTCTCGGACCGGGAGGCCGAGCTGGTTCGACGCCGGCTGGCCATCGACGTGCAGATCCTCTGGCATACCGACGAGGTGCGCACCGTCCGGCCGCGGATCCTGGATGAGGTGGGCAATGTGCTCTTTTACCTGGAACGCGTCTTTTCGGATGCGGTCCCCGACGTGCTCATGGAACTGAGCGAGGCATTGCGTGACGCGTATCCCTCGGTGCCGTTCCCGGCGCGCCCACTGATCCGCCTCGGTTCCTGGGTTGGCGGTGACCAGGACGGCAATCCGAACGTCGACGCGACCGTGCTGGCCGAGACGCTGCGCCTGCAGCGAGGCCATTTCCTCTCTCTTTATCGCGACCGCGTCCGGGCCCTGGCGCGCGACCTGAGCCAGTCAGAGCGACTGACGGCGGTCAGCGGCCCGTTGCGGGCGTCAATCCGGGCGGACGAGCATCGTTTCCCCGACTACGCCGCCACCCTGGCACCCGGGACGGCAGAGGAGCCGTACCGGCGCAAGCTCTCATTTATCTGGCGGCGGCTGGGCGCCAGCCTCGATGGCGGCAGCGAGGGTCATCTCGGATACGGCACCGCCGACGACCTGCTGGCCGACCTGGACCTGCTGGACGCCAGCCTGCGCGCGCATCGAGGCGAAGCCGTGGCGGACGGCGACCTGTTGCGCCTGCGCCGCCAGGTGCAGGCATTCGGATTGATGGGTGCCCGCCTCGACGTCCGCCAGCACCGCCAGGTCATCCGTGGCGCCGTGGACGAGATCGTCGCCCGTCTGGGCGCCGCCACCGACTGGCGCCGCTCGGGGATCCTCACACCGCCTCCCGTTGCCCTGGATCCGCAGCGATGGTCACCGGAAACGGGGAACGTGCTGGCCACCCTGCAGGCGATGGCGCAGGCGCAGCGAACCGCGGCGGGGTCGGCCGACGCGCTGATCATCAGCATGACCGAGAGTCCGGACGACCTGCGGGCGGGGTTGTTTCTGGCCGGGCTGGCCGGCCTGCACGCGCTGGAGGCCGATCCACCGCGCAGCCAGGTCGACGTGGTACCGCTCTTCGAGCGGCTGGCAGATCTGGAAGCCGCCCCGGCGCACATGGACGCCCTGTTCACCGACCCCGTCTACGCGCGACAGCTGGATGCGCGCGGGAGCATCCAGGAAGTCATGCTCGGCTACTCGGATAGCAACAAGGAAGTCGGCTACCTTTGCGCGGCGTGGGCGTTATTCCGGGCGCACGAATCGCTGGCCAGCCTGGCGGGCCGGCACGGACGCACCATGCGGGTCTTCCACGGCCGGGGCGGGACGGTGGGCCGCGGCGGCGGGCCGACACACGAGGCGATTCTCGCTCAGCCAGCCAATGCGCGAGATCCCCAGATCAAGATCACCGAGCAGGGCGAGGTCATCCATCGGAAGTACGCGCGCCTGGAGACCGCCAGGCACAACCTGGCGCTGGTGCTGGGCGCCGTGATGGAGGCCGCCCTGCTCCCTGATGCCGGCCGTGAACCACGACCCGAATGGCGCGACGCGATGGCCTCGCTCGCCAACTCGAGCCGCGCCCACTACCAGGCGCTGGTCTTCGATGATCCCGGTTTCCAGGCCTACTTCGAGCAAGCCTCGCCGATCGCCGAGATCGCGCAGCTCAACACCGGATCGCGCCCGGTCAGCCGGGGCGGCTCATTGCGCGTCGAGGACCTGCGCGCCATTCCGTGGGTGTTCGCCTGGATGCAGAACCGTCACCTGCTGCCGGCCTGGTACGGCGTGGGGGCCGCGTTCGGGGATTTCGCGCGGCGCCGGGAAG
The DNA here is from genome assembly GCA_005880615.1 of Chloroflexota bacterium. Classification (GTDB taxonomy): domain Bacteria; phylum Chloroflexota; class Dormibacteria; order CF-121; family CF-121; genus CF-121. Next base: position 16,227 of record VBID01000125.1, read on the forward strand.
GGCTCGAGCGGCTCCGGGCGATGTACGAGGGCTGGGCCTTTTTCCGGTCCCTGGTGGACAACCTGCAGATGGTGCTGGTCAAGGCGGACATGCGGATCGCCCGCGTGTATGCCGGCCTGGTCCAGGACCCGGGTGAGCGGCAGCGTCTCTTCAGCTCGATTGAGACTGAGTTCCGACAGACCGAGTCCATGGTCCTCCAGATCACCCAGCAGCCGGGGATGCTCGAGCGGCAACCGCAGCTCCTCGCCAGCCTTCGCCTGCGCGATCCATACCTGGACCCCCTGAGCTACCTGCAGGTGCGGCTGCTGCGCGAGCTCCGCTCCTTCCCCGCTGGCGATCCCCGGCGCACCCCCTATCTCGAAGGGGTGCTGCGCACCATCAACGGGATCGCCGCTGGTCTCCAGAACACCGGTTGACAGAGCCGAGAACCGTCTCGCCGGTGGTGGGGCGCCGCTACCTGGTGCTCCGGCATCCGCTGGCACCAGCCCGCTCCCTGCCGGCCAGGCCGGTGTCATGCGGGTGATCGACCGCCTCGGTTCTGCTGTAGTTCGATCCGATCGACGTGACCGGACGGAACCACGACCTGGCACTCCTGGCTCGCCTTCGCGTTGATGTCGCGACGATCAATCGGGCTCGCATTCTGCGGAGCTGGGCACGTCGGAAGCTCGGACGCGAGGCTCATATTGACGAGGGCACGCTATGCGACTCGTTCGCCGGCCGTCGCTCGCCAACCTTCGGCACATTGCGCGCAATTGTCAGGCGGTTGAGCTGTCGCTCGCGGAGGTTACCGCGTTCGACCCGCCGGTGGTAGGGGAGTGGCGCCGGCGGAAGACTGAGGGCCTTAGGGCCCTTGGCGCTTCAGACCAGGGAAGGTTTAACTACAGTCGGAGGCAGCAGCTGTGAGGAGTAACCAGGCGTGCCTTAAGAGCGTTCAACTGTGATGAAGGCATTCCCGCTTGTGGCGGTAGCGATCCTGATGGGCGCTTGCGGCGCCGATATGAGCACGGCTTCTTCCTCGCCGTCGACGCCTCCGTCTCCCACTGCTACGACGGCGGTGAGTGCTCCGAGACTTGAATCGCCTTCGCCGCCAGCCTTGCCAGGTACTCCGAGCCTCCGCCTCGTATACCGATCATGGGACGGGAACCAGTACAGCATCGTCGCGGCGAATGCCGACGGCAGCAACAGAGTGACCTTGTCGGGAGCGAACTTCGTACATCCTGACCTCATCAGATTCGTCCAGAGCCGTAGCCGGCGATGGACCGCCTGGGCCGACGGCGGTGACCTGCGCGCCGCGGCTTCCGACCGTCTGGCTTCGGCGACCACGCTCGTCACGTCCTCGAAGCTGTTATCAGTTCTGGCAATCTCCGAGGACGGCGACAGCATCGCGTATCAGACTCTCACCGAGAAGGGTCCAGAGGTTTTTTCCGCCAATCTCTATGTTGTGCGCGTCCATGACCGGTCGGTCAAATTGCTTCGAAGTTTCGACGGGCCCTTCATCGGCTGCTTGGCGGATGGAGCCTTCGATGCCAACGCGGAAAGACTGATCGCAGTTGGCTGCGGAGCCGGAAAGGCGGCGGGCTTACTCCTACTCAGTGCAGGTGACGGATCGATCATCTCGGAGGACGACGGATTCTTTGCATGGCCACGCCAGTGGGCCTTCGCGCCGGATCTCGCTACGGTCTGGCTTATAGACGAGTCGGTTAGCGAGAGTGATGTTGTGCGTTATGACACGGCGAGTCGCAAACGTGACGTTCTCTATCGGTCGCCCTCTTGGCGCCAATCAGACGGAAGTGTGGCCCCTAACCTGGGAGGATTATTCGTATTGTCGCCTGATGGGGCGACGCTTAGTTTCCCGCGAAACCCATCAGACCGCGTGCCAGAGGTCTATGCAATACCGTCATCCGGCGGCAGTCCAACAATGATCTTCAAGAGTGCCGCCTACAGCAGAGTCGAATCTTGGTCTCCCGATGGACGGTACGTCGCAGTTTCAATGGACAATTCAACGCCCACGCAACGCGTACGTCTCATTGATCCTCGAACGAAGGCTGTTGCTCCCGTCAACACGGGCGCAGGCTACATTGAGCTCCTAGCGTGGTTGGTGGCATAGCAGTTCCCCGTGATTTCAGCGAGTATAGAGACTTGGACTTGCGCCGATTTCGGAGTCTAGCGTGAAGATCGAGCCGAATTCGATAGGCCGATAGTCTCGGTTTGGGACCGGAGGCTCCTCCGCGAGCTGTTCGGATTCGACGACCTGTGGGAGGTCTACGTTACGCCGGCGAAGCGCCGTTGCGGATACTACGTCCTGCCTATCCTCTGCGTGACCGTTTCGTGGGACCGATCGAGCCGCGCATCGACCGCGAAGCGAGCGCGTTGCCGATTCTGGGCGTGTGGAGGGAGAGAGGCGTGAGGCCGCATGCCGAGCCCGGCCTGTCCGAGGCGATGGCCGCGGCGCTCGAAGCACATCGTGAATTCGCCGGCGTGGATCGCATACAGCTCCCGAGGGGTCTGCGGACTCCGATATTCGGTATTCGAAACCGCGCTAGGTGAGCCCACGAGGCCAGCGTTTGCATCAGCGCTTGCCGGTGTCGGCCGCGACGGCTGCTCGAATGAGTTGCCGCAGGGCCGGTTCGTTGACACGATCGCCTTTCACGAAGCCGATCGAACGCGAGGCTTTGGCGTCGAGGTCGCCGTTGAACAGTTGGTGCGGGTCCGGCAGGCTGGCACCCCTGAAGAAATTGAGGTTTCACGCTGTCTTTGAAGGCGCCGATGGCGCAGACGTTCCCCTTCGACGTCCAGACCGGGGTACCCCATTTCCAATCCTCTTTCAGGCTGGGATCAGACTTGTTGATGACCGCGCGCAGTTGCTTCATCAGGTCGCCACGCCAGTCGGTCAACCTGGCGATCTGTTCGTCGATGAGACCGGACGGTTTCTCGGGCATTTCCACTCCTCCCGAGAACAATCTTCGCCGATCGTTCCGCCGCCCCGGCGCCGGGCGTGGCCAACCTCCCTTGGCCGTTGACAGACATATTGATTGGCCGTACGATAGCGGGACCTATGCGGCGCAGGGCATTCAGCTTCACGTTTACCGGGCCGGCTCGGGGCCGGCACGGGTCGAGCTAGCGCCGCTCACCCACCGCCGCCGCCGACCGCCGGCCTCCCTCCCCTCGTCAGACTCTCGGCGCATCTGGAGGATCGAGGAAAATGTCAGCGGCGGTTTTATCACTTCTCACAAAGTCCACCGTTCGAATCGGCGAGGTCCCGGTGGGTTCGGCCCGGCCGGTCCTGATTGCGGGTCCGTGCGCCGTCGAGCCCGATTACGTGGAGACGGCCGAGCGGCTCCGGCTTCTCGGCGTCGACATTCTGCGCGGGTGCGCGTTCAAGCCGCGCACACGTCCCGACAGCTTCCAGGGCATGGGGGCGGCCGGCCTGGAACTGGTGGCCGAGGCGCGCCGGAGAACCGGACTGCCGGTGGTGACGGAGGTGGTGGCCGAAGATGAGGTGGCGATCGTCGCCGCCGTGGCCGACTGCCTGCAAATCGGCTCGCGCAACATGCAGAACTTCCGGCTGCTGGTGCGGACCGGCGAAAGCGGCCTGCCAGTCTTACTCAAGCGCGGGTTCAGCGCCACCTACGACGAGTGGCTGGCGGCGGCGGCCTACATCCAGCAGACTGGCAACGACCGGGTCATTCTCTGCGAGCGCGGGATTCGCACCTTCGAGCCCCGCACCCGAAACACGCTCGATCTGAGTGCGGTGCCGGCTCTCCGCGAGCTCACCGACCTGCCCATCATCGTGGATCCCAGCCACGCCGCCGGCCGGGCTTCGCTGGTGCCGCCGCTCTGCCGGGCGGCCCTGGCGGTGGGAGCCGATGGCCTGATGGTGGAAGCGCATCCGCGGCCGCGCGACTCGTGGTGCGACGCGGAGCAGGCGTTGAGCCTGGAGGAACTGGCGCCGCTGGTCGCCTGGATGACGACCGGCTAGTCGGCTTGAGGAGGCCGCCCGTCCACGCCCTGGACCAGGGCTTGGGTGCGCAGCGGTAAACCCACCAGGGTGATGAACCCGCGAGCCGCCGCGTGGTCGAACTCGTCGCCGCTCGAGTAGGTGGCGAGCTGAGGCCGGTACAACGAATAACGCGATTTCCGGCCGGCCACTCGGGCCGTCCCCCGGTGGAGCGCGATCCGAACAGTCCCTTCGACGACCACCTGCGTGCTGGCGACATAGGCATCGAGCGACGCGCGGTGGGCGGAGAACCATTTGCCCTGGTAGACCAGCCGCGCGTATTCCTGAGCGACCTGTCGCTTGAAGCCCGCCCCCTCCCCTTCCAGCACCAGCTCTTCAAGCGCGCGATGGGCCAGGTGCAGGATCACCGCCGCCGGGGCTTCGTAGACCTCGCGGGACTTGATGCCGACAAAGCGGTCCTCGATCATGTCGATGCGGCCCACGCCATGCAGGCCGCCGCGCCGGTTCAGATCTTCGACCAGGGCGACGGCCTCGAGCACCTTGCCATCCAACGCCACCGGGGTCCCAGTCTCGAACGCGATCTCGACGGTCTCCGCCGGCTCCGGAGTCTCCGTCAGGGGCCTGGTCCAGGCGAACGCGTCCTCGGGCGCTTCATGCGTGGCGTCTTCCAGATCGCCGGCCTCGATGGACCGGCCCCACAAGTTCTCGTCAATGCTGTACGGGGAGGCCGGCTTGACGGTGACCGGAATCCCGTGCTGCCGGGCATACGCGATCTCCTCCTCGCGGGTCATCGCCATGCCATCCCGCAAGGGGGCGAGGACGCGCAGCTTGGGCGCCAGGGCCTGGACCGCGACGTCGAAGCGCACCTGGTCATTGCCCTTGCCTGTCGATCCATGGGCCACCCAGGTCGCGCCTTCCTCGCGCGCCACCCCCACCAACCGCTCCGCGATCAACGGGCGGCCGAGCGCGGTGGCCAGCGGGTACTGATCCTGGTATAGCGCCCCGGCCCGCAGCGCCCGCCAGCAGAACCGCTCGAGGAAAGCACGCCGTTGATCTTCGAACCGCGTCGCGATCGCGCCAGCGGCCAGGGCCCGCTGCCGGATGGCTTCCAGGTCAAGCTGTCCACCCAGGTCAACCGTCAGGGTGATCACGTCGAACCCGCGCGTCTCCTGCAGCCACTTCACGGCCACTGACGTGTCCAGCCCTCCGGAGTACGCCAGGACAATCTTTTCAGCCATGGGGGTCAGTCCTCCGGGTCGACGTAGGCGCCCAGGCGAGCCAGCCGCTGGGCCACCGACTCATATCCGCCCTTCTTCCCGTTCAGCGCCACGAAGATGGTGTCGTCACCGGCCACCGTGCCCACGATCTCCGGCCAGGCGGTTGCATCGAGAGCCGAAGCCAGCGTGTGCGCCGAGCCCGGGAGCGTCACCAGCACCGCCAGTCCCTGGCCGCGCTTGACGGTCAGCGGCAGGTCACGCAAGAGCCGGCGCAGCCGGTCCTCGCGTCCGGCCTGTGAGGCCACGCCGAACCCGTTTTCCGGCTGGACGTAGTGGCTGTCCGCTCCGGCGACTCGTACCAGCCCCAGCTCGGCGATATCGCGCGACACGGTAGCCTGGGTCGCCTCCAGTCCCGACCGGTGTAGCTGTCGCACCAGCTCGTCCTGGGTCGCGATCTGGCGCCTGCGGATCAGCGACAGGATGGCCTCCTGCCGCTTCTGCTTACCCACGGGCCAGGGCTTCCTTCACGCGGGCGGGCGCCGTGCCGCCCACGACCGCGCGCGCATTGAGGGCGGCCTCCAGCGTCAGGCTCTCAAACAGGTCCGCCTGAAAGAGCGGCGAAAACGTCTGCCACTCCTGAATGGTCAGGCCCTCCAGGGGTCGGCCCTCTTTGATGGCGAAGGCCACCGCCCGCCCGACCAGGCGATGGGCCTCTCGGAACGGCATCCCGCGGCGGGTCAGGTAGTCGGCGGCCTCGGTGGCCAGCGTGTATCCGTCCAGCGCGGCGGCCCGCATCCGGGCGGGATTGAGCCGGATCCCCTTGACCAGGCGGGTGGTGACCACCAGCGCCGCGAGCGTGGTGTCCACGCCGTCGAACACAGCTTCCTTGTCCTCTTGCAGGTCGCGGTTGTAGGCGAGCGGGAGGCCCTTCATCACCATCAGGAGGGCTACGAGATCCCCGGTGACCCGCCCGGTCTTCGCCCGCACCAGCTCCGCGGCGCAGGGGTTCTTCTTGTTGGGCATCATCGAGCTGCCACTGGCCAGGGCGTCCGGCAGTTCAGCAAAGCCGAACTCTGCGGTGGTCCAGAGGACGATCTCGCCGTTGAGGCGGGAGAGGTGGATCATCAGGATGGAAAGCGCGGCCAGCAGCTCAAGGGCGAAATCGCGGTCGGAGACCGCGTCCAGAGAGTTTGCCGTCGGCCGGCTGAACCCGAGGTCGCGGGCCAGCGAATCGCGGTCGATGGCCACTCCACTGCCGGCCAGCGCCCCGGCGCCCAGTGGCGACTCATCGGCCCGCCGGGCGGCGTCCGCGAGGCGCCCGCGGTCGCGCCGCAGCATCTCCACGTAGGCCAGCAGGTGATGCGCCAGCAGGACGGGCTGGGCGCGCTGGGTATGCGTGTAGCCCGGCATCACGACGTCGAGGTGCTCGGCGGCTCGCGTGCGCAACGCTTGCTCCAGCTCCGTAAGGCCACCGCCGAGCTCGAGGGCCGCCCGCCGAACGTAGAGGCGAAGGTCGACCGCTACCTGGTCATTGCGGCTGCGGCCGGTGTGCAGCTTGCCGCCCACCGGGCCGATCCTCTCGATTAGCCGGGCCTCGATGGCCATGTGGATGTCCTCGCTCCCCTCGGGCAGCGCCTGCCCCGCCTCCAGCTCGTCGCCTATCGACTGCAGGCCGCGGTCGATGGCGATCCCCTCGTCCCTGGTGAGGACGCCGGCCGCCACCAGCGCCCTGGCATACGCTCGGCTCCCCTGGATGTCCTCCCGGAAGAGGCGGTAGTCGACCTGGAGCGAGCGCAGGAAGCGGTCGACCAGCGGGTCGGGCTCCTCCCCGAAGCGGCCGCCCCAGGGCTGGGTGCTCACCCGGCGGGCCTCAGCCGGCGGCCAGCTTCGTCTGCCGTTTGGCCAGCACTTCCCAGGGCAGTCCCCCGATCTGGGCCGCCGGCCCGCACAGCTGCTGGTTGAAGCTTCGGCTCTGCAGGCCGCGGATCTCGGGGAAGAAGAGCGCATAGTCGCTCTCCCGACGCTTGAGATCGATCGTGCCCTTGAAGAGGTCCGCGGTAACAGTCCCATTGACGACCTGCTGGGTGGAGGTGATGAATGCATCCAGCGCCTCCTTCAGCGGATGGAACCAGGCCCCGTGATAGACGAGGTAGGCCCACTGGCGATCGACGTCGGCCTTGTACTGGACCTCCTCCTTGGTCAGACAGAACTGCTCCAGGTCGTGATGCAGCTTGAGCAGCACGAACGCGGCGGGGGCTTCGTAGAGCTCGCGCGACTTGAGCCCCATGATCCCGTCCTCGAAGATGTCGATCTTGCCGATGCCGTGCTGGCCGGCCAGGATGTTGAGCTCGCCGATCAAGGCCTGGAGGCCCATGGGCTTTCCATTCAGCGCGACCGGCACGCCCCGCTCGAAGGTCACCGCGACCTCGGTCGGGGTTTCGGGCACCTGGGTCAGCGGCTTCCACCAGATCCAGGCGTTGTCCGGCACTTCCTGCTGCAGGCGGATGGCGCCCGAGGCCAGGCTGCGGCACCACAGTGTCTTGTCGTCGCCGCCCTGCATCACCTCGGTGACCGGGATCCCCAGTTCCCGGCAGATCTCTTCTTCCTCGTCGCGGGTCAGGTCGAAGTCGCGGACCGGGACCACGATTTCGAGCTGGGGGGCGAAGAGCTTGAAGACGTTGTGCATCCGATACTGGTCGTTGCCCTTGCCGCTGCTGCCCTCCATGATCGCGTCGCAGCCGCGGGCCAGCGCCAGCTGGGCCACCTTCTTGGCGATCAGCTGGCGGGTCATGGAGGTGGAGACCGGATAGCCCTCGTAACTGGAGTTGGCCTGGATGGCCTTGGGGAGCCACTCGGTGGCGAACTCCTCCTTGGCGTCGATGATCACCGGCTCGATGCCGAGCACCTCGGCCTTCTGCACCGCCACCTGCATCTCTTCGTCGCCCTGGCCGACGTCCACCGTGACGGCGATCAGCTCCTCGACGTGATAGCGCTGATGGGCCAGGGCGGCACAGAGTGAGGAGTCCAGCCCACCCGAGTAGGCGAGCGCGACCTTCTTGACGGTCCTCACCGGGGTCGAAGCGATCTTCTCGAGCAGGGCGCTGGCAGTGGCGAGCATGGCAGGCCTCCCAGGGATAAGGTTGCATGAGTATACAGCTTTCTGTATGATTACGCAACGCACATGGTAGGCATCCTCTGCTCGCGGGTGCGGGTTGAAGAGAAGCTCCTCTTCGAGGCGTTCCGCCGGCGGGGCGCCGCTTTCGAACGCATGGATGAGGACACCCTCCAGCTCCCCATCGGGGGCCCACTCCCCCCCTACACGGTTGTCCTCGACCGCTCCATCCATCACGGCCGTTCGCTCTATGCGCTGAGCCTGCTCAATGCCGGCGGGGTGAAGACCGTGAACTCGGCGGCGGTGGCCCAGATCTGCGGCGACAAGATCCTGACCAGCGCGGCGCTGGCCGCCGCCGGCCTGCCCATCCCGAAAACGGTGGTCACCTTCAGCCGCGAGGCGGCCCTGGCCGCCATCGAGGCCATGGGGTACCCGGTCGTCCTCAAGCCCATGGTCGGGTCGTGGGGCCGGCTGCTGGCCAAGATCAACGACCGCGACGCGGCCGAGGCCGTGCTGGAGCACAAGGAGACCTTGGGCTCGTACCAGCACGGCATTTTCTACATCCAGGAATATGTGGACAAGCCGCAGCGCGACATCCGCGCGATCGTCATCGGCGACGAGACCATCGGCGCCATGTACCGGTCGGCCGACCACTGGATCACCAACACGGCGCGCACCGGGCAGGCGCGGCCCTGCCCGCTCACACCGGAGATCGATCAGTTGGCCCGCCGGGCGGCGGAAGCGGTAGGCGGCGGCGCTCTGGCGGTCGACTTGTTGGAACATCCCAACGGGCTGCTGGTCAATGAGATCAACTACACAATGGAGTTCCGCGGCTTCGTGGAGGCCACCGGCATCGATGTGGCCGGCCGCATCGTGGAGTTCGTCCTCCAGGTCGGCGGGGAAAACCAGGCTGTCGCTTGACAGCAGGCGGGCTTCACGGTATGGTCTCCACCAACAAGTTCATATCGAAAGGCGTCGATGAGGGAGAGTACGCGGACGCTGGGACTACAGAGAACCTTCAGCAGCTGAGACGAAGGGTCCAGAGCACCGCCGAAAAAGGCCTCGGAGCCGCAGGCTCAACGAGACCGCGGGTCTTTAGTAAGCCGAGCCGGGTAGCCTCCGTGATCGGGCGGGAGTCTTCAGGCGGCGTCGCCGCGGACTCGGAAAGGTCGCCTTCGCGAGTAGGCGATAAAGTCGGGTGGTACCACGGGGATCAGAGCCTCGTCCCGAAGGACGAAGGCTTTTTGTTTTCCGGAGGTGCCATGACAATCAAAGCGTTCAACATCATCGAGTCAACGCTCCGAGAGGGCGAGCAGTTCGCCCGCGCCCATTTCTCGCCCGCTGACAAGATCGCGATCGCCGCCGAGCTCGATGCCTTCGGCGTCGAGTACCTGGAGCTGACCTCGCCGTCGGCCTCGCCCCAGTCGGAGGCGGACGCCCGCACCATCGCCGCGCTGCCGCTGCGGGCCAAGGTGCTGACCCACACTCGCTGCCACCTGGACGATGCCCGCCTGGCGGCGACCACCGGGGTGGACGGCATCGATGTCCTATTCGGTACCTCGTCCAAGATGCGGGCCTTCTCCCACGGGAAGTCCGTGGAGGAGATCATCGAGATCGGCACCGAGGTGGTTCGCTTCGTCCAGGCGCAGGGCTTGGAGGTCCGCTTCAGCAGCGAGGATTCCTTCCGCTCCGAGCCGGACGACCTGCTGCGCGTCTACCGGGCCATCGACCGCCTGCATCCGCAGCGAGTGGGCCTGGCGGATACGGTCGGCATCGCCACCCCCAACCAGGTGTTCGAGATGGTCTCGCTGGTCCGGCGCAACGTGGACTGCGACATCGAGTTCCATGCCCACAACGATGCTGGCTGCGCGATTGCCAATTCCTTTGCCGCCCTGGAGGCTGGGGCCACCCACATCGACACCACGGTGCTGGGAATCGGCGAGCGCAACGGCATCGTCCCCCTCAGCGGGATGATCGCCCGCCTGCTCAGCGTGCAGCCGGACCTGGTGACCAAGTACCGGTTGGACCGGTTGCCCGAGCTGGACCGCATGGTGGCAGGGATGGTCGGGATCGATGTCCCCTTTAACGCCGCCATCACCAGCGAGACGGCCTTTCATCACAAGGCGGGCATGCACACCAACGCCGTCCTCAACCACCCGTCCGCCTACGAGATCTTCGACCCGGCGGTGTTTGGCCTGGAACGCACCATCATGGCCGGCCACCGGCTGACCGGATGGAACGCCATCCGCAGTCGGGCGGACTCCCTGGGCCTGTCGTTGGGCGAGGAGCAGCTGCGGGCCTTGACCGCCGAGGTCAAGCGCCGCGCGGACACCGCGCCGCTGGCCGATGACGAGCTGGACGACTTGATCCGGGGCTGGGTCCCGGCCTAGAGGAGGAACGCATGGGCACCCTGACCGAAGAGATCTTCTCCCGCCGCCTCGGCCGGAGCATTCACGCCGGCGACACCGTGGTGGCGCCGGTCGACTTCGCCATGGCGCACGACGTGACCACCCCCCTGGCCATCGAGGCATTCCGGAAGATGGAAATGCCCCTGTGGGACCCGGATCATGTGGTCCTGGTCTTCGACCACATCCTGCCCGCCAACACGGTGGCGGCCGCCGGGCTGCACAAGTTGATCCGCGAGTTCGCCCAGGAGTTTGGGGTGACCCATCTCTTCCAGGAAGGCATCTGCCACCTGTTGATGGTGGAAAAGGGTTACGCGCGGCCGGGCGGCCTGATCGTGGGCGCCGATTCGCACAGCACCACCTACGGCGCGCTGGGCTGCTTCGCCGCCGGCATGGGCTCCTCCGACATCGGGATCGTCTTCGCCACCGGCCGGACCTGGTTCCGGATCCCGGAGACCATCCGGATCGACCTCCGCGGCGCGCTGCCGCCGGGTGTCTATCCCAAGGACCTGGCCCTCAAAGTGATCCGACAGTTGGGGGCGGAGGGCGCCAACTACCTGGCCGTGGAGTGGGGTGGCGAGGCCGTGGCCGCCATGAGCATGGACCAGCGGCTGACGCTGGCCAACCTGACGGTCGACTTTGGCGGCAAGGCGGGCCTGATCGAGCCCGATGCGGTCACCCGGGACTTCCTGGGCGACACCGAGACGGCCGACCTGCACCCACACCAACCGACTTACCTGTCGCGCCTCGAGATCGACGCCGAAACCCTGGAGCCGCAGATCGCATGCCCACCCGCCATCGATAACGTGCAGGACCTGAGTACCGTCGAAGGCCTCGAACTGGATGAGGTCTTCATCGGCAGCTGCGCCAACGGCCGGCTGGAGGACCTGGCCCTGGTCGCCGGTTACTTCGACGGCCGGCAGGTGCATCCGCGCACCAGGACCATGGTCGTGCCCGGCTCCAAGAAGATCTACATGGAGGCGCTCCAGCTGGGCTACGTCGAGACGTTCATGAAGGCCGGCGCCATTGTCATGAACGCGGGGTGCGGCCCCTGCCTGGGACGCCAGGGGGGCGTGCTCGCCTCCGGCGAACGGGCCCTCTCCACCAGCAACCGGAACTACCCCGGCCGGATGGGCAGCCCCGACGCCGAGATCTACCTGGCCAGCCCGGCCGTGGCCGCGGCCTCGGCCCTGGCCGGAGCCATCGCGGATCCCCGGAGGGTGATCTGATGGGACGGGTCTTTAAGTTGGGCGACGGGGTCTCGACCGATGCCATCATCCCGGGCCGCTACAACGTGACCACCGACCTGGCAGCCCTCGGGAAGGCGTGCCTGATCGAAGCGCGCCCCGACTTCGCGACAGCGGTCCAGCCTGGCGACGTCATCGTGGCCGGCCGCAACTTCGGCTGCGGCAGCTCGCGCGAACACGCGCCGCTGGCCATCAGGGCCGCCGGGATCAAAGCCGTGGTGGCCAGCAGCTTCGCCCGCATCTTCTATCGGAACGCCGTCAACGTCGGCCTGCCCATCGTGCAGTGCGAGGCGGTCTACGACGCGGTCGCGGAGGGTGACCCCATTGACGTCGACGTGAAGTCTGGGACGATTGACAGCGCCGGCCGCCGGTTCCAGGGGGAGCAGCCGTCGGCAGTGGCGCTGACCATCATGCAGGCCGGTTCACTTGTGGATCTGATCAAAACCAGTGGCTGGAGGGCCATCGAGGAGAGTGAACGCCAGTCAGGGCGTTCACTCCGAGCGATGCCCGAGTCAGTCTCGTCAGTAAAGGGCGCGCCCGACTCCCTCGATGGCGAGCGAAACTCTGCTCCGCGCAAAGCGGCGATTCGTACGGAACCAAGGAGCTCGAGACCCAAGGAGGGGTAGACAATGACGATTGTTGTGATGACCGCGAGCTGTCCTGAGTGCGCGGCGGCGGTGAAGCTCGCCCAGGACGTGGAGAAGGGCGAGATCGTGCAATGCGCGGAGTGCGGCGCGGAACTGGAGGTCTTCGAGACCAGTCCCGTTGAGCTTCGTCTGGCTCCCGAGGAAGAAGAGGATTGGGGTGAATGAGCGGCAGTCAAGCCGCTCATTCCGAGGGCGGACCGATGGGTAATCCGTTAGCACAGTACGCGGCCGACTCCCGTACGTCTGGTCTAGCTGTGATCCCGCGTGTCCATGAGGGTCCGACCGAGGTCATAGAATTTCGAGGCGCGCACCAAGCGCCGAGAAATTCTTCGCGCCGAACAGGCGGATCGAACCTCGCGACTCGAAGGAACGGCTGCCCATGAAGATTGGCGTTCTCTGCTCTCGCATTCGAGTCGAAGAGAAGCTTCTCTTCGAGGCCTTCGAACAGCGGCGGCTGCCCTTCGACCGCATCGACGACCGCGAGGTGGTGTTCGACCTCCAGCAGCCCTCTCTTCCCTACGACGTCGTACTGGAGCGTTGCCTCCATCACTCACGGGCCCTCTACGCGCTGAAAGTGCTGAACGACTGCGGCGTCCCGACGGTCAACCGCTACGAGGTAGCGCTGACCTGTGGCGACAAGATCAACACCTCGACGGCGCTGGCCGCGGCCGGCGTGCCCAGCCCCAGGACTCTGATGGCCTTCACCCCGGAGTCGGCCCTCCGGGCGATCGAGACCCTGGGGTACCCGGTGGTGCTGAAGCCGGCGATCGGCTCCTGGGGCCGGCTGCTGGCCAAGATTTCGGACCGGGATGCGGCCGAGGCGCTGCTGGAGCACAAGGAGACCCTTGGCTCCTACCAGCACGCCATTTTCTACATCCAGGAGTATGTCGACAAGCCGGCCCGGGACATTCGCAGCTTCGTGGTCGGCGACGAGACCATCGGCGCCATCTATCGGGAGTCCGACCACTGGATCACCAACACCGCCCGCGGCGGGCGCGCCCGCAACTGCCCGGTCACCCCGGAGATCGACCAGCTGTCGCGGGCCGCGGCCCGCGCCGTCGGTGGCGGCGTGCTGGCCATCGACATCCTGGAGCACGCGGACGGCTTGCTGGTGAGTGAGGTCAACTACACCATGGAGTTCCGGAACAGCATCGAGACCACCGGCGTGGACATCCCCGGGCGGATCCTCGACTACGTGGTCGCCGTGGGCCGGGGCGCCATCCCCGCCGAGGCGGTCCCAGCATGATCGCTGCCGCGGAGCCGGAGGTCGTGGTGGATGGCGTCGCGCTGCTGACAGACATGCTGGAGATTCCCAGCCTGAGCACGCAGGAAGCTGCGCTGGGCCAATGGCTGGTCCGCCGGTTGCGGACCCTTGGATTTACCGCCCGGCGCGACGAGGTGGGCAACGTGATCGCCCTCTGGGGAAGCGGGCCCAAAGAGATCGTCCTGCTCGGTCACATGGACACCGTCCCCGGATGGATTCCCGTGCGCCGCGAGGGAGACACGCTCCACGGCCGGGGCGCCGTGGATGCCAAAGGGCCACTGGCCGCGGCCATCGTGGCCATTGCCGCCCAGGCCACCAGCGGCACCTATCGGTTCACCCTGATCGCGGCCGTCGAGGAAGAGGGCAGCTCGCGGGGCGCGCGCCACCTGGCCGGCCGGCGGCCGCCCGATCATCTGATCATCCTCGAGCCCAGCGGCTGGGACGCGGTCACGCTCGGGTACAAGGGGAGTCTTCGCGTCCGCTATCGGCTGTCCCAGCCCATGGGGCACGGCGCCGGTCCGACGGCCAGCGCGGCCGACCAGGCGATTGCCTTCATCCGCAGCATCCAGGACCATGCCACCGCCTCATCTGATGGGAAGGCGGCATTCGAGCGCCTGGACACCCGGGTGATTCGCTTCCATGGCGACCACGACGGGATGCGAGACAGCGCCGCCATGACGCTCGGCTTTCGGATCCCGCCGGGATGGGACGTCGAGGCATTGAAAACCCAGCTCCAGGAGTGGGGAGGGGCCGCCGAGCTCCGATTCGAGAGCGGCGAAGCGGCCGTCCGCTCGGAAAAGAACTCTACGCTGGCCCGCCGGTTTATCCAGGCGATCCGGACCGGCGGCGGTACGCCTCGGTTCAAACTGAAGACGGGGACGTCCGACATGAACATCCTGGCCCCCGTCTGGGGCTGTCCGGCGGTGGCGTACGGCCCCGGTGACTCCCGGCTGGATCACACGCCGGAGGAAGCCATTGACCTGGCCGAGTTCCAGCGCGGCGTCGACGTGCTGAGCGAAGTGCTGCGGACGCTGTGATCCGGGCGGCGATCGTGGGCGGCTCAGGCTACGCGGGCGGTGAGCTGCTGCGCCTGCTGCTGTCGCATCCGGACGTGGAAGTGACCCAGGTCACCTCGGAGCGGCTGGGCGGCAAGTATGTCAACAGCGTGCACCCACAGCTGCGCCGGCGCACGGAGCTGAAGTTCACGCCGCGGGCGGAGCTTCGCCCCGCCGATGTCCTGTTCCTTGCCCTCCCCCACGGGCAGGCCGGCCAGGAAATCGAACGCTTTCTCCCGCTGACGCCTCTACTGATCGATCTTTCGGCCGATTTCCGCCTGCACGATCCCGCTGGGTACCCGACCTGGTACGGCTGGGAGCATCCGCGCCCGGCCCTGCTGCACGACTTCGTCTACGCTCTGCCGGAACTGCACCGGGAGGAGATCCGCCATGCCGATCGCCTGTCCGCGGGGGGCTGCCTGGCGACGGCGGCGATCCTGGGCCTCTATCCCCTGACCCGAGCCGCCGTCCTCGATCGGACCCTGCCGGTGGTGATCGAGGGGAAAACGGGGTCGTCCGCGGGCGGGGCCGAGTCCGGCCCGGCGTCCCATCACCCGCATCGGAGCGGCGAGATGCGCTCCTTCGCCCCCACCGCCCACCGGCACACGGCCGAGATCATCCAGGAGCTGGGTCTGAACGGGCAGAGCCCCGGGGTGGCGTTCTCGGCGACCGGCGTGGAGGCGGTCCGCGGGATCCTGATCACGGCCCACGTCTATCTCAAGGACGACCTCAGCGAGAAGGACGTGTGGAAGCTGTATCGGGCGGCCTACGCCAACGAGCCGTTCATGCGCATTGTTAAGGAAGGGCAGGGCATCCATCGCTATCCCAACCCCAAGATCCTGAGCGGCACCAACTACTGCGACGTCGGGTTCGAGCGCGACCCCCACTCCCGCCGGCTGGTGGTCATGACCGCACTGGACAACCTGATGAAGGGGGCTGCCGGCCAGGCGGTGCAGGCGTTCAACATCCGCTCCGGGCTCGATGAGCGGACCGGCCTGGATTTCAGCGGCCTCTACCCGATCTAGCGCTCATGCTGATCATCAAGATTGGTGGCAGCCTGTCGCAGCTCGATCCCCTGCTGCGCGATGTGGCGACCTGGGGTGACCCACTGGTCGTCGTGCACGGGGCCAACCGGGAGCTCAACGACCTGTCCACCCGCCTCGGCCACCCGCCGCGCCTGGTTACCTCGGAGCGCGGTGAACTGAGCCGCTTTACCGATGCGGAGACCATGGACAACTTCTTGATGGCCTACGCGGGCAAGGTGAACAAGCGCATCGTGGAACGGCTGCGCGCACTGGGCGTCAATGCGGTCGGGCTGACGGCCATGGACGGCGGGATCGCTATCGGGCGGCGGAAATCGGACCTCCGGATCAAGGAGGGTGACAAAGTCAAGGTACTGCACGGCGACCACAGTGGCTCCATCGAACGGGTCGAGCCGAAACTCCTGCGTTTGCTACTCGACGCCGGCTACCTCCCGGTGCTGACCCCGCCGGCCATCAGCCATGAGGGGGTGGCGATCAACGTCGACGGCGACCGCCTGGCCATGGAGGTCGGCGCCGCCCTGGGGGCGGACCGGTTGCTGATCTTCGCTGATACGCCGGGGTTCCTCCGAGATCCCAACGACGAGTCCACCCTGGTGGCGACGATGCAGGGCGACGAGATCGACGGCTACTTTTCCTCGGCCCGCGGCCGGGCCCGGGTGAAGCTGCTGGCCGCCCAGCAGGCGCTGCGACGCGGGATCAAGGCGGTGGCCCTGGCCGACGGGCGTCGCGACCATCCCCTGCTCGATGCCATGAAAGAGGCCGGCACGTGGATCCGCCGATGAAGGACGTGGTCCGCGGGCTTACGCCCCTAGCCCTGCACGCCGACCGCGGGCTTAGCCTTGTGCGGGGCGAGGGCTGCTACCTCTGGGACCAGGAGGGTCGCCGCTACCTGGACATGATGACCAACTACGGAGTCAACATCCTTGGGCATGGTCACCCCGCCGTGAATGC
Source organism: Chloroflexota bacterium (assembly GCA_005880615.1). Lineage (GTDB taxonomy): Bacteria > Chloroflexota > Dormibacteria > CF-121 > CF-121 > CF-121. The sequence goes on from VBID01000125.1 coordinate 33,126, forward strand.
CGCGGTCGTCGCCCAACTGGAGCAGTTGACCAACGCCCACCAGAGCTTCGATACCCCCGCCCGGCGGGATTTCCTGGAGGCGCTGGCCGCCCTGCTGACTCCCGCCCTTAGCCGGATCTCCTTCGCCAACTCCGGCGCCGAGTCGGTCGAGGCGGCGCTCAAGTATGCGAGGGTGTCCACCGGCCGGACCACGGTGATCGCCATGCACCGCGCCTACCATGGGCGCACGTTCGGGGCGCTGGCCGCCACTTCGGAGGCCAAGTATCGCGAGCCGTTCACGCCCATGCTCCCCGGCTTTCGCCATGTTCCGTTCGACGACCTCGACGCGCTCGAGGCCGCCATGGACGACACGGTGGCCGCCGTCATCGTCGAGCCCATCCAGGGCGAGGCGGGCGTCCGCGTGCCGGCGGATGGCTATCTGGCCGGGGTGCGGGCGCGGTGCACCGCCCGGGGAGCGCTGCTGATCCTGGACGAGATCCAGACCGCCTTCCGAACCGGCGCGCCGTGCGCCTTCAGCGCCACCGGGGCTGATCCGGACATCCTCTGTCTCTCCAAGGGCATCGCCAACGGGCTGCCGATGGGGGTCACCGTGACCACCGAGGTGGTCGGCGAGCGGATTCCAAAAGGGAGCCACGGCAGCACCTTCGCCGGCAATCCGCTGGTCTGCGCCGCCGGCGCAGCCACCCTCCGGGTGCTGGCGGATCCTGAGCTCCATCTGCGGGTCCGGCGGCTGGGTGCAGCGTTTCTTGGACAACTGCGGGCCCTGCAGCGCCCCGAAATCCGCGAAGTGCGCGGCCGCGGCCTGATGGTGGCCCTCGAGCTGAAGCGACCCGCCACCGCCCTGATCAAAGCCCTCCAGGACCGCGGGGTCCTGACGCTGCCCGCAGGGGCCACGGGCATCCGGTTCCTGCCCTCAGTCCTGATCGATGAGCGGCAGCTCGGGGAAGCTGCCGACGTGCTGGCCGGAGCGATCTCTGACGCCGCTGACCACCGCCACCTATGATGGGCGCGGAGGTGGGACCGCATGCTCAAGAACGCGCGGGTGAATGCGTCGCTGCCGGCCAAGGACTTGGCTCAGGCAAAGGCCTTTTATGCTGAGAAGCTGGGACTCACGCCAGTCCGGGAGGGCCCGGAAGGCCTGGCGTCCTTCCTGTTCTACGAGGTCGCGGCCGGCGATCGGTTCCTGATCTTTCAGAGCCGGGGCACCCCATCGGGGCAGCACACCCAGATGGGCTTCGAGGTTGACGATATCGCCCGCGAGGTCAAGGATCTCCGAGCACGGGGCGTGGTATTTGAGGAGTACGATTCGCCGGGCCTCAAGACGGTCGACGGCATCGCCGAGGGCGGGGGGGCAAAGTCTGCCTGGTTCAAGGACAGCGAGGGCAACATGATCGCCATCGTCCAGCCCGCCGCCGTCTCCGCCGCCCGATAACGGCAAACGCACAGACGAGCCCGCCAGTCCTACACTTCGGATGGGGAGGATGGCGGGCTCGATGCGTTTCGAGGACTTCTCTTTCGGGTTCCTTCAGATCGACGGCGTGGCGTATGACTATGACGTCGTGATCGACCGGGGCGAACTTCGCAAGCGGAAGAAGAAGGCCTCCAAACCCTTTCGCGATGACTTCGGTCACACCCCGCTCTCCGTCGAGGAGAACATCCCCTGGAAGTGCCGCCGCCTGGTGATTGGCACCGGCGCCCACGGCGCCCTGCCCGTGATGAAGGAGGTCGAGCGCGAGGCCGATCGGCGCGGCGTCGAGCTCGTCACCCTCCCCACCCACGAGGCAATCGGGTTGTTGAGCCAACGCCCCAGGAAGACCAACGCCATCCTCCACGTGACGTGCTGACGGCGCCGCTGGCGACCCGCGCCTTCGGATCAACACCATTGACGGTCACCCGCATCGGGGTCGGACTCGCCGCGTTGGGGCGGCCAGGCTACATCACGGTGGGACGGGAGGAGGACCTGGGAGACCACCGGACCATCGGGGCCCTGGAGCACCGCTGCCACGAGGTGCTGACCGCAGCCTATGACACCGGCGTCCGCTACTTCGATGCGGCCCGCTCCTACGGGCTGGCCGAGGCGTTCCTCGCCTCGTGGTGCGCCACCCGAACCCTCTCCGATGGAGACGTGACGGTGGGATCGAAGTGGGGATACACCTACGTCGGCGCCTGGCGCGTGGACGCCCGAGTGCACGAGGTGAAAGACCATTCGCTCGAAGCCCTGCGCCGGCAGATCATCGAAAGCCGGGCCTGGCTGGATGGGCGGCTCAAGCTCTACCAGATCCACTCGGCGACGTTGGACAGCGGCGTGCTGGATGACCGAGCCGTCCTGGCCGTACTCGCGCGCCTGCAGCAGGAGGGTCTGATCATCGGCCTCTCGCTGAGCGGACCTCGCCAGGCGGAGGCGCTCCGGCATGCGTTCGAGGTGGAAGTGGACGGGGTCAATCCTTTCCAATCGGTGCAGGCGACCTGGAACCTGCTCGAACCGTCGGTCGGGCCGGCCCTCGCGGAGGCACACGACCGCGGCTGGGGCGTAATCGTGAAGGAGGCGCTCGCCAATGGACGCCTCACCGCGCGCAACACCGCGCCAGAGAGCCGTCGCCTGCGAGAGGTCGCCGCTGGTCGGGCCGCCGCCATGGACGCGGTGGCCATCGCGGCCGCCCTGGCCAACCCCTGGGTGGATGTCGTCCTGTCCGGCGCGGCAACCCTGGACCAGCTGCGCGGCAACCTGGGTGCGCTCGATCTCGCCCTGACGCCAGATGACGTCCAGGCCCTCAGTTCATCGGCCATGCCGGCCGAGCAGTATTGGCGGAGCCGTCAGGCACTGGCCTGGACCTAAGCCGCGTGCCAGGTCCCTTGGAGCAGCTCGACGCCGCGCGCAACTGGTACTTCGAGAGTCTCGACGCGGTCGGTGACGACGGCTGGCAGCGGGCCTCACGATGCCAGGGCTGGACGGCCGGCGACGTGGTGGCGCACGTCGCCGGCGGCGACTACCTGGTGCGGTCAGCGATTCTGGATGCGACCGGCCGCGACCGCTCGCTACTGGCTGCGGTCCCCGCCGACCTGGGCCAATCTGCCCAGTGGGCCCGGCTGATCACGGTGTCGGATCCCAAAAGCCTTCGCGAGGTAGCCCATCGCGAGTCTCAACAAACGATCGCGGCCTTGCGGGAAGTCTTGCAACAGGCCCCCCAGACCAAGCTTCGGATGCCCTACGGCGAGACGCCGGTGACCAATGCCCTGGCCATCCGAACCGCGGAGTACGTCATTCATGGGTACGATCTCCAGCCGGCGAGCGGCCGGTTTGTCGCAGCGCCCGCCTGGTTCATCGACGCCACGCTGCCCCGCGGCGCCCAGGGCATGTGGCGCACCCATGCCCTCTCGCCGCACAAGGGCAAATCGGCCAGCTTCCACCTGCACCGCACGGATGGCGAGGGCGAGTGGACGTTGCGCGCCGAGAACGGCCAGGGGCGCTCCGAGCCCGGGCACGAATCCGCCGACGTCATGTTCCGCGGCTCGGGTGCGGGCCTGTACTGGCTCCTGATGGGTCGTGGGAGTCCCCAAGATCTCGGCCTCGAGATCCACGGCGACCCGGCGCTCGCGGCGGCGTTTAAGGAGTGGTTTCCGGGCCCATAGCTGACGTGAGCAGGCGGCTGGCGATCTGCACCGCCCCCGCGACCGGTTCATCGTCGAGGCGAATTGCCGCCAGCCCGTGGGCACTGAGCCGAGCGCGCACCGCGCGTTCCAGAAGCGGTTGATGCAGGAGCAGGCCGCCAGCCAGCACGACTGGCCCCGGCTCGCCCAGCCGCTTGGCCACGCGGATGGCCAGGTCCGCCAGGCTGTCGGCGCCCTGCTCGATGATTGCCTGGGCGCCGGGGTCCTCGGCCGCGGCACGAAATACAGCATCGGCAAGGGCAGCCCATTGCTCAGGCTCCCGGCTGCCATGGAGCTGGGCGGCAAGCGCGAGCGGGTCGCTTACCCCGGCGGCCGCCATCAGGGCCACACCCAGCGGGCCGTTGCGATCTCCGTCATCCACTCGGCGCAGCAGCGCTCGCAGCGCTTCTCGTACCAGCCAGGCGCCTCCCCCCTCGTCGCCCAGCAGCCAGCCCCAGCCACCAGCCCGCGCCTCCTCGCCCCTCTGACTCCGGCCGTAGGCAACCGATCCCGTCCCGGCGATCAGGGCCAAGCCTGATACCAGGTTGGCCGCGGCCAGCACCAGCCGCGAATCGTGCACGACCTCCACCCGAGCGCCGGGGAGGAGCTCGGTCAGCAGGCGTTCCAGCTCGCCGCGGGCCCGCGCGTCCTCGGTCCCGGCCGCGCCGGCACAGCAGGCGTCGACCCCGGGATTCCCGAGTTCATTCAGGACGCCGGCCAGGCGGCGGCGGACCTCCGGCAATCCGACCGCCGTGATGTTGGTGCCCGCTCCGACCGCTTCGGTCTGGATGTTACGGTTGCGGACCAATCGCGCCCGGGTACGGGACCCGCCCATGTCGAGGCCCAGGACCGTGGTCACCAGGTCTGCGTCACTTTCTTGAGGGAGCGCGGCCGGTCCGGGTCACGCCCGCGAGCAAGGGCCAGGTGATACGCCAACAGCTGCGCTGCGACCGCCAGCGACAGTGGCGTCAGGGCCTCGGGGAGCCGGCTGTTGAACAGGATGGAGGAGGTCGCATCGGGCAAACGGTCTGTCCCGTCCGCCAGCTGCCGCACCTGGCAGCCCGAGGAGTGAAGACGTGCTGCCAGCTGCCGGGTGTCGGCCAGGGTCGGCCCGGGCGACTCCACCAGGATCAGGGGGAAGCGGTCCTCGGCAATCGCGATCGGTCCGTGCAGAAAGTCGGCGGCCGACCACGCCCTGGCCATCACATAGCTGGTTTCGGTGAGCTTGAGCGCGAGCTCTTCGGCGGTCGCCAAATTGAAACCCCGACCCAGGACGACCAGGTTTTCCGCGGCGATCGACTTCCCCATCCGCTCGGCCTGGTCCTCAGAAGCCAGGGCTGCGCGCATGGCGTCGGGCACATGTTCGAGCGCCTCCTGGAAGTCGGGGTCGTGGTCGAGGGCCTGCGACAGCAACGCTATCGCCAGTAGGCTCGCGGTGTAGGTCTTGGAGGCCGGCACGCTCTGCTCCTGGCCCGCCTGGAGTGCCACGGCGAAATCGGCGGCGGCCGCCAGGGCCGAGTCGGCCGCGTTGGTCATTGCCACGGTGACCGCTCCCTGCCGCCGGGCCTCTGCCAGGACGGCCGCCACGTCCGGGGACGCGCCGGACTGGGAGATGCCAATCACGCAGAAGCGCTCCAGCCGGGGCGGGGCTGCGTAATGCGTGAACAGCGACGGCGCGGCCAGCGCCACCGGGATCCGATTGCGGGCCTGAAAGAGGTACTTGGCGTAGAGCGCGGCATGATCGGAGCTGCCCCGGGCCGCCAGCATGATCGCCATCGGTTGCGCGCGCTTGATGGCGGCGGCAATCGGCTCCACCGCGGCGGCATCGGCCAGCAGGCGCGCTGCCACCGCCGGCTGCTCCCCAATCTCGCTCCGAAAATGGCTCACCGTTCGAACACGATGCGGCCCGCCACCATGGTCAACCGGACGCGCATCTGGGCATCAAGAATGATGAGGTCGGCATGCGCACCCGGGCAGACCCGACCGAGGTGGGGCTCGCCCAGGACGGCCGCCGGCGACTCAGTCGCTGCGGTCATGGCGCGCTCGCGCGAGCCGTTGGGGAGCGCGGCTATCCTCCGGACCAGTTCGTCCATGGTCGCCACGCTGCCGGCCAGCGTCCCGTCTTCGAGACGAACGGCGGATCCATCACTGACCACATCGCGACCGCCCAACCGGTATCGCCCGGCGGGTGCGCCGGCGGCGGCGGTCTGGTCGGTGGTCAGCGCGACTCGGGTGGGCCGCTTGAGCCGCAATACCTGCTCCAGCGTCGCGGCGTGGAGATGCTCGCCGTCCCCAATCAGGCCTACGGTTACCCGGTCGTCCATGAGCAGCGCAGCCACAATCCCAGGGCGGCGATGATGGAACGCGCGCATCGCGTTGTAGAGGTGCGTGCCGAAGCGGACGCCGGCGTCGATGGCCCGCTGGCCCTGCTCGAAATCGGCTCCGGTGTGGCCGGCGGCCACCAGCACGCCGGCATCGCGCAGCTGGGCGATCGCTTCCATCCCGCCGGGCAGCTCCGGCGCCAGGGTCATCATCCGCGGGGCCGCGGCCAGTACCTCCGCGATCCGGTCTGGCGTCGGCTCGGCCAAGTTGGCCTTTTCATGCGCACCGCGAAAAGCGGGATTCAGGAACGGTCCCTCCACGTGCGCCCCCAGCACTCGCGCCCCGGGCGCGGCGGCGACCTGAACCGCATGCACGAATTCGCGTACATCGCTTAGCGGGCTGGAGATGATGGTAGGCAAGAAACCGGTCACGCCATAAGCGGGCAGGAGGCCGGAGATAGCGCTGATGGCATCCGCACCCTGGGCCGCATCGTGACCGTTGAAGCCGTTGACCTGAAGGTCGATGAAGCCCGGCGCGATCACCTCGCCGGGTCCGGCAACCAGCTCGCGGTCGGCCGATACCGGCGGCCGTCCCGCTCCGACCCATGTGATCCGGCCGTTGTCCACCAGCACCGCGGCATCCAGGGCGGCGACGCCATGGACCGCGCCGCGGATGAGCGTGCTCATGCGCTCATCGCTCCAGGTCTTCCAGCGCCATGGCCAGGTCGCCGCCCATCCGAGTCAGCGCCATGCGGGCGGCCTCGGCCGACAGGCCGGCCTGCAGCATGAGGATCGCCAGCTTGGCACTCCCCTCGGCTTCCTCAAGAGCCCGCTCGACCGCCGCCGGCGCGGCTCCGGTCAGGTCCGCGATCATCGCCCGCGCCCGCCGGCGAAGCTTTTCGTTCTGCGGGACGACGTCGACCATGCGGCCGCGGTAGACGTGCCCCAGCCGTGCAAAGACGCCCGTGCTCAGCATGTTGAGGACAGTCTTTTGGGCAGTGCCCGCCTTCAGCCGGGTCGACCCCGCCACCACCTCCGGCCCGGTAGCCACTTCGATCGCCACATCCGCCGCCCTGGCTAGCTCTGAGCCCGGTACCGAGACCAGCGCCACGCTTAAGGCGCCGTCGCGCCTGGCCTGGTCCATGGCGGCCAGTACATAGGGCGTCTGTCCGCTGGCGCTGACGCCGACCACGGCATCGACCGGTCGCAGGCCGGCCTGGACGGCATCAGCCCGACCCAGTTCCGAGTCGTCTTCGGCTGCCCCCTCACCGGCGACATGGGCGATCACGACGTCATCGCCCAGGCCGAAGGTCGCCGGGCACTCGTGGGCATCGAGCGCCGCCAGCCGTCCGCTGGTGCCGGCCCCGAAGTAGTGCAGGCGACCACCTGCCCGCACCCGGTCGGCGATTCTCTCGACGGCCTCCGCGATCCGATCGAGGCTTTGGCCGACTACCTGCACGGCGCGCACATCCTCGGCATGCATCAAAGCCAGGAGCTCGCGGGTGGCCAGCCGGCCGAGCGCATCGGTCTCCCCATGCGGTTGCTCTGTCGACGCCCCGGTGAGCAGCTCGACCGCCGCCATGCCATTGACCCGGCCCGCTCCGTACGTGGTGACGTAGGCCGCCGCTGCCGCCGGTCGCGAGACCGGAGTTCCCATCTCGACGATGACGGCATCGGAACGCCGATCGAGGATGGCCTCGGTGGCGAGCGCCGCCCATGGGTGGCGATGAAGGTCGCGCACCACGATGACGAGTGGGCGTCTTAAGCTCTGCCGGACAATTTCGTGCACGTCGACCGATGGATCACTGACGCGGAGCACCGTCACAGCCGGATCGCGCTGGGCGAGCAGGTCGCCAAGCCCCCAGGGCACAGCCCCGGCGGCCTGCAGTGGAGCGGGGCTGAGCTCGACCACCACCGGAGCCAGGCCGATGCGCACGTTTCCTTCGGCGTGGACCGCGCGGCGGGCCGCGCTCAGGCCCACTCCGCGGTCCGTGGGCGGCGGCGCAGGCGCGCCCCGCGGCACGAGCTCGCGGGTCCGGCGGGCGGCTTCCCGGAGCCGCGCTTCACTCAGCCGGCCGTCGTGTACGGCGCGCACGATGGCTCGCTGCAGCCGGTCGACCACCGATTCGTCCGCGAACCATCCGCCGGTGCAGATGGCATCGGCCCCGGCCGCCAGCGCCAAGACTGTCCCTTCTTCGGTGCCGACCGTTCGGCTGATGGCGCCCATGTCCATCCCGTCCGTGATGATGCACCCGGTGAATCCCAGGTCCTGGCGGAGCAGGCCGGTGAGGATCCGGCGGCTGAGCGTGGCCGGCAGGTCGTCAGCCGGCACCAGGATGTGGGCCGTCATGATGGCCTGCACGCGGGCCGCGATGGCGGCGCGGAACGGAACCAGGGCGGCCACCGCCGACGCGGCGTCCGTCACCGTTGGCAAGCTCTCGTGGGAGTCGACCGCTGTGTCCCCGTGGCCCGGAAAGTGCTTGGCGCAGGCGGCCACGCCGCGACTCTGCAGGCCATCCACAAATGCCCGGACGTGCCGGGCCACCAGCTCGGGCTCCGCGCCAAACGACCGGACCCCGATGACGGGATTGTTCGGGTTCGAGTTGACGTCCGCCACCGGCGCCAAGTCCAGACCGATACCGGCCGCCCGCAGGTCGCCGGCTATGGCTTCGGCCACCGCCCGCGTCAGCGCGACATCATCCACCTGGCCCAGCGCCAGGTTACCGGGGTAGGAGCTGCCGGTCGACGCCTCCAACCGGGTGACGTCGCCGCCCTCTTCATCGATCGCCACCACCAGATCGGCGCGATCTGCCCGAAGCTGCGCGGTGAGCGACGCCACCTGCTCCGGGGTGCGGACGTTGCGACCGTAGAGGACCACGCCACCCAGCCCCTCCGCGACCCGGCGGCGCACCCATTCGGGCGCGACCGTGCCATCGAACCCGGGAAGGAGGCAGCCCAGCGCCAGCCGTTCCAGGTCGTCCATCAGCCCTTGACCGCGCCGGCCGTCATTCCCTGCGTAATCCGTCGCTGCACCAGGATGAAGAACACCATCACGGGCAGGGCAAAGAGCGTGGAGCCAGCCATGATGCCGCCCCAGTCAATCTGGGTCCCCATGGACACAAAGGAGGCGAGCCAGACTGGTAGGGTGGCGTTCTCATTGGTGAGGAGCACGTTGGCAAAGATGTACTCGTTCCAGGCCTGGATGAACGCAAAGATTGAGGTCGCCACCAGCCCGGGCGCGATCAGTGGAAACAGAATCCGGATGAAGGCCTGGGTGCGGGTGCAGCCGTCGGTGAGCGCCGCCTCCTCCAGGTCCACGGGCACCGAGGCGACGAAACCCCGCAGCGTCCAGATCGTGAACGGCAGGGCAAAGGCCAGGTAGGCCAGGATGACCCCGGTCAGGTGGTACACGAGCCCCGCCCGGTTCAGCTCGACAAAGATGGGGATGAGCATCGCCTCGAAGGGGACCATCTGGACCACCAGCAGCAGGACGATGAACAGCTTGCGACCGCGAAAACGGAACCTGGCGAGGGCGGTGGCGGCGAAGAACGCCAGCGCCATCGAGAGGATGACGACCGAGCAGGTGACGATCACGCTGCTCCGCGCGTTCGCCCAGAAGTGGTACTTGTGGACGCCGTCGACGAAATGCTGCAAGGTGAACGGGGCGGGGATGAACTTGGGCGTGGGGAGCTGGATATCACCGCTCGGCTTGAAGGCCGTCACCACCATCCAGTAGACCGGGAACAGGAAGAAAAGGCTGGCCAGGAGCGCGAGGCCATTGGCGATCATCGAGCCGCGCCGCGGGGTGCCTGCGGTCACGATTCGTCCCCGATCCGTACCATCCGCCCCACCAGGACCGCGGTGATCATGAGGAGAATGACCACCCCGATGAAGGCCGTCGCCGCCCCCCGTCCGTAATTCGGCGTCCCGCCGAACGACTGGTGATACGCCCAGATGCCGATCAGGTTGGTGTCCTCCGAGATCCCGCCGCTCTTCTGCAGCACGAAGATCTGGGTGAACACGCGGAAGTCCCAGATGGTGGACAGCAGCGTCAGGACCAGGAGGATGGGGGCCAGGAGCGGCAGACTGACTCGCCGGAAGGTGGCCCACGCGTTGGCCCCGTCCACCCGAGCGGCTTCGTAGAGGTCTTCAGGCACCTGAGACAGACCGGCGTACAGGACCAGTGACACGAATGGCAGCGCCCCCCATACGACGATGAGGGTGGCCAGTCCCAGAAGTGAGGTCGGGTCCGAGAGCCACGAGTGCTGGGTGAAGTTTCCCAACCGCAGGCTGGTCAGCACCCAGTTGACGACGCCGAAGTCACGGTCGAAGAGCCACTGCCAGACCTGCGTCGCGGTCACCGTGGGCGTGGCCCAGGCTAGCACCATGCTGATCGACAGGAGGAGTCGCATCCGGGTGCCCAGGCGTTGCAGCAGCAGGGCGATGCCCATCCCGACGGCGATGGTGAGAGCCACGTTGACCCCGGCGAAGATGAGCGTTCTGCCCAGCACCGACCAGAATTCGGGCTTGGCCAAGATGTACCGGTAGTTGGTCAGTCCGACCCAGTGAGTCGGCAGGTCCTGAATCAGCTCCCTGGCGCGAAACTGCTGGAAGGAGATTGCGACCAGGTACACGAAGGGAAAGACCACGGCTGCCCCCAGCGCGAGCGCGGCCGGCGCCAGCAGTAGGTAGGGGACGTGCCAGGGCACGGTGGCTGCCCGCCGCCGCCCGAACAGCCGAGAGCGCCGCCCGGCCGGCCCTGTGAGTGGGGTTGCCGGGGCGGCGCTCGTCACGTGCTGCACGATACGCGATGCTACTGGTTGAGTTTGTCCGCGAGGGCCTGGTCAGCTGCCTTGGTCGCGTCGGCCACGCTGGCCCGCCCGGTAAAGATCTTGGCCAGCATGTCCTGCAGGATGTTATTGCTCTCCACGCTCGCCCAGTTCGGGCTGTTCGGCACGAACCAGCTCCGGGCCGCCGCCGCGTCGGCAACCGACAGCACGGGGTCACTCGCGTGCAGGTTCAGCAGGGTGGTCGAGTTCGGAATCACGCCTCCCTGCACGGCCAGCTGGGTCTGGTATTTGCTTCCCGCCAGCAGCTTGATGTAGTCGAGGGCGAGCCCCTGGTGCTTGCTCTTAGCCGCGATGCCAAGGTTGGAGCCACCCAGGAAGACGGGCGCGGCCGCTGACGCGCCAGGAATCGGGAAGACCCCCAGCTTGTCTTTCAGCTCGGGCTTGTCTTTGGCGATCACGCCGTAATGCCAGCCGGCCTCGATCACCATAGCGGCCTTCCCCGACTCAAACACCGAGTCATCTTTCGTCTCGTCACCGTCGCCCGGCGCGGTGCCGACCTTGCTCCGCATGTCCTTCACCCAGCTGAGGGCCGATTGGGCAGCCGAATCCTCAAGCGTCCCGGCCCACTTGGTCCCCGATTTGGTGGCGATGTTGCCGCCCGAGTCGAAGACCCAGGAGAAGATCGCGTACCAATCCTTGCCCGGCAGGTACAGCGCCGAGAAGCCGGGCACACTGGCGTTGGCGGTCATCAGTTTTTGTCCGTCGGCGATCAGCTCGTCACGGTTGGCCGGCGGCGCGCTAATCCCCGCCCTGGCAAACAGGTCCTTGTTGTAGACGACCACGCGGTCCCCGGCGTAATACGGGACGCCGTAGAGCTTGCCATCGAGGGTGCCGGCCTCCTTCAGGCTCTGCAGCCAGGTGCCCCCGCCCAGGCTGGATTGTTTGCTGGTCAGATCCGCCAGGCCCCCCGCCGACGCAAACCCAGAGACCAGCGTGTTGCCCATTTCCAGGACGTCCGGTGGGCTCTGCGTGCTCAGCGCGGTGTTGGTCTTGTCGCTGATCCCACCCCACTGCTGCAGCTCCACGTTCACGGTGACGCCCGGATGGGCGGCCTGGAACTCCGTGTTCAGGGCGCTAATCACCGCATCCGGCGCGCTCCCGTTCATCAGCCACACGGTCAGCGGCCCGGTATCCGCGGTGGGTGCGACGGTCGCGGCGTTCCCACAGGCGGCGGCGACCAGCGCCACGCCCAAAGCGACGATTCCGACGACGACGTTGCTTCGCTTCATTGAGTTTCTCCTTCCCTTATCTGTTGAGCCGGCGCCCGAACGTCGAATTGGTCCCGTGTTACGCGTTGGTCATCACCCTCCCTCCCTCGTACTCCCATCCCTCAGATCGGTGTCTCAAGCGTGGTCGCCCCCGCCCGGAGCGGCAGTCCGCGGCGGGCGCTGCTGATGGCCCGCCCGTTCCGGCTTCGCGATGGCAGCAGTTCCGTCACCAGCCGGTAGCGGTCGCCTCGGTAGATCGAACGGACGAACTCGATCGTCCGGCCAGATTCCGCCATGGTGGTCCGCTCGAAGAGAAAGGCCGGCGAGTGGAGGGGCACCGTCAGCAAGGCCGACTCCTCCTCGTTGGTCACGGTCGGCTCGATCGTCTGGCTGCCCGAGCCGATCACGATCCCGTAGCGCTCTTCCAGCAGGGCGTAGAAGGAGTGGTTCTCGAGGTCCGCTTTCGATAACCCCGGAATCAGGGCCTCGGGCACGTGCAGCACCTCGAGGGCCATGGTTTCGCCATCGGCGAGGCGCAGGCGGGTCACCCTCACGATGCGCTCCTCCGGCGAAACCTGCAGTCGCCGGGCCAGGCGGGCACCTGCGCTGGTGACGGTCAGGTCCACCGTACGGCTGCCGGGTACCATCCCCCGCCGGCGCATGTCCTCGGTGAACGAGGTGAGGGTCAGGGGCTGGGCAATCTTGGGCTCCGTGACAAAGGTGCCGGCCCCGTGCCGGCGGCTCAACTGGCCATCCCGAACGAGTTGGTCGATGGCTGCCCGGACCGTCAGGCGGGAGACGCCCAGCTCCTGGCTGAGCAGCCGCTCCGACGGGATGGCCTGGCCGATGGCCAGCGCCTCGATCAGGTCGAGGACTCGTTCGCGGGCCTCGTCTTGCTTCCCCAACGACCTTCCCTTTCCTAGTGGTATAGCCCTCTTTACGGGGCGACCGCGCTATCTAAGCACACGTGGGCTTAGTTGTCAATACCACTTACCGCCCGGATCGCTGATGGGCAGCCCAGTCAGGGCCTGCTGGCTTAGCTGAGGCGCTCCTTCAGCCAGTCCGCCATCAGCGGCCGGTACTTGTAGGGAATGTTGTTGCAGACGTGGTTGCCATCCCGGTACATCACCAGGGTGGCCTTGGGCGCCTCGCGGGCGATCCGCTCGGCCTGGTCCGGCGGAAAGAGCCGGTCACGGGCTCCGTGGACGACCAGCAGCGGCTGGGTCACTTTGTCGAGGACCCCCTCCAGGTTCAGGGTAGACGCCTTGCGCTTGGCCTCCGCCTCGTCGGCGGACTTCGTGTAGAACACATACCCGGCTTTGGTAAGGGGGTTGAGCGCATCCCAGCAGTCCCCCAGGTTGTATGGGCCAGCCAGCCCGACCACCGCCCGAATCCGCTTCTCATATGCCGCCGCTCGCGGGCCGTAGATGGCCCCCATGCTGATCCCCATCAGCCCCATGCGGCGGAGATCGACCTCCAGGTCCTTCTGCTCGAGATGGTCAATCAAGGGCGTCACCACGGTCTCCCAGTTCGGTCGGATCGCGAAATGCACGGAGTTCTCGGACTGCCCAGGGCCGTCAATGGTGAGGGTCGCCATGCCGCGCCACAGAAACTCCTCCTCGATCGCAAACAGTTCCTCCTTCGAGGAGTCGAGCCCAGGTACGAGCAGGACCAGCGCCGGTCGCCGTGCATCGCGGGGACGGCGCAGGTGACCGGGGATGACATGGCCCTCGAACGGAATCTCCAGGCGCTCCGCCGGCGGATCCAGGCGGGCCAGCGCTCGCCGATACACGGACACCGAGAGGTCCCGAAGCTGGTTATGGAGCTGCTGGTCTTCGAACCAGAGGAACTTTCCAAGGTGATAGCACCAGGCGGCGGCCTGAAAGGCGCGCGTGGCCGACACGGTGCGACCCCGTTCCTCTGCCTCATGACCGAGCGCCTCGTGGACGGCGCCAATCGCTTTCCAATTTGGACCCCAGTCGGCCCACTCCGTGGTCCTGGCCACCGTCTCGTCGAAGTCGTTGACGTCGATCCCGTTGGCCGTGAAGCGCGGCCGCCAGTGGTGGGCGGCCACCTGCACCCGATTGGTCGTTTCCAAGGAACTCATTCACCCTTCTCCCAGATGGACTCGCACGAAAAACTTGGTCACGTCGACACCACACCGATATGGCGTGAGTTCGACGAGACCCCCTCCCCGACCCTGCCCACGCGGGAAATCCCGCGACCCTGACAACTGTGGCTCCCCGCGAGGGTGAGGGAGAACATTGATGTCCATCACGGCACCGCTGCCCGAGGGTGGATGGCATCTTCCAGGCTGGAGCCCAGGTCGCTAAGCAGCACGCTGGCGCAGTTCCGCCCCGGAAGCCCCGACACCGAACCCCCGGGATGCGTACACGCGCCCGTCTGGTAGAGCGCGGCGACGGGCGTCCGGTACGACGACCAGCCCTCGACCGGCCGGAAGTAGCCGCTCTGCTGCGGCGAGCTGGCGCCGCCGTGGCACGAGCCGCGCCAGTTGGCGGGGTTCCGGCGCTCCAGGTCGAGCGGACTGTTGATATACCGGCCCAGGACGATCCGCTCCGACAGATTGGTGGTGAGGCGGGCCACCTGATCGAACAGGCGGGCTGCCACCTCGTCCTTGAGCTGGTCCCAACGTTTCGGCCCTTCCGCCAGCTCGTATGGAAGAAAGCTGATCAGCTTGAAGGTGTGCTTCCCCGCCGGTGCCCGGGTCGGATCGATCACGGTCGGCGTGATGGCCAGCAACACCGGATCGTCGAGGTCGAGCTGCCCGGACCGGAACGCCGACAGCATCCGGTGAAGCGACGCCAGCGACTCCATCCCGCCCATGGTCACGCTCTCCAGCGGCTCCGACTCGGTCAAAAAGCGCGGCGCCTCGCTCAGGGCGTAATGGCTGGCGAACATGGTCAGGCTCGGTTGCCAGCGGGCGATGCCGGCCCGATACTCGGCCGGCAGGTTCTCCTCGCCGACGATGCCAGGCAGGTGCCGGATATGGATGCTGGAGACGACGGCGCGGGTCGCGCGATAGGCCGACCCATCAACCGTCACCACGCCGGTGGCGCGCCCGCCCTCGACCACGATGCGGGTCACCGGCTTCTCGGTGAGGATGGTTCCCCCGTTCTCCTCGATGATCCGGGCCAGGGCCAGCGGCAGCCGGATCGATCCGCCTTCCGGCAGGATCCAGCTGAAGCGCTGACGGCCGGCGACCAGCGAAAACGCCAGCAGCCCGGTCTCCGGCTCGTCTAGCGGGTGCAGGGTCATGAACGCGATCCAGGCAAAGAAGGCGCGCACGTGCTCATCCTGGAAGCGTTCCGTAATGACGTCGAGGGCGGTGGCCCGGCGAATCGCGAGCATGCGGTCCCCCATGGCCCCGGCCCGCGTCCGGGCGGCGACCTCTTGCGGCGGCCGCGGCGGATTCTCGCGCTCCTCGTTGACGATGGGCGCCATCGCCTGCCAGTCGACGAGCAGTTGCCGATAGGCCTCGGCGTCGGCCGTCGAGAACCTGGCCAGCTCCGCGCCCGTACGATCCAGGTCGCGCCACATCGTGATGCTCCGCCCGTCGCGAAAGGGCATGGTGAAGACCGGGTCGGGGGCGAGGTATCGCAGTCCGTACCGGTCCAGGTGCAGTTCATCGTTGCGCATCAGCGGATTGCTCTGGATGAGGTTGTGGGCCGTGGCGCAGGGATCGTGGATGAAACCCGGCAGGGTCAGCTCCTCGCAGGTGGTGTCGCCACCGATCCGCGGCGACCCTTCCAACACCAGCACCTTGAACCCGGCCCGCGCCGCGTAGGCAGCCGTCAGCAAACTGTTGTGGCCGGCGCCGGCCACCACGATGTCCCACTGGCTCATCCGGTGGCCCCCAGGTATAGGCGGCCGATCTCGGGGTTGTCGAGCAAGGCCAAGCCCGGCCCCTCCAGCCGGATGCGGCCGCTTTCGAGCACCACCCCATGACTGGCCAGGCCAAGCCCCGACCGCGCGTTTTGCTCCACCAGCAAGATCGTCCGCCCCGCCTGGTTCAGGGCGCGAATCGTGTCGAAGACGACGGTGCGCGTCTTCGGATCGAGGCCCATCGACGGTTCGTCGAGCACGACCAGCGCCGGGTCGAGCATCAGCGCCCGAGCGAACTCGACGATCTTCTGCTGCCCGCCGGACAGCGAGGCGGCCGGCTCATGGCGACGCTCGCGAATGATCGGAAAGGTCTCGCAGACCTCGTGGAGGCGGCGCGCCACCAGGGCCCGATCGTGGACCGTGTAAGCGCCCATGCGCACGTTTTCCCAGACACTCATGGTCGAAAACAAGCTTCGCTCCTGGGGAACCTGGACGATGCCGCGGCGCAGGATGGCGCGGGGGCTCTGGCCAACGATCGACGCGCCGCGAAAGCGAACGCTGCCGAGCCGCGGTCGAAGCAGGCCGCTCACCACCCGCAGCACCGTCGACTTGCCGGCGCCGTTGGGCCCGACGATACAGGTGATGCCGCCTTCCCCCACCGTGAGGGTGAGTTCGTGCAGGATGTCGCCGCCTCCATAGCCGGCGGTCACGCCTTCCAGCTCGAGCAGGGCGGCCACCTCAGGCTCCCAGGTACGCGTCCAGGACGGCCGGATTGGCCCGCACGTCGCGGGGGTTGCCGCTGGCGATCACCCGGCCCTGGTGCAGGACGACGACCTCGTCGCAGAGCTTCATCACGAAGCCCATGTTGTGCTCCACCAGCAGAAAGGTGACGCCCTGCGCGTTGAGCTGCCGGATGTGGTCGGCGATCCGTTCCAGCAGCACCGGGTTGACGCCGCCGGCGGGCTCGTCCAGCAGCACCAGCTCCGGCCTCGCCATCATCACCGCGGCCAGCTCCAGCAGCTTGCGCTGGCCATACGACAGCGCGCCGCCCAGCGTGCCGGCGACCTGGCTGATGTCCATGGATTCAAGCATGTCCATCGCCCGGTCCTGCTCGTGGCTCCACTGCCGTTGGGACAGCAGGGCCCGCCACCCGGCGCGGCGGACCGGCACCAGCATGTTCTCCAGGGTGGTCAGCCGGGGAAAAATGCGGGCCAGCTGGAAGGTGCGCCCGATGCCCAGGCCGTAGATCTGGTCCGGCGGGAGCCCCGCGATCGACTGCGCTTTGAACACCACGTCGCCACGGTCCCGCGGAATAAAGCCGGTGACCAGGTTGAAGACCGTGGTCTTGCCCGAGCCGTTCGGACCGATCAGGCCGGTGATGCTGCCGGTCGCGACGGACAGCGAGCAATTATCTACCGCCACCACGCCGCCGAAGCGCTTGCCCAGGTTTGCGATCTCGAGCAGGCTCATGGCGAGGCGAGCCCGGGCCGGATCCGTGTGGGCGGCTCAGCGGAGTCGCTGGCGGGCCCCGGCGGTCCGGCGGCGCGGCCGTGGCGGCGGCGGGCCACGAGGTCGGCGATCGATGGCACGACGCCTTGAGGCAGGAAGCGGATGACCAGCAAGAAGACGGCGGCATAGAAGATGAGGTAGAGGCGGCTGGCGCCAAAGTGGTAGGCGAACTGCAGCTGCGACCACTCCAGGACGATCGCCCCCAGCACCGGTCCGCTCAGCGTGCCCAGGCCGCCAAAGAAGACCATGAGCACCATCGAGATCCCGATCAGCGGATCGACCACGAATTGCGGATAGATGTAGGTGATGAAGTAGCCGTAGACGCCGCCGATCATCCCCACCAACGCGGCGCTGATCACGAACGCCGCCAGCTTGAACGCCCGGGTCGGAACCCCAACGGCGAGGGCCTTGTCCTCGTCGTCGCGGATCGCCAGCAGGCCCAGACCGAACTTCGATCGCCGGATCACCCAGGAGACCGTGACCCCCAGGATGGCCAGCGCCAGCATGGCGTAGTAGAAGGGGATGGCGAAGAAGTCCCCGCCCCAGCTGGGCACCGGCAGTCCCAGCCCGGCGCCGCCGCCGGTCAGGTTCACCAGGTTCTCGGCCAGCAGCTGGAGCATGAACATGAAGGCGATGGTCACGATCACGAAGGTCGCCGCCCGGGTGCGCAGCGCGATCCAGCCGATCAATGCGGCCAGCAGCGCGGTCAGCACCCCGGCGACCGGAACCAGCAGGAAGGGCTGATAGCCCGCCGGGATGCCCAGGTGCACCAGGAAAAGCCCGAGCGTGTAGGCGCCGAAGCCGAAGAAGGCCGCATGGCCAAGCGAGATGTAGCCCGTGTAGCCGCCCATGATGTTCCAGGCGGTGGCCAGCCCGACGTACATGGTGATGAAGACCGCCATGCTCGCCGTCCCTGGATCGGAAATCAGGGGCACCGCCAGCGCCGCGGCCAGTGCCAGCCCCAGACCGGCTGGCTTGAGCGCCGGCAACCTGAGCACCGTGTTCATATCCGGTCCCGGACCCGGAGGCCGAACAGCCCCTGCGGCCGCACGATCAGGACGGCCACCAGGATGACGAAGAAGGCGAAGCTCGCCCAGACCGGCGACACGACGACCGCGGTGATGTCCTCGGTCACCAGCATGATGAGGGCGGCGATGACCGCTCCGCGCAGGCTGCCCAGCCCGCCCAGCACGATGATGGTCAGCAGTCGCGAGATCAGGTCGTAGTGGCTGCCCGGGTTGAAAGCATTCGTGATCCCGAAGACCACCCCGCCCGCCGCCGCGGTGGCCATGCCGATCCCGAAGGCAAGGGCGGCCACGCGGTCGACGTCGATCCCAATGAGCTGCGCCGCGGTGCGGTTCAGCATGGTGGCTCGAATGGCGGCGCCGAAGGTGGTGCGGTACAGCATCAGGAAGAGCGCGCCCAGGATGGCCAGGCAGAGCAGGAAGCCGAAGACGTAGACATAGGTGATGTGAAAGTCGACGATGGCAAAGCTCGCCGTTTCATACCAGGCCCGCAGCTGGACGTAATTGGTCGAAAAGATGTACCCGAGAATCCCCTCGATCCCCAGCGCGATGGCATACGTCACCAGCACCGAGAGCGCTTCCCGGTCGGTGGTGAGCGGGCGGATGAAGATCAGCTGCAGCACAACGCCCAGGGCGAACATGACCGGCATGGTCACGATCAGGCTAAGAAAGGGATCCACGTGCCAGGTGCGGAAGAGGACAAAGCTCAGGTAGGCGCCCAGGATGACGAGCGCGCCCTGACCGACGTTGATGATGCGCATCACGCCGAAAATCAGCGTCAGGCCCGATGCCATCAAGGCGTAGACGCCGCCCGTCAGGATGCCGAGCACCGCCGCCTCCAGGACCAGGGTCATCGCCGGGTCAAGGGTACTCGCGAGGGACGGCGCCTACGGGTCACCGTCCCTCCGCTGAATTTGGGGGCTTGGGCTTAAGGCCAGTTCGGCTTCGGGTATTCCGGCTTGGCCGAGGCGACGGTCGGCGGGTACACGAAGACGGCCTGCCCGCTCTGCCACTGTTCGATGTAGACGCCCGCCACACCCTGCGGCTTCCCGACGCCGTCGAAAGAGATCGGACCCTGGATGGTCTGATAGGTGCCGGTGTGCAGCGCGGTAATCAGCGCTTTGTTGTCGATGCTGTTGGCCTTCTTCGCCGCCTGATCCACCACCTGGCCCACACTGTAGGCCTCGGCCGAATCGGCGCTGATGTCGCCTGGTTTCCCGCCGAACTTGGCGACGAATTCGCTCACGAACTTATCGTTGCCGTAGGCCTTGGCGTCCGGCGTCCACCCGGCCGGGACCATGATCCCCTCCGTGTTGGCGCTTCCGACCTTGTCACTGAAGTCCTTGCCCTGATCCGGGCCGGTCGTCTCCACCAGTGACTTGGGGTTGTAGTGCTGTTGCTGGAACACCTTGATGAAGGCCACCCCGTCGGGCTCCTGGGTCCCCAGGATGGCCACGTCGGCCTTGGAGTGGACTACCTGCAGGGCCAACGGATCCCAGCTGGTCGCTTCGGCCGGATAGACCTTGTACGACGCGGTCGTGATGCCGCCGGCTTCCAGCAGGGTCTTGGCCTTGTCGATCTGCGGTTGGGTGAAGGGATCGTCCTCCGTCGCGTAGGCGACGGTCTTGGGGCGTTGGTCGGTGGGCAGCGACAACAGCCACTTCGTATAGCTCACCAGGTTGTCCTCCACCGCGGCCGGCTGCACGAAGAAGATGGAGTGCAGGCCGCGTTCGAAGACCTTCGGTCCTCCGCCCGCCGGTTCGGGGAACGCGTACCCGTAGCGGTCGGTCACGGTGGAGGCCGGGATGGTGAGCAGGCTGCTGAAGGGTCCGAACACCAGCGCCACCTTATCCTGCGTGATCAGGTTCTGATAGTTGGTCACCACCTGCTGGGTGCTGCTGGCATCGTCCACGTA
>VBID01000092.1 GCA_005880615.1 Chloroflexota bacterium
TACAATGCCCGGGATGCTAGACACTCCGCGGCTCCCGGCCAGCGGCAATACGGCGCTGGCGGCAAGTGCCCTCATCCAGGCGGCGCTGGGCATTGAGTTTGTCCTCTCAGGCCTGAACAAGTTTGCCGATCCACGCTTCCACCAGAACTTCGACGCTTTCGTGCGCGCCAGCCCGGGCACGCAGCACGGCGTCTTCTCCGGGTTGATCAGCACACTGGTCCTCCCCAACGTCGGGTTCTGGGCCTTCGTTATCAAATGGACGGAGTTGCTACTCGGCCTGGTCCTCTTGGTCGGCGCGGCCGAGATCGCTCGTCGCCGGTTCTCGGGCAGCTTCGGCTCCCCGCACGGGTATGAAGCGCCCGTCGCGCTGGTGGCGTCAATCGCTGGGCTCATCGCCGCCGGGCTGTCATTCTCGATCTTCTTGCTCGAGGGTGGGGTGCTGCCTGAGATTCAGCCCGGGCGGGCGCTCACCTCGGCCATTCCGGTTGAGCTGCTGATCGTGCCCCTGGGCCTGGCCATCGCCTGGCTGGAGTTCGGCCGATTCCGGGTCCTCAAACACCCACAGCCACGATGAGTCAGAACGACCAGAAGCCGCCCCGTGCGCTAAGGCGCCTCGTCAACAGCTATTAGACGTGTTGCACGTATGTGGGCAGCATGATGGCGATTGCCAGCGAATAGCTACCAGGCATTCCGGCGTGCAGACCCCCCTACAGTTCTTGCTCGGGTTCCTGAATTCGCGGGGGTTGTCACTTCCTGGAAACGGCCAGTGAGAACGCAGAATGAGTGGACTGCCGGCGCTATCGATAAGTGAACCAAACCGTAGGCGGCTCCGCCGGGTGCGGCAGCAAGGCATCATATCCAGACACGAACGTGCAGCGGACCGCCACCATCTCATCGCGGGGGACGCGGGCCAGGACCCGGGTACAGGACAGGGTTTGGGTACTGATCAGGCGGGGCGGGATGACTCCGTAGTCGAAGTGATCCTGGGTGAACTGGAAATGGATGACCCCGTCACCGGCCGCGCCGTCGTTGCGAACGATGGCCTCCACCCGACAGCGCCCATCGATGTTGCAGAAGTCAGGGAACCAGGCGCGCATCACCCGGAAGCTGGGACCGAACGGGTGCGACGCCAGCCACAACGCGCCAGCTCCTAGCAGCACGACTACGAGGAATAGCGCCGGCCGGCGCTTCAGCCGCGAAACCATTCTTCTGGCTGCACTCTGGACCGCGACGTTCGAGGCGTCGTCAGGCCGAGAGCTACCCGCCTCTCAGGCGACGCTGGGGCCTGGCGCTTTCGATGTCGGCCATGTCGTCCGAGGCCGGCGTCTACCGAACAGCGGCGGGCTCGGTCGCCACCTCGTTCAGACGCCCGGTCTTGACGTCATAGACGAAACCGCGAATGCGGTCCTTGTGCGGGATGAAGGGGCTGGCCTTGATCCGTTCGACCGACTGACGGACGTCCTCCTCCAGGTCAGAGAAGGTCTCGAGCGCAAACGAAGGCCGGATGCCCACCTCCTTCTGGATCTGCGCCCTCACCTCGTCGTCTTTGAAGGTCAGCATGCCGCAGTCCGTGTGATGGATGAGGACGATCTCCTCCGTGCCGAGCAGCCGCTGGGAGATCGCGAGCGAACGGATGGCGTCCTCCGTCACGGCACCGCCGGCGTTGCGGATGACATGCGCGTCTCCTTCGTTGAGTCCGAGGATCTTGCTGACGTGGAGCCGGGCGTCCATGCAGGCGACGACCGCCAGCTTCTTCGCCGGCGGCAGCGGAAGTCGTCCTTTGTCGAATGTGCGGGCATAGGCATCGTTATTCCGCAGCAGCTCGTCGGTAGCGCTCATCGACAATCCTCCTTCTGGGGTGCGGGGCTGGTCGGGACGAAGAAGTCAAATGTTGATCATTGTGATCCAGAAAGTCAAGAATGGCGGGCGCCTAACCAGACGGGTTTTGGCCTTGACCCGGGTGACCGCTAGCTCCCGCCCGGGACCTGTAGGGTTTAGGGCGGAAAATTAGCTCTCCTCCCGGGAACTGACCCTGCCGATTCTGCAGGTGCAGATTTAGCCGTGCGGGCCTCAGGTGGATACCTCCCCTTTTCCTCAGTAGAAGCGAGCAGTTCCCTGAGGACTTCGCCCGCTGAGCCGATTGACAGCGGAACACTGGGGGGACCAGGATGACCACCTGAGCCCCCATCAGACCGCCGTGATCGTTGGCACCGGGCTGGCCGGCGGTAATGCCGCAGCGACCCTGCGGGAGGAGGGATGGCGCGGCCGGATCGTGATGCTGGGGGATGAGCCCGGCATCCCCTTCGGCCGACCGCCACTTTCCAAGACCTATTTGCGTGGTGAGGAAGGCCTCGGCGGCTGGCTCGTCAAGCCCGCCGAATGGTACGGAGACAGCGGCGTTGAGCTTCGCACCGGGGTCACCGTCCAAGGTGTGGACACGAAACTGAAACAGATAGCGCTGAGAGGCGGGGACACGGTTGCGTACCACAAGCTTCTTCTCTGCACCGGCGGCCAGAACCGCAGACTGGACCTGCCAGGGGCCGACATGCCGGGCGTGTACCACCTTCGGACGCTGGCGGAATCCGATGCGATCCGTCGAGCTGCTCAGCCGGGGGCCCGGGCGGTGATCGTGGGCATGGGGTTTATCGGATCCGAGGTGGCGGCCTCGCTACGCCAGCTGGGTCTCGAGGTCACGGCGGTGCTGAGCGGCACAGCCCCGCTGGCAGCGGTGGTGAGCAACCAGGTGGGGGAGGTGATGGCCGGCATCCATCGAGGCCACGGGGTCCAGCTCGTGACCGAGGATCAGGTTGCCGGATTCGAGGGCACCCGCCAGCTCGAGCGCGTCGTCACCGCCAAGGGCGCACGTATTGAATGCGACCTCGCGGTGGTGGGCATCGGCATCGAGCCCGCGGTGGAGGCCTTCCGCGGCGGCCAGATCGCCCTGGACAACGGGATCCTGGTCGATGAAACCTGCCGAACCAATGCGCCCGATGTGTACGCCGCGGGTGACGTTGCCAATCATCTCCATCCGGTGTTCGGCAGGCTGCGCGTGGAGCATTACAACAACGCTGAGAAGCAGGGTCGTGCGGCCGCGCGCGCTATGCTCGGCGACTTGCGGCCCTACGACGATATCCACAGCTTCTGGTCGGACCAGTACGAGCACAAGCTCGAGTACGTCGGCTTCGCCAGGGCCTGGGATCAGATCGTGATCCGAGGCAGCCTGGCGCACACGCAGTTCCTGGCCTTCTACCTGGTGAAAGGTGTCATGAAGGCAGCTCTTGGCCTGAACCGAGGCGGGGATCCGGAGGTCGATGCTGACGGCGAGCTGCGGGCTTGTCAGCGGCTGATCCGGGCGCGGACGGCCCTGTCCGAAGCAACTCTCGCAGACGATCAGGTCGACCTGGGGTCGCTAGCCGCCGTCGCCGGCGGCTCCGACCCGGGCAGATGACCGCGGCCACCAGCGCGCTGGTCACGGGAACCGTGACGGCCACGGCCGCGAACGCCGACGAACCTCAGTGAACCACGGCGGACGGTTTCTCGTGTGGTCGATACCGGGCGAACCCCTTAGCCGTGTCGTGCCACGCGGTTAGCCTCTGAGGGACGTATCGAGTGGGGGGGGCGTGGACTGATCAATCCCGATGACAAAGAAGGCGCCCGTGGACCAGGCCAATTCGGCGCCGCCTGAGAAAGCTCGCTTCAGACGATTCCTGGGCTACTTCCTCTCTCTGGGGGCCTTCGGGTTTGGCGGTCCCATCGCTACCGTCGGCTACATGCAGCGAGACCTGGTGGAACGCCGCCGGTGGCTCGACCGAGAGGATTTCCTGAACGGGGTCGCCCTTGAGCAGACCATGCCGGGGCCGCTGGCCGCGCAGGTTGCGATGTGGGTGGGTTTCCTGCAGCGCGGTGCCCTGGGTGCACTGGCGGTCGCCGTGGCGTTCGTTCTGCCGTCCTTCCTGATCGTTGTCGTACTCGGCTTCTTCTACGTCCGCTACCAGGGCCTGCCCTGGGTGCAGGCGGTCTTCTATGGAATCGCCCCGGCCATCATGGCCATCATCGCCATCGCCGCCGTCAAGCTCGCG
>VBID01000126.1 GCA_005880615.1 Chloroflexota bacterium
TGCCGGCGCAGGGTCGCCGCCAGCTTGCTCAGGGACAGCCCTCGCCCCAGCGCCGGGGTGGGCGCCACCGCCAGCACCGCCAGCACATCCCGAATGTCGTCCTCGGCCAGCAGGGGCACCACCGCCGGATAGAACTCCAGCAGCAGGTGCTCGGTGGCACGACATCCTCAGCAGTCCTCTTCCTCTCCTCGCGAGAGGCGGGGGCACGGTTCCCCGCGAGCGCCTGCATGGCGCGAGGGATAGGTAGTGCTCACCCGCCTCCGGCTCGGCTAGCCCATATTGTTGGGCTTAGGCACGTATTGAGGGGTAGCGGAGGGGGTCTCGTCGAGCTGTCCGGCTAAAACGCCGCGCTGGGACACAGTAAGCGAAAGTCGCAGGCCGCGCATTTCACCCGGTCCGGGCGCGCCGGAAACAGCTCGGCGGCGATCCCCTCCGCGGCCCGACGAATGACCGCGCGGTCCTCGGCCAGCTGGGCCGCCGGCTTCTCCACCGAGACCCGCTCGCCGGTCTCGAGGTAGTAGTAGCTCAGGGTCAGCGGGTCGAACCGGAACACTTCCCGAGCCGCCATGGCATAGATCCCCAGCTGCAGCTCGCGCTGCAGATCCTGCGCCCGCCGGGCCGATCCAGTCTTGTAATCGATCACCTCGTAACCGCCGTCTGGCAAGCGGTCCACCCGATCGATGCGGCCGGTCACCCGGAGGCCGTCGATGGGTAGGCTGAACGGCTGCTCGAGCAGCAACGCCTTCTTCAGGTCGCCCTGGTCGAATGCCCGCCGCAAATAGGTTTGCCCCAGCTCCTGCAGGCTGGACGCCTGTTCCGGAGCGCAAAAGCGTTCCCGCGCCCAGGCCGCCGCGTAGGCCGCCTCCAGCATCTGCCAGGTGAGCGGCCGGTCGGCTTGGATGGCGCCCAGCGCGTCCTTCAGGGTGTCGTGCAGGATGCGGCCGAACTGCATCTGGGGACGCTGACGAGTCGGCAGCCGGAACACAAATCGGTACTGGTACTGCTGCGGACACCGGAGATAGCTGTCCAACGCGGTGTACGAGAGGGGCGGCAGGGGCGCCGCATCGGGCAGGGGCAGCTCGACCTGGCCGGGCACGATGGAGAGCTCCAGCGGAGGGGCCGGCCCGAGCACGTCCTTGGCGTGCAGGACACGTGCCTCCTGGCCCCCAATCGCTTCCAGAAAACGCGACGGGCGCCAGTCGCGGCTCCCCTCGTAGCGCTGGGCCCAGGTGCACACCAGTTCCTCCCGGGCGCGGGTCACCGCCACATACGCCAACCGCCGCTCGTCCGCCAGGTGCAGCTCGGTGGGCGGCAGGTCCTCCGAGAGCAGCGCGTCGGGCAGCGTCAATCCCTCACCCCGGCGCTGGGCGGGAAAGCGGCCCTCGACCAGGTGCGGAACGATCACCAGCTCGAACTCCAATCCCTTCGCCTGGTGCACGGTCATCAACCGAACCGCGTTGAGGTGCTCATCCAGCGGAGCGATCTCTTCGTCGGCCTGCGCGGCCTCCGTGGTGGCCAGGTGGGCCAGGTAGGCGCTCAGGTGGTGGTCCGGGTGCTCGTCGCAGTACTCCGCGATCAGCTCGGCCAGCCGCTGAACATTGGCGCTCACCTGGAGTTGTTCCACCACACCGCGGAAACGGTCCAGGTCGAGGTAGCGAGTCTGCTCCATGATCTCGTAGAAGAGGTCGTCCACCCCCAGCCGCAGGCGGAGGGCGGCGAACCCGCGCAGGTCCGCCACCAGCCGGCGGACGCCGGGTTCCTCGCGCGACTCCAGGTACTGGTACAGGCTCAGCCCGCGGTCACGCGCCACCCGGGCCCAGCGACCGGCTTCCAGTGGATCGTCCACGTACCGCGGCAGGCTGAGCAACCGTAAGAGCGAGACCGGGTCGTCAGGCGACTCGACGGATCGCAGGAAGGCGATGCAGTCCTTGATTTCCGGCTGCTGATAAAACCCGCGGCCACCGCTGATCTGGTAGGCGACACCGCGCCGCTGCAGAGCCCGGGCGAAATTCTGGAGATGGGCGTTGGCGCGCAGCAGGATGGCGATCTGGCTCGGCTTGTGGCGGCCGCCGTCGATCGCATCCTTGACGTAGGTGGCCACCCCGTCGGCCTCGTCCAGCACCCCACTGGCCTCGATCACCGTCAGTGGCGGCCCCTCGCCGCGGGTCGGGAGCAGGGACTTGGGCAGCCGGCCCGCATCGACGGCGATCAATCGGGCCGCCGCCCGCAACACCGGGCTCCGGCTCCGATAATTCTCTTCCAGCCGGACCACCGCCGCCGCCGGAAAGATCCGCTGAAACCGCTTGAGGTTGGCGACCGAGGCCCCCCGGAATTTGTAGATCGACTGATCGTCGTCCCCCACCACCACCAGGTTAAGGTGCCTGGACGCCAGCAGTTCGAGGAGCCGGCTCTGGGCCAGGTTGGTGTCCTGAAACTCGTCCACCATCAGGTAGGCGAAGCGCCCCGCCTGGCGCGCCAGCACGGCCGGGTACTCCTGGAGCAACCGCACGCTGTAGAAGATGGTGTCGTCGAAATCCATCGCCGAGCCGGCCAGCATGGTCGCCTGGTAGCGGGCGTAGACGGCGGCCGCGTCTTGCTGCCGTTGTACCACCGGATCCTCCGCGTGGGCCTGATCGGCCGCCCACTGGAGGAACGCTTCGGGGCCGATCATCTCCTGCTTGGCCCGCTCGATCAGCTTCAACAGGTCCGCGATCTGCTCGTAGGGACGCTGCGGGTGAAAGAGGCTGGCCGGCCGTACTTCCAACAGGACATCCCGCATCAGCTCCCACCGGCGCACCTGGGACACGATGTGGAAGGGCCGCGGCACCCCGGCCACCCAGCCATCGTCCTGGAGCAGGCGTTGGGCAAAGGCGTGATAGGTGGTCACCCACCGCTCGGCCGTAGGGGCCGGATCCAGCAGCTCGATCCGGTTCAGCAGCTCGCGAGCGGCCTTGTCGGTGAAGGTGAGCAGCAGGATCGCCTCCGCCGGCACCCCTTCATTCCGCAATCGCCGGTAGCGCTCGACCAGCACGCGGGTCTTGCCCGTGCCGGCGCCGGCGATGATCAGCAGGGGTCCGCTGCCGTGCGCCACCGCCGTTTCCTGGGCCTGGTTGAGGGCGGGGGCGGCCAGCTGGCTCATCGGCCGGGCATCCCTTGCCGAAACCGGATGTCGCGGACCGCGGTGGCGCCGATCCGGTCGTTTAGGAGTTGAAGCAAGCGGGGCTTCTCGATATGCAGCTGGTGAGCCAGGGGCGCGCTGCTGGTCCGGACCCAGAGGGTGCTCCCGCGCAGCTGCAGGGCTTCGGTCTCAGAGGCAAGTGGCTCACCCACCACCTCGGCCCAGAGCAACAGCGCCTGGGCCTCCCGCGTCCGGCGGGCAATGCCCAGTCCGCGCAGCGTCCCCGGCAAGGCGTCCTTGAGACTACGCATGCACCCGCCCGGCTTCCACCTGGAAGATGGCCGCCTGCTCCAGGAAGCTGCCCGGCAGGTCGTGCAGGTCGGCGGCGGTGATCATGGCCTGCGGCCCCGGCTCCAGGGCGGCCAGCAGCCGCTCGCGCCGGGACTGGTCCAGCTCCGACATCACGTCGTCCAGCAGCAGGACAGGCTGCTCCCCCGTCGCCTCGGCCAGGTAATGGAGCTCGGCCAGCTTCAGGCTGAGGATGGCGGTTCGCTGCTGCCCCTGGCTGGCGTACAGGCGGGATTCCCGGCTGTCGAGTCGCATTTCCAGATCATCCCGCTGCGGTCCGACAACTGTCTGTCCACGGCCAATCTCCTCCTCGCGGCTGCGCGCCATGGCCGCCCGCAACTGCTCGGCCACCGCGTCCGGCGGCGCTTCCCCCACCCGGGCCCCACTGGGGCGGTAGAGCAGCTCCAGGTGCTCCCGGTCGTCGGTCAGTTCGCGGTGGAAGGCCGCCGCCAGGGGCTGGAGCTCCAGCACCCGGCGCTGGCGCTCGACCATGATGGCCGCCCCCACTCGGGCCAGGGCGTCACTCCAGTAGTCCAGGCTGGCCGGGGATTGGGTTCCCTCTCGGATCGCCTTCAGGAGGGCGTTGCGCTGCTCCAGCAGGTGCTGATAGTCGGTCAGAGCCCGGGCATGCTCGCGCTCCAGCTGGGTGAGGAGCGTGTTCAAGAAACGGCGGCGCAGCTCCGACGGTCCCTTGATCAGCTGCAGGTCGTCCGGCCAGAAGAGCACCACCCGCAGCTCCCCCACCATGTCTGTGGCCGATCGGGCCCGCCCGTTGACCTGGAACCGCTTGCTGGTCCGTGCCTGCTCGGGCCGGCCCCCGGCGCTGATCCGGATGTCGAGCTCCTCCATGCCTGACTCCCGCTGGACCAGGCACGTCACCCTCGCCTGCGGCTGGCCAAAGCGGATCAGCTCGGCGGTCTGCTGGGTGCGCGGCGAGCGGGCCAGGGCCGCCAGGGCCACCGCTTCCACCAGGTTGGTCTTTCCCTGGGCGTTGCCGCCGGTGAGGACCGTCACCGACCGCTCGAGGGGAAGGTTCAGTTCCCGGTAGTTGCGGAAATCGTAGAGCGAGATGTTGGAGAGGAACATCGCCGGTGGCTTGGGGCTCAGCCCGACCCGTTGTGGGTCTGGCTACATCGCGACCCTGACCGGCATGATGATGTAGAGGTAGTCGTCCTTCCCGACCGGCTTGATCATGCCAGGGTTGAGGGGACCGGTAAAGCCCAGGGTCACCTCGTCGGCCCCGATGATTCCCAACACGTCCAGCACGTACTTGGCGTTGAAGGCCACCTGCAGGTCGTTGCCGTCAATCTTCGCCTCCACATCGGCGGTGTTCTGGCCCACCTCGCTGGTGTTTGCGGTGAGGGTCAGCTTGCCGCCCTCGGCCTTGAACTTGACCACGTTGGCGGCGTCACGGGCAAAGAGCGACACCACCTTGGTGGTGGTGAGGAGGTCCTGGGTCTTGAGGGTAATGGTGGTGGTCGTATCGTTGGGGATGACCTGCTTGTAGTTGGGATAGGTGCCCTCGATCAGCCGGCTCATCAGCTCGACGTCGCCGGCCTTGAAGAACACCTGGTTCTTCTGCGGGGCCACCGTCAGATCCACCTGCTCGCTGCCGCCCTTGAGGATGCGGCTCAGTTCGGCCAGCGCGCGGGCCGGGATGACCATGGTGTCCGGTTGCTGCCCGTCCGCCGGAACAGCCAGGGTCTTGACCGCCAGCCGGTGGCCATCGGTGGCAGCGAAGGTCACGTGCCCGCCGTTCAGTTGGGCGTACACACCGGTGAGGACGGGTCTCCCCTCGTCCGACGAGGCCGCGATCACGGTCTGCTCAATGGCGTCCTTCAGATCGGCCTGAGACAGCTGCACCTTCCGGCCCTCCGTTCCGCTAGGGACTGGCGGGAAGTCGGCCGGGTCGATCCCCCGGATATCGGCGTCGAAGTGCTCGCTCTTCAGCTTGAGGGATTGGTTCTTCTTGTCCAGGGTCATGGAAATGGAGGCGTCAGGATTAGCCGAGACGTAATCGGTGAGGAGCCGAGCCGGAACGGTGATGCTGCCCTCCTCCTGGACCTCCGCATCGATGGCTTGCTTGATACCGATTTCCAGGTTGGTAGCGGTCAGCCGGAGCTTGCCGGGGGTGGCCTCCATCAGCACGTTGTTCAGGATGGGCAGTGTGGTTCGCGACGAGACGGCTCGAGAAACGATGTGCAGTCCCTGTCCGAGGTTCTGCGTGGAGCACGTGACCCTCATCGCTGCTCCTTCTCCACACCGGCTGACGGCAACGAAGACGCTCTCTTCTGAATAGACGTAATCGTAGGCCGGTGCACAGCGGGGAAAACCCTTCCGTTCGTATTGAAAACGGCCCTCATTATAGCGGGAAAAGGGGTGCATTCCGATGGCATCCGGTCCACAGCTGCGGTTCGACTCAAACTATCCACGTCCATACGTGTTCCTTCTCCACACCCGTCAGTGGGAATACAGGACCTCGCGAATTTTGCGCAGGTCGGCCTGCAGCCGCGGATCCTCTTTGGCCTCGGTCGAGATCTTCTCGTAGGAATGCAAGACGGTCGTGTGGTCACGCCCGCCGAAGGCCTGGCCGATGGCCGGCAGGGAGGATGCGGTCTCCTCGCGGATCAGGAACATGGCCACCTGGCGGGGGAAGACGATGTGCTTATCGCGGCGCTTGCCTCGCATCTCCTCGAGGCTGATGTGGTAGAAGTTGGCCACCGTCCGGGAGATGGCGTCGATGGACAGGGTCTTGGACTCGGCCGATGGGATCACGTCCTGCAGGATCTTGGTGGCTAGCTCCAGCGAGATCGGCTGGTGGTTGAGCGAGGCGTGGGCGACCACCCGGATGAGCGCGCCTTCCAGCTCACGGATGTTCCGCTGAATCTTGTGCGCCATGAAGGCCAGCACATCCTCCGGCACCAGCTTGGTATAGGGTCCCACCTTGGATTTGAGGATGGCGACCCGGGTCTCGAAATCGGGCGGCTGGATGTCCGCGATCAGGCCCCACTCAAACCGGGAGCGCAGCCGGTCCTCCAGAGTGGGGATTTCCTTGGGCGGGCGGTCGGAAGAGATGACGATCTGCCGGTTCAGCTCGTGCAGCGAGTTGAAGGTGTGGAAGAACTCTTCCTGGGTGCGGTCCTTGCCCGCCAGGAAGGCAATGTCGTCAATCAGCAGGACGTCGACGGTGCGATACCGGGTGCGGAAGTCGGTCATCTTGCCTTCCTGGATCGACGTGATCATCTCGTTCATGAACTTTTCGCTGGTGACGTAGGCGACCTTGCGACGCTTGTACTTCTCCAGCACCGCGTGGCCGATGGCGTGCATCAAGTGGGTCTTGCCCAACCCGACTCCCCCGTAAAGAAAGAGGGGGTTGTAGGCCTTGGCCGGTGACTCTGCCACGGCCCGGCAGGCGGCATGGGCGAAGCGCGAATTGTTGCCGACCACGAAGGTCTGAAACTGGAACTTGGGGTTGAGCTGGGAGGCCTCGTCCAGCGTTACCTCCTCGACCGGCGGCTCCTCCGCTACCGCCACGGCGGTGTCGGCGCCGTGGCTTCTGGCCTCCCGGCTGCCGGCGACCACCTCGAAGGCGACGCTGACATCCCCGCTGACAAGCGCGGATAGAGTTTCCTTGATCACGGCTGAGTACCGGTCTTCCAGCCAGTCCTTGGCCAGCTTGGTCGGGACCCCGATCCGGAAGGCATTCTTCTCCTGGGCGACCAGGGAAGCATTCTTGAGCCAGGTCTCGTAGCTGGGCTTACTGAGCTGGAATCGGAGCTCTTCCTGCGCCGCTTGCCAAATCTGATCCGGGGTCATACGCTCCTCCACCAACGGTCCACGCCTTCAGTGGAGAGCGGAGCCCGATCTGGCGTGGCAGCGGCCGCGCAAGACGGAAACGTTGGCCCGTGGGCGGCTTGCTGGGTTGAGACTTATTCACAGGTGTTCCCCAGCAGTGGAGAACCCTAAGGGAGTGTCCCCACCCCCATGTGCATAAGTTGTGATTAGAGAGTGCCGCAGCTCTCCAGGGCAGCGGCATCATAGCAAAGCCCACGGGCGCGTGCAATACAGTTTCGGACAAGTGCGGAGCCGATGGCGCGATGCCGTCGGCAGACTGGTCGGTTCTTCCAACTCCTCGCTGATTCTCAAACGACTGTCCCGTCTAGGCCGGAATGTCTTCTTCGTCGACCGAGCTTTCCGATTCGACAGCGGGCTTTAACACGGTGGCAGCCAGCACCAGCGAGGCGACCCCCAGCCCGGCGCCGATTGCCCAGGCCGAGTGGAAGCCCCCACTCAGCGCGGCCGCGGTTCCCTGGCCCTGCGCGAGCAGCTGCCCGGTCCGACTCGTCGACAGCGTGGCGAGGACCGCGAGACCGAGCGCGCCACCGACCTGCGCGGTGGTGTTGAGCAGACCGGAGGCGAGCCCGGAGTCGCTGGGTGTCGTGCGCGCCATGGCCAGCACGGTAAGCGCCGGGAAGGCCAGCCCCGCGCCAATCCCGAGCAGCGCCATGGGGACGAAGAGATCCCGCAGGTACTCGTCGTGGACCGGCCCTGCGGCGACCAGGCCGAGTGCGACGGTGATCAAGGCCAGCCCGGCCAGCAGCACCGTGTGGGCGCCCAGCCGCAGGATCAGCCGGGCGCTCACGCCGATCGACAGACCGCCCATCCCGAGCGCGACCGGCAGAAAGGCGAGGCCAATCGCCAGTGGGCCGTAGCGAAGCACCCGCTGCAGGTCGAGGGATCCAAGGAAGAAAAACCCGAACATGGCGGCCGCCATCGAGGCTTGGATCACGTTCGCACCCGAGAAGTCCCTTGACCGAAACAGTCGAAGCGGCAGCAGCGGGTTGCGGGCCATCGCCTGACGGACGACGAAGGCGGCCAGCAGCGCTACCGTGACCGCGCCGAATCCCAGTGTGTGCGCTGAATTCAATCCGTAGGTCGATGACTCGACGATCGTATAAACGCCCAGCATCAGCGCGGCCGTGACCAGGAACGCGCCCACCACGTCGGCGCCGTTGCCCAGCCCGATCCCGCGGTCGGACTCGAGCCACCGCGCCGCCAGGACGGCGATGGCGACCCCGATCGGCAGGTTGACGAAGAAGATCCAGTGCCAGCTGACCGCCTGGGTGATGAGGCCGCCGGCTAGCAGGCCGATGGAGGCCCCGGCGGAGGCGACAAAACTGAAGACGCCGATCGCCCGCGCGCGCTCCCCGGGCTCCGGAAACATGGTCACGACCATCCCCAGGATCACCGCCGTGCTCACCGCGCCGCCGATCCCCTGGATAAACCGCGCCGCCACCAGCATCGGCTGGCTGACCGACAGCCCGCACAACAGGGAGGCCGAGGTGAACATCGCCAGCCCGATCAGGAAGATCCGCTTCCGACCGACCAGGTCGCCCAGCCGACCGGCCAGGAGCAAGAGACCGCCATAGGCGATCAGGTAGGCATTGACGACCCAGGCCAGTCCAGCCTGCGAGAAGCCGAGGTCACTCTTGATCGAGGGGAGGGCGACGTTCACGATCGTCTGGTCGAGCACGATCATCAGAAAGCCAGTGCACAGGATGATCAACGCCAGCCAACGCGAGTCGGCCGATCGCACAGGCCGAGACCTGGTTCTCTTGCTGATATCGACCTGGTTCGTCTCGGCCACCTCGTTGTTCAACCGCATTTCTCCTCCCGTCTATTCCTGCCTGTACTGATGCGTCGAACGAGGGCACGCGAAATCGACAGGTTTCGGGCAGGTCGGAGCTACCGCCGGAGGGGAAATGCGGCGTGCGCTTTAGGCCAGGCTTAGCCTCGATGGCGGCCGCGTCTGCCGATGCTGGGCCCGAATCCAGCTCGGGCTGCCGGGGCAGATGGGATCACTCGAAGCCCAGACTCGCTTATCGTGCCGCCGGCAGACTGTATCAGCCCACACCCGCTTATCGTGCCGTCGGCAGACTGTATAATGTCCGACCCGGGGGTCCCTCACCATGAAGCGAACGTTCCAACCCAAAAAGCGACACCGGCGCCGTGTCCACGGGTTTCGGGCCCGGATGGCGACGGCGGGCGGCCAGAACGTCCTGAAGTCTCGCCGGCTCAAGGGCCGCAAAGCGCTCACCCCGCCCGCTCGCCGGTATGTGTGAAGCGCCGGGCTCGACTGGTCCGGCGTAGCGAGTTCGATCGCGCCCTGGCCGGCCGGGCCAGCGCCTCCTCTGCTTACCTGGCCTTGTTTGTGGGTAATAATGGTCTCGGCCATCCCCGGGTCGGACTCGCGGTCAGCCGCAAGCTGGGGAACGCCGTAGTTCGCAATCGGATCAAGCGACGCCTGCGGGAACTCGTTCGGCCCATGGCCGAGCGCACCCAGGCGGGACGGGATGTGGTGATAGTGGCACGGGCTCGGGCGGTGGATGCCGATGCCGCACGCCTGCGCGACGAGCTCCAGGCGCTGTGGGCCAAGTCGGTGGGGGCATGACCGCGGCCTCCCTGGCCCTGATCCGGGTCTACCGGGTCACGCTGGGTCCCCTGTTGGGCCTGATCAGCGGATGCCGCTTCACGCCCACGTGCTCCCAGTACGGGTACGAGGCCATCCAGAAGTACGGCTGGCGGCGCGGGTGGTGGATGGCGTTCAAGCGGATTGGGCGCTGCCATCCCTTCCATGAAGGCGGGTGGGATCCGGTTCCATGATGCTGGATAGCTCGATCGGGCAGCTCTGGCACCCCGTCTGGAAGGTGTGGTGGACGATCTTCGGCGTTCCCATGTCGGCCGGGCTGCACTGGCTCGTCACCGGTCTCTCCAGCAACCCGCTGGCCGAGGCGATCGGCCCGTTCGGGATCGCCATCGTCCTGCTCACGGTGGGGATCAAGGTGGTCCTCTCGCCCATCTTCCAGTTCCAGCTGGCCACCTCCCGCCGGATCCAGGCCGAGCAGCGGAAGATCGCGCCCCAGATGGCGGCCTTGCGCAAGAAGTACAAGAAAGACCCCCAGCGGCTCAACCAGGAGACGATGGCGCTGTACCGCGAGCACGGCATCAATCCCTTGTCGCAGATGAGCGGATGCCTGCCGGCCGTGGTCCAGGCTCCCATCCTGATCGCCCTGTACTGGGTGATCTTCGGTGCCCAGAAATCGCTCGGGCTCCACGACCACCACTTCCTGTGGATCCCCAATGTTGCGGCCACACCATCGTCCGTGTTTGGCCACGCCGCCCTGGCGGTCGCCATCGGCATGCTGATTCTGCCGGTGCTGGCCGGGCTGACCACGTTCGTGCAGACGAAGATGATGACGCCGGCGGGTGGCATGGCGGGACAGGATCCCTCTACGGCGCAGGTCACCCAGACCATGACCCTCTTCATGCCGGTCATGATCGGGTTCTTCGCCATTAACTTTCCAGCGGCGCTGGCCCTCTACTGGGTGGTCAGCAACCTGTTTTCCATCGGCCAGCAATACTTCATTACCGGGTGGGGGTCGCTCACATTGCCTGGAGGGGGACCAAGGACATGACGACGAGCATCGAGACCAGCGGCGCCACGGTCGACGAAGCCATCGAGCGCGCCCTCGAGGAGTTGGAAGAGGCGCGCGAAAACGTGGAAGTCGAAGTCCTGGAGGACGCTCCACAGGCCCGAGTCCGCGTCACCCTGCGGGAGACCTACGCGGGCAACGCCCGCCTGGCGGTGATGGAGCTGCTCAGCAAGATGGGGATCGTCGCCCAGGTGTACGTGCGCAACGTTGAGGACCCGGTGACGATTGACATTGCCGGCCAGGATCTGGGCGTGCTGATCGGCTGGCGGGGCGAGACCCTGCGCTCATTTCAGGCCGTGGTCAACCTGATCATCAACGAGGGCCGCACCGACCGGCGGCGGGTGATCGTGGACGTGGAACGCTACCGGCTGCGGCGCGAGGAGACGGTGCGGGAAATGGCCCTCCGGCTCGCCCAACGCGCCCGCCGCAGTGGCGAGCGTGTCCTGATGGATCCGATGCCGGCCTACGAGCGGCGCATCGTGCACGTCACCCTGGACGCCGAGCCCGGGATCCGCACCGAAAGCCAGGGCGAAGAGCCCAACAGGCGGGTCGTGATCTGGCCCGACGCCGCCGCCGCTGGCCGCCGCCCGACGGAAACGCCGCCCGCCGCGGCCCCGGAGGCGACCCCCCGGCGCAGCTTTGCCGACCGGCCCCGGTATGGAGACCGCGCCCGGTCCGGGGAGCGCGTTCGCTTCGGCGAACCGCGACCGACCACCGAGCCGCCGCCTGCCGACGAGAGCTAGCGAAGGCTAGCCCGCCGTCTTCTGGCCCAGGGCCCGGTACAGGGCGGCCGCCACCACGTCCACCGGAAGCCCATCGTCGAGGGCCTCGACCGCATCGCCGATGGCTTGCCCCGATTCCCTTGAGGGGGCTAGCCGGCGCAGCCGAAGCAACTCGGCAGCCAGCTCCTCGGGTCCGCTCCCGGACTCGGTATCCGACTCGTGCCAGGCCTCCAATCGGGAGATCGCCTGGGCCAGGCGCCGACCGAATGATGCCGGCTCGGTGAGCTCCGCCAGGTGCCCGGCTAGCATGCTGGCCCAGGGCTCGCGGTCTGAGATACGGATCTCGATCCGCTCCGGCGTCACCGGGATGACCAGGGCCTGGGGCGCCCCCGGTTTCCAGGGTCGGTGGGCCGCCATCCCGATCGCCAGGCCGGACCCGAACAGGCGCTCGGCCAGCGCCAGCGCCCCGGCACCGATCAGGGCAAACCCGCGCTCACCGGGGAGCCAGTCAAGAGCGACCACCGCCTCTGGATTGTCATAAAACGACATAGCAGTGGACTCAGTAGTCATGGGTGTGCTTGGAACGGATTCGGGCGTCGCCAAACTCCTACGATATACTGATTCGGTGCCCCTGAGTTCTCCTCCGTTTCGCCTGGAGACGCTCCAGAACGGGGCCCGGTTGATCACCATCGAGCTCAAAGACCGGCCGTCGGTCAGCCTGGCGGTCATGTTCCGAGTGGGTTCCCGCTACGAGTCGGACAAGCTTGCCGGGGTGTCCCACTTCCTAGAACATATGTTCTTTAAGGGCTCCGCCCGTTATGCCGGCGCTAAAGAAATCGCCGAGGCGATCGAGGGGGTGGGCGGGGTGCTGAACGCGGCCACCGACAAGGAGCTGACCATGTACTGGGCCCGCGTCCCCGAGCACCGGGCCGAACTGGCCATCGACGTGGTGGGCGACATGCTCTTCCAGCCCCGGCTGGACCCGACCGAGCTGGAGAAGGAGCGGCTGGTGATCCTGGAGGAGCTGCGCATGTACCTCGACTCTCCCCAGGAACACGTGCACAGCCTTTTTGAACAGATCATGTGGCCCAACCATCCGCTGGGGCGGGACACCGCCGGCACCGAGGCCTCGGTGCGAGCCCTGACCCGGGACGACCTGCTGCGCTACCTGGAGGAGCACTATCTCCTGAAAAACCTAGTGGTCACCATCGCTGGTCCGGTGACGCACGGGCGGGCCATCGAACTCATCCAGCCACGTCTCCGGCAGCGTGGAAACGGCGCCGCGCCCCCCGGGTTCCTGGCCTCCAGTCCCAACGGACATAAGCCGCGGGTGCTGATCAAGACCAAAAAGACCGAGCAGGCGCACATCGCCCTAGGCGTCCATGCGCCCTCGTACATGGACCGCGACCGGCATGTGATCGACATCCTCAACGGGGTGTTGGGGGAAGGCATGAGCTCCCGTCTCTTCCTTGAAGTCCGGGAGAAGCTGGGCCTCGCCTACGACGTCCATTCCTAC
This sequence comes from Chloroflexota bacterium, assembly GCA_005880615.1. GTDB lineage: Bacteria > Chloroflexota > Dormibacteria > CF-121 > CF-121 > CF-121. Next base: position 13,198 of record VBID01000126.1, read on the forward strand.
GTCAACCGGCTCTATGACACGGGGGTGCTTGGCGTGTACGCCGGGACCGATCCGGCCCAGGCGGCTCGTGCCGTGGGCGCCATCGTGGGGGAGATGCGGCGGCTGGCCAAGGAGCCGGTGGGCCAGGCGGAGCTGGTCAAGGCCAAGGAGTATTACAAGGGCCGCTTGCTGCTGCAGATGGAGAGCACCAACTCGGTCGCCACCTGGTACGGCGGGCAAGAAGCGCTGATGGGTCGGATCGAGGACCTGGAAGCGACGACCGCGCAGATCGACGCGGTGACTCCGGAGGAGATCACCCGGGTGGCCAAGCGACTCTTCAGCCAGAGCATCCAGCTGGCCGCCATCGGGCCCTTCCGCAGCGAGGCACCGTTCCTGCGCCAAATCGCCTGACGGCCGGGGGCGTCGACTAGAATGAGACGCCCGCAAATGGATTCACTCTAGTGGGGCGAGCCGTCGCGCCCCAGCAGCCGCGCCAGAAGTCGTTCGTCCGCGACACCCTCGAGATTGTCTTTTTGGCGCTCGCCCTCTACATCGTCATCCAGTACGCGGTCCAGACGGTCCACGTGCTCGGGTCCAGCATGTACGGCACGCTGCATGACAACGACCTGCTGGTCGCCTCCAAGATTTCCTACAAGCTCCACGATCCGCAGCGCGGCGACATCATCGTCTTCCGCCCGCCCAACGAGGAGACGCGGGATTTCATCAAGCGGGTGATCGCCATCCCGGGCGATCGGCTGCGGATCAGCCAGGGGGTCGTCTACATCAACGGCGAGGTCCTGCAGGAGCCCTACCTGCCCGAGAAATGGACCTACAACAACTCCTGGCCGCCAGACGGCCGCGAGGTGCAGGTCCCGCCGGATAGCTTCTTCGTCATGGGGGACAACCGCAACCACTCCAGCGACTCGCGCACCTTTGGCTTCATCCACAAGGCGGACATCCTGGGCAAGGCGGAGGTCCGGATCTGGCCACTGGACGAGGTCTCCCTGTTGAACGGCCGGCCGACCCTGGCTGCGCCCGCTCAATGATTCAGCGCACACTTGTTCTGGTGAAACCAGACGGGGTGCAGCGGGGGTTGATCGGGGAGATCGTCCGCCGGCTGGAGGGGCGCGGGTTGAAGTTGATGGCCCTCAAGATGATCCGAATTACTCCGGAGCTGGCCGGCCGCCACTATGCGGAGCACAAAGGCAAGCCGTTTTTCGACGGCCTGGTCAAGTTCATCACCTCCGGCCCGGTGGTGGCCACGATCTGGGAGGGCCGCGAGGCCGTCACCGTCGTCCGGACGCTGATGGGATCCACCGACCCGCTGAAGGCGGCCCCGGGCACGATTCGGGGCGATCTAGCCCTGGACCTGGGGATGAACCTCATCCACGGGTCGGACTCGCCACAACGCGCGGAAGTTGAAATCGGCCTGTTCTTTAAGCCGGACGAGATCCACGACTACGTGCGGACGGCCGACCGCTGGATCGTCGAGTAACCCCGGCGGCGGATTGTTTCACGATTTTCGTTCCCCGGCGCCCCTGACTAACGCCGTTCGGCGGGGGCCAGCTGCCCTCCGGCAGGTCTGCGAACCCGGGAATGTTCCCCGATTTACACGTGTGACCAACCCGGGTTCGGCGCACTCCGAGTGAAAAGACGGGTCTAGCTCCGAAGCGGGAATGTTTCACGATTTTCACTTCTAGGTAGGGCAGCGACAGACAGCTGTCGCTGCCTGGCTGCAGGGCTTAGGGTCGTGCGTCAAGGATGTTTCCCCGATTTGCGGCCAGCGTCGCGGAGTCCTATCGGTCTACGAGCTTGACCCGAAGGCTCTCCAATTCGGCGTCCGTATAGAACTCGATGGTGAGACGGCCCCCATCCCTGAAGCGGGTGAGGATGACCTTGGTCCCCAGGGCCTGGCGGAACTCTTGTTCCAGCGCCAGGGTGTCGGCATCGACTCCCTTTCGGGTCCGCGGTGCCCGGTGCGACGGCGCCGAATCCTGGCGGCTCCGCACCCAGTCCTCGGTCTGGCGGACGCTCCAGTGTCCCTGGATCACCCGTTCCAGGCAGGCGTGCTGCTGAGCCACTGAGCGCAGGCCTAAGATGGCTCGGCCATGCGCCGCGGAGATGGCGCTGGCTTCGATGGCGTTGAGCGCGACGTCGGGCAGCCCCAGCAGCCGGACTGAGTTGGCGACCGACACGCGCCCCTTTCCAAGCCGCTCCGCGACCGCCTCCTGGGTCAGCCCGAACTCATCGAGCAGCCGGCGAATGGCCCGCGCTTCCTCGACCGGGTTGAGGTCGGACCGCTGCAGGTTCTCAATCAACGACAGTTGCAGCCGCTCGTCGGCGGTATCGGTGGACCCATTGTGAATGATCACCGGCACCTCGGTCAGGCCGGCAATCTGGGCAGCGCGCAGCCGGCGCTCGCCGGCGATCAACTCGTAGCCATCATCGGGCAGCTCGCGGACGAGGAGGGGTTGCAGGATGCCGTGCTGCCGGATCGAGTCGGCCAGCTCCTGCAAGGCCTCCGGGCCGAACGCCTGGCGGGGCTGGTCGGGGTTGGGCCGGATGTCCTGGATCGGGACGCGCAGGGCTTGCTGCCGCTGCGCCATGCCCACCGCCGTCTCGTCGATGTAGTCGCTGGAGGGGATGAGCGCTTCCAACCCGCGCCCCAGGCCGCGCCGCTTGTTCATCTGGCGATCAACTCCTTGGTGAGTTCGTGGTGGTTCGCCGCGGCGCCGCGGGAGATCAATTCTTTGGTCAGCTCGTGATAGGCCACCGCCCCCCGGGAGGCCGGATCGTACTGGGTGATCGGCATCCCGTGGCTGGGTGCCTCGCTCAAGCGGACGTTGCGCGGGATGATGGTTCGGAAAGTCTCCTCCGGATACTGGCTGCGTACCTGCTCCGCCACCTGCCAGGCCAGCGTCGTGCGCGGGTCGAAAAGGGTGAGGACGATCCCGCCGATCTTCAGCCTGGGGTTGAGCTCGCGCTGGATCAGCTGCGAGGTATGAGTCAGCGCCCCCAGCCCCTCCAGCGCGTAGTACTCGCACTGGATGGGGATCAGCATGTACTCGGCCGCCACCAGGCAGTTGACGGTCAGCAATCCCAAGGAAGGCGGGCAGTCGATGATCACGTAGTCGTAGTCGTGGCGCAGCATGTCCAGCGCGTACACCAGACGCCGCTCCCGGCGGGGCAGTCCGATGAGCTCGATTTCAGCCCCGGCCAGAGACCGGTGCGACGGAAGGATGTCAAGGCCGGGCACCCCGGTAGGACGGATGATGGCGTTGACGTCCGCGGCCTCGATGATGACGTTGTAGACGCTGCCCGCCAGCCGGCTCTTGTCGATGCCGAACCCGCTGGTGGTGTTGCCCTGCGGATCCATATCGACGATCAGGCCGGACTTGCCGAGGTCGGGAAGGTTGGCAGCCACGTTGATTGCCGTGGTTGTCTTTCCGACTCCACCCTTCTGGTTGACGACGGCATAGATGCAGGGCAAGTGCTGTGCTGGGACGAGGGCGTGGATTTGGGCCGGATTATACGCCCGGTCTCGACCGAACGGATGTTCGGTAAGGGGATAACTAGTGGAGAGCCAGCAAGCCGACGATGATGTCGTACCCGGCGTGGCTCGCGATGCACGCCAGGGTCCCGGCGCGCAGGCGCAGCCAGCCCAGCCCGAGGCCGATGACGAAGACCTCCAGGGTGGCGAAGGTGATGCCGTACTGCGTGTGGACCGCGGCGAACAGCAATGAGGTGGCCAGCACGCCGAAACGGGGCAGCATCGCCCCCCGGAAGATGAGCTCTTCGGATACCCCGGCCGTCAGCCCGAGAAGGACGACCGCCCCCGGGTTGCTCAGGCTGTGGAAGACCACCTGGCTGGCATCATTGACCCGCTTCTGCGTGTCGGGGCTCAGCCACGTGGCCAGTTGATCGATCCCGTAGCCGACCGCCAGGAACGCGACCACCGCCACCAGCGCGTACGCCCACCAGGTCTTGCGCAGGGGCCGAAGACCGAGCCGATCGATGGTCTCCGGCCAGCTTCGGCGCACCAGGAAGCCGACCCCGAGGACGGCGATGACGATCAGCGGAATCTCCTGGACCAGCAGGTCCGCCAACGTGAATGGTGGGCTCTTGGCCAGGAGGCCCAGCACGTCGACGGTCAACTGGGTTCCCAACTGGAACGCAAACAACAGCAGGGCCAGCGAGACCGCGACGTAGTTCACCGTGGAGCCGGGCCGCAGGGGCAGGCTGCCAGCCACCGCCTGCTGCACGCTAGGAATGAGGTAGAGGAGCGAGGCGGCCAGCGCCGCCACCATCAGGAGCCCCACCCATTGGCTGGTGAACGCACCGGCCGCCGTAAAGAGCAGGCCGATGGTGATCGTGAGCAGGATGGTCACCACCCGCGCAGCGCTGGACCGCTCGCCGTAGTTGGCGAGCACGAAGAGACCGGCCACCAGGCCCAGGACCAGGACCGTGACCAGGTCGACGGGAGCCGAGGCCGCCGGGATCAGGTCTTAGAAGTCGCCCCGGAGGGTGCGGCCGGGGAGCCACCCGTCCGCGGACGAATGTCGAGCAGGGGTTGGATGAGGTCGATGGGCATGGGGAACACAATCATGGTGTTGCGCTCGACGCCGATCTCGGTCAGGGTCTGCAAGTAGCGGAGCTGCAGGGCGCTCGGCTGAGTGGCGATGATTTTCGCGGCCTCGGCGAGCTGGCTGGCGGCCGAGAACTCTCCTTCCGCGTGAATGATCTTGGCTCGTTTTTCCCGCTCGGCTTCGGCCTGCTTGGCCATCGCCCGCTGCATGGTCTGGGGTAGCTCGACATCCTTGATCTCGACGGTTGAGACCTTGATGCCCCAGGGCTCCGTCTGCTCATCGATGATCTTCTGCAGCACCGTGTTGATCTTTTCCCGGTCGGCCAGCAGGGTGTCGAGCGAGGACTGGCCCAACACGCTGCGAAGCGTCGTCTGCGCAATCTGCGAGGTGGCGTTCACATAGTTCATGACCTTGGTCACAGCCCAGTTGGGATTGATGACCAGGAAATAGATGACCGCGTTGACCTTGACGGTCACGTTGTCGAGCGTGATGACTTCCTGCGGAGGAACCTCCAGGGTGATGGTGCGCAGGTCGATCTTGACCAGGCGGTCGATCCCGAATGGGATGATCAGCCGCAGCCCCGGCCCCTTGACATCCATCAGCCGGCCGAGGCGGAAGAGCACCCCCCGCTCGTACTCGTTGATGATCCGGACGGCGGATGTGAATCCGACGAGGACCAGGACGATGATGACGCCGACGACAGCTATCGCGAACACGGCTTCCTCCTCTTCAGTGCGGCCCGGACGGAACACATCTTAGTCCGGATTCGGACGGGAGCTTATTGGGATGCCGCCCTGGGAGGAGTCCGGGACGACGGCGTAGATTCGGCGCTCACGCTGTTGACCCGAAGGCGCAGCCCGTCGATCCCAACAACCCTGACCTGGCTGCCCGCCTCAATCGGTCCAGAGACCGATGTCGCCTGCCAGAGGGCGCCGTCGACGAAGACCAGGCCGTCCGGCCGGAGCGGTTCGCGGACCGTGCCAACTTTGCCGACGATCGATTCTTCACCGGCCGCGAACGGCCGACGGCGGGCTTCCAGCACCTTGCGCAAGACGAAGCCGAACGACCCGCCCAGCAGCACCACCGTCACCAGGATCAGGAAGATGTTGACCCCCTCTGAAAGGAATCCGGTGTCGATCAAGAGAAGTGAGCCGAGCGCCATCGCGACCACCCCGCCGGTGGTCAGTACACCGTGAGTGGGTGCCTTGAGATCGATGACGAACATGGCCATGGCCAGCAGGATCAGGACTACGCCCGCGGTGTTGATTGGCAGGTTGAACAGCGCCACCCCGGCCAGGATGCCGGCGATTACGCCCACCACGCCCGGCAGGAAGAACCCGGGATGGGTCACCCAAAACCCGATGGCGATAATGGCCAGCAGCAGCAGGAGGTAGGCGACATCCGGGTCCGAGACCGCCTCCAGCAAGCGGTCGAACTCGCTGAGCTCGATGCGTTCGATGGCGGCGTTGGCCGTGCGCAGCGCGTACGTCTGCCCGCCCTTTTCCACCTGCCGGCCGTCCAGGTCCTCCAGCAGGCTGCTCAGGTCGCGACTCTCCAGGTCGACGACGTTGAGCTGCACCGCCTCATCCACCGGAACGTTCGCGCTCTGGCGCACGGCCTTCTCGGCCCAATCGGCGTTGCGGTGGTGGATGGCAGCCAGCGAGCGGATGTAGGCGGCGGCATCGTTCTCGATCTTCTGGGTCATGATGTCCGCCCCCGCCGACCCGGGGCTGGGGCTGGCGTTGGGAGCCGGGTTTGCGCCCCCGATGCTCACCGGGTGGGCGGACCCGATGTTCGTCCCCGGCGCCATGGCGGCCACGTCCGCCGCCTCCGTGATAAACAGGCCCGCCGAAGCCGCCCGGGCGCCCGAGGGCGAGACATAGACGACCACCGGAACCGGCGCCGCCAGCATGGTCTTGATGATGTGACGCATGGACGTGTCCAGCCCGCCGGGCGTGTCCAAGGCGATGATCAGGGCGGTATTGCCCTCGCGGACCGCCCGGTCCACAGCCCGCTGCACATAGCTGTCCGTGATGGGATTGATCACGCCGTCCAGGGTGGCCACCAGAACCACCGGATGCGCGGCTCGGGCCGGCGCCGGAACGAGCAGGAATGCCGCCAACGCGAAGGCGGCGACGACGCGTCCCACCCTCACAGTCCCCATCATATCTGAGTCTTCTAAGTTTGAAATCGAGGCAGGCTTGCGCAGAATAGAATGAGAAATTGATGGCGCAGGAGCACCGTTCGCCGGTCACGCTCGATGCGGAGGAGGTCGATTACCAGGCCCAGCTGGCGGCTTACCCTCGCCTGTCTGACGCCGAGCAGAGCCGCCTCCTGGCGACCCAGGGAGCCGCCCGCGAGGCCGCCAACCGCACCCTGATCGAGCACAACCTGCACCTGGTCTTTGAGGCGGCGCGCAGCCATCGGGAAGAGGGCATCGCCTTCGGCGACCTCTTCCAGGAGGGCTCGCTGGCGCTGATCTCCGCCGTCGAGCATTACCGCGGGACCGAGCTAGGATTTACCGACACCCTCCGCGCCGCCATCAACGCCACCATGGACGCCGTGGTGGCCATGACCCGGGATGCGCAGCGGAACGACGAAGCGTTCGTGGCCGCCTGCCGGGTCTTTGAACGGGCCGAACAGCTCCTCTCCGCGGACCTGATGCGGCCGGCGACCGACGCCGAGATCGCCAAGCTCCTGGCGTGGGATGTCCAGCGGGTGGGCATCATCCGGGCGATGCTGCGGGGAGCGCGCCAACTTCATGACGAGGACCTGCTGCCGTACCTGGAGGTTCTCGACGAGCCGAATGGCGACGAGCCGGACGTAGACTAGCCACGTGACGCAGCCGGTGGCGACCGTGGAGCGGACTCCGCTCTTCGAGGAGCACCTCCGGCTGGGCGCGCAGATGACCAACTTCGGCGGGTGGTCGATGCCGCTCCAGTATTCGTCCATCCGGGAAGAACACCAGGCGGTGCGCTCCGCGGCCGGCCTCTTCGACCTCTCCCACATGGGCGAGATCGAGGTTTCAGGGACCGACGCCGTGGCCCAGCTGGAACGGCTCCTCACCAACGAGGTGGCGACCTTGAAGCCGGGTCGAGCCCGGTACGCGCTGCTCTGCAATGAGCAGGGCGGGATTCTCGATGACCTGCTCGTCTACAACCTGAGCCCGGGCTACCTGCTGGTGGTCAACGCTGGGAACCAGGACAAGGACTTCGAGTGGGTCGCCGCGCACACGCCTGCGGGGACGGCGCGCAACATGGGGCGGCAGACGGCGCTGATTGGCGTCCAGGGACCACGAGCTCCGGCGCTCGTGCAGCGTCTGGCGGATCGCGACCTCAAAGACGTGAAGTACTACGCCTTCGTGGACCGGAGGGTGGCCGGCGTGCCGTGCCGCGTCTCCCGCACCGGGTACACCGGGGAGGATGGCTTCGAGCTGTTCTGCCAGCCCAGCGAGGCTGTCAGACTCTGGCAGCGTCTGCTGGACGCGGGCGGGGAGGTCGGGCTCAAGCCGGCCGGGCTGGGAGCCCGGGACACGCTGCGGCTGGAGGCCGGCATGCGGCTCTACGGCAATGACCTGGATGAGCAGACGAATCCATTGGAGGCCGGCCTGGACTGGGCGGTGAAGCTCGACAAGGACTTCATCGGCCGGGATGCCATCGGTCGGGTGGCGCAGCAGGGGCTGCCGCGGGTCACGGTCGGGCTGCGGATGCGGGACCGGAGCATCCCGCGTCACGGCTACCGGGTCCTGGACGAGGGCCGGCCGGTCGGGACCGTCTCATCGGGCAACGTGTCGTTTACGCTCGGGTACAACATCGCGTTGGCCTTCGTCCCGCCGGCGCGCAGCCAAGTCGGGACCAGCCTGGCGGTGGACGTGCGGGGTGCCGCCGCGCCCGCCGACGTGGTGGCGCTCCCGTTTTACCGGCGTCCGCATCCGTAAGCAGACAGATGAGGGAGGAAGCATGGCGGAGCTGAGTGGGCTGCGGTTCAGTGAGAGTCACGAGTGGGTTCGCCAGGAGGGGGACACCGCGACCATCGGCATCAGCGAGTACGCCCAGTCGCAGCTGGGCGACGTGATCTACCTGGAGTTCCCTTCCGTCGGCCAAAAGCTCAAGGTGGGCGACCGTTTTGGGGTGGTGGAGTCCGTGAAGGCGGCCTCCGACCTCTACTCCCCGGTGGCGGGCGAGGTGGCCGCGGTCAACGACGCCCTCAAGGAGCACCCCGAGCTGCTCAACAATGACCCGTACGGAAAAGGGTGGATCCTCAAGCTGCGCGGAGTGTCACCCAATCCGAAGCTGCTGGACCAGGACGCCTACAACGCCCTGGTCGAGGGCCCGGGGCACTAGTGGCCTACCTGCCGAACACGGCGGCCGAACGGGCCGCCATGCTTCACGAGCTGGGCAAGCGCGACGTCGCCGATCTCTTCGCCCAGGTCCCAGAGGGATTGAAGCGGCACAGCGTTGACCTGCCGGAGCCGATGTCGGAACTGGAGCTGGTCCAGTATTTTCGCGAGCTGGGCCGGCTCAATGAGCGGATCGCCCCCGGGCGCAACTTCCTGGGGGCGGGGTCGTCGCGCCGCTTTAGCCCGGCGGTGGTGAATGCGATCATCTCGCGCCCCGACTTCTACACCATCTACACCCCCTACCAGGCCGAGGCGAGCCAGGGCGTGCTGCAGGCGACCTACGAATTCCAGACCATGATCACGCTGCTGACCGGGCTGGACGTGGCCAACGCCTCCCTGTACGACGGGGCGTCCGCCCTGGCCGAGGCCACGCACATGGCAATCGGGCAGACGGGCCGGCGGAACGTGGTCGTCGCCGGAGCCCTGCACCCGGAGTACGCGCAGGTGCTGGGGACGTACGCCAATGGCCAGGACTACCAGGTCGTGCGGGCGGCCGTCGGCGCGGACGGTCGCGTGGACCATCGGCGCTTGGCGGACGCCGTCACCAGCGCCACCGCGGCGGTCATCCTGCAGCAGCCGAATTTCTACGGCGTCCTGGAGGACCCGCAACCCGTCGCCGACCTGGCGCACGCCGCCGGCGCCTTGCTGATCGCCTGCGTCGATCCCATCTCCGTGGGGATTCTCGCCTCCCCTGGCGACTGGGGAGCGGACCTGGCGGTGGGTGACGGGCAGCCGCTGGGCCTCCCGCTGTCGTTCGGCGGACCCTACCTGGGGTTCATCGCCTGCCGGGAGGCGCTGCTCCGTCGGATCCCAGGTCGGCTGGTGGGGGCTACGGTCGATGCCCAGGGCCGTCGGGGGTTCGTGTTGACCCTGCAGGCGCGCGAGCAGCACATCCGGCGCGAGAATGCCACCTCGAACATCACCACCAACCATGCGCTCATGGCCCTGGCGGCCACCACCTATCTGGCTCGGATGGGGGGCGATGGCTTGCGCCGCCTGGCCGAGCTGAGCGCGCAGCGGGCCCACTGGCTGGCGGCGGCGATCGCCGAGCGGCCCGGATACGGGCTGGCCTGGAGCGGTCCGTTCCTATCGGAGTTTGTCATCCGGACTCCGCGGGCGGCCGAGGAGGTGCAGACCGCCATGCTGCAGCGAGGCGTGCTGCCCGGGTTGCCACTGGGCCGGTTCGACCCCGCGCTGCAGGACGCGCTGCTGGTCTCGGTCACTGAGCTGAACGATGCCACCAGCCTGAAGGCTTACCTGGACGCGCTGCCATGAACGAGCCGCTGCTGTTCGAGCTCGCCAGGCCCGACTATCCGGGCCCGCGGCTGCCGGCATCCGGGGTGCCCGAGCAGCCGCTCGACCGACTCGTGCCCCTCGGCCTGCGCCGCGCCCAGCCGCTCGCCATCCCCTCGCTCAGCGAGCCGGAGGTCGCCCGCCACTTCGGCCGGCTCGGCCGCCGCAATCACAGCCTGCACGACGGGCTGTATCCACTCGGCTCCTGCACCATGAAGTTCAACCCCACGGTCAACGAAGCCATCGCCCGCTTCGAAGACTTCGCTGACCTGCATCCCTACCACCCCGAGGGCAAAGCCCAGGGTGCCCTCCGCCTGATGTGGGAGCTGGAACAGGCGCTCCTGGCACTGACCGGGATGAACCGGATGAGCCTGCAGCCGGCGGCCGGCGCCCACGGCGAGTGGACGGGCCTGCTCATGATCGAGGCCTACCATCGCAGCCGCGGCGAGCACCGCGACCAGGTGCTGGTGCCCGACAGCGCGCACGGCACGAATCCGGCGAGCGCGGCCTTGTCCCGCCTCCAGACCATCCCGATCAAGACCGGTCCGGACGGGCTCGTGCATGTCGACGACTTCCGGACCAAGCTCTCCCCCCGGGTCGCCGCGGTGATGTTGACCAATCCGAACACCCTCGGCCTCTTCGAGACGGACATCGTCGAGATCGCCCGGCTGGCCCACGAGCAGGGCGCCCAGATGTACTACGACGGCGCCAACCTGAACGCCCTGGTGGGCGTGGCGCGGCCGGGCGACATGGGTTTCGACGTCGTGCACTTGAACCTGCACAAGACGTTCTCCACCCCGCACGGTGGGGGTGGACCCGGCGCCGGTCCGGTAGGGGTGAAGGCGCACCTGGCGGCCTTTCTCCCGGTGCCGACGGTCGAGCGGCGTGACGGCCGCTTCGCCTTCGACTACGACCGGCCGCAGTCGATTGGAAAGGTGCGAGCCTTTTACGGCAACTTCGGCATGCTGGTCCGCGCCTACGCCTACATCCGCGCCTACGGCAACAGCATCAATGAGGTGGCCGAGCAGGCCGTGCTCAATGCCAGCTACCTGCGCCACCACCTGCGCCGGCTGTTCGGCGATGCGTTTCCGACCCCGAGCATGCACGAGTTCGTGCTCACCGCCCGCCAGGCCAAGGAGCAGGGCGTCCGCGCCCTGGATATCGCCAAGCGGCTGATCGACCTCGGCTACCACCCACCCACCATCTATTTCCCCCTGATCGTCCCCGAGGCGATGATGATCGAGCCCACCGAGACCGAATCCAAGGCCTCCCTGGACGGGTTCATCGCGGCCATGGAGCAGATCGCGGACGAGATCGCGCGTGATCCGGCGATGGTCACCAGCGCCCCGCACACCGCCCCGGTGGGCCGCCTGGACGAGGTCCGAGCGGCGCGTCAACTCGATCTTCGCTGGCGCCCGGCGGCGGCGGTTCCGGAGCAGGTCGCGGCCACCTAAAGTGGGCCACTCACAGGCCAAAATTTTGGCCTTTTTGGGGCCCATTTTTGGTAGAATTTGTATTCGCGGAGCCCGCCTTATTGCTGAATCCTAAAGATCAATCGCCGCCTGCCTACGACGCCAAGGCCATCCAGGTTCTGGAGGGCTTGGAGCCGGTCAGGCGGCGCCCCGGCATGTACATCGGGTCCACCGACAACCGGGGCCTCCACCATCTCATTTGGGAGATCGTGGACAACTCCATCGACGAGGCGCTGGCCGGCTTCTGCGACAACATCGAGGTCACCCTCTACAGGGACAACTCCGCGTCCGTCGCCGACAATGGCCGCGGCATTCCCGTCGATCCAATGAAGGACCAGGGCGGAAAGTCTGCCCTGGAGGTGGTCCTCACCAAGCTGCATGCCGGCGGCAAGTTTGGCGGGGGCGGCTACAAAGTCTCGGGCGGTCTGCACGGGGTCGGCCTCTCGGTCGTCAATGCCCTCTCCGAGAAGCTGGAAGTGACCGTGGAGCGCCATGGCAAGCGCTATCACCAGGAATACCATCGCGGTGAGCCGGCCGGACCGATGAAGGTCGTGGGCAAAGCCGACACCACCGGGACCTATGTCCGGTTCTGGCCAGATCCGGAGATCTTCGAAGAGCTCGGCTTCCAGTGGGACCTCGTGGCCCACCGCCTGCGCGAGCTGGCCTTCCTCAACAAAGGGGTCAACATCCTGCTCCGCGACGAACGGATCGACCTCGACTACCACTTCTACTTCGAGGGCGGCATCGTCGCCTTTGTCCGCTACCTGAACCGCGAGAAGGGCACCGTCAACGTGCGGCCCATGCACGTCGAGCGCGAGATGGAGGGCACCACCATCGAGGTCGCCCTGCAATACAACCAGGGCTTCACCGAGACCGTGCTCGCCTACGCCAACAACATCAACACTGTCGAGGGGGGCGCCCACGTGACCGGATTCCGGTCGGCGCTCACGTCCGTGCTCAACAAGTACGCACGCAAGGCCGGGCTGATGAAGGAGTCCGACCCCAGCCTCACCGGCGACGATGTCCGCGAGGGGCTGACCGCGGTGCTCAGCGTCAAGCTGCGCGAGCCACAGTTCGAAGGCCAGACCAAGACCAAACTCGGGAACTCGGAGGTGCGCGGCCAGGTCGAGACGGTGTTCGGCGACGGTTTCACCCAGTACCTGGAGGAGAATCCGCCGGACGCCCGCCGGCTGATCGACAAGTGCATGGTGGCGGCCCGGGCGCGGGAAGCCGCCAAGCGAGCCCGCGACCTGGTGCAGCGCAAGTCCCTGCTCGAGTCGTCCACGCTACCGGGCAAGCTGGCCGATTGCTCGGAGCGCGACCCGGCCCAGTGCGAGATCTACCTGGTGGAGGGCGACTCGGCCGGCGGGTCAGCCAAGCAGGGCCGGGATCGCCGCTTCCAGGCCATCCTGCCGCTGCGGGGCAAGATCCTCAACGTAGAGAAGGCGCGCGAGGACAAGATCCTCACGTCCGAGCAGATCCGAAACCTGATCACGGCCCTGGGCACAGGCGTCGGCGAGAAATTTGATATTGGTAAGCTACGATATCACCGAATCATAATTATGACGGATGCTGATGTTGACGGCTCACACATTAGGACGCTGCTACTAACATTCTTCTTCCGGTACATGAACGACCTCATTCCCGCGAATCACCTCTACATCGCGCAGCCCCCGCTGTACAAGCTCACCCGCGGCAAGGAAATCTCCTACGCCTACACCGAGGAGCAGAAGAACCGCAAGCTCGCCCAGATGACTGGCAAGCCGGAGGTGGCTCGCTACAAGGGCCTCGGCGAGATGAACCCCGAACAGCTCTGGGCCACCACGATGAACCCAGAGAATCGGATGCTGATGCGAGTCGAGATCGAGGACGCGGTCGAGGCCGACAAGATCTTCGATGTCCTGATGGGCGACGACGTCGATCCGCGCAAGCGGTTCATCCAGACCCACGCCAAGACCGTGAGGAACCTCGACATTTAGCCGCCGGTTCCGCCAACCCTGATGAAGATTGCACTCGATGCCCTGGGCGGAGACTTCGCCCCCGACCAGGTGGTTGCTGGCGGGGTGGCTGCCCAACGCGAGCTTGGCGTGGAGGTCATCTTCGTTGGCCCTCGCGACCAGGTCGAGCGGTCGCTGCAGGCGGCCGGCGCCGGGAAATGGGCGGTCCTGGAGGACGCACCCGAAGTCATCGGCATGGACGAGCATGCGGCCCAGGCGGTGCGCGCCAAGCGCGCCTCCTCCATCGTGCGCGGGGTGCAGATGGTCGCCGACGGCCGGGCGGACGCTTTCGTGTCGGCCGGGAACAGCGGAGCCGTGATGGCGGCCGCCCTGTTTGGGTTGCAGCGCATCCACGGCATCGATCGGCCGGCGCTGATCACGCCCCTGCCGACCTCCACGGGTAATAACTGCTACCTGCTCGACGTGGGCGCCAACACCGATCCGCGGCCCGAGCACCTCCTGCAGTTCGCGCTGATGGGCAGCCTGTACGCCGAGCGCGTGATGGGCATCCCGAAACCCCGGGTCGGCCTACTCAGCATCGGCGAGGAGGCCGAGAAGGGAAACCAGCTGGTTCGAGACACTGAACCCCTGTTCCGGCAGTCGGCGGCCCTCAACTTCATCGGCAACGTCGAGGGCAAGGACATCTTCCGCGGGAAGGCAGACGTGATCGTGGCCGACGCGTTCTCCGGCAATGTGTTGATCAAGACTGCCGAGGGGGTGGCCGAGTTCCTGTTTCGGAGCATCCGCGACGCCCTCAAGGCCGACCCCCTGTCGGCGCTGGGGGGGATACTGGCCCGCCCCCGCCTGCTGGCCATCCGAAAGCGGGCCGATTGGCGCGAATTTGGGGGCGCCCCCCTACTGGGGGTGCGGGGCGTGGTCGTAGTGGCCCATGGGCGGTCCGATGCGCTGGCGATCCGCAGCTCCATCCTCGTCGCCAAAGACGCGGTGGCCCAAAAAATCACGGAATCCATCGCCGGAGCGGCCGGGAGCACATCTGTTCCATCCCCGCTAACATGAAGCCCAGGTGGGGAAGAACGGCGCGCGCCAAGAGCATCGAGTAGTGGTCACCGGAATGGGTGTCGTAGCCCCCAATGGGAACGACCTGGCCGAATACTGGGACAGCCTGTTGGAGGGCCGATCCGGCCTGGGCGTGGCGACCTCTTTTGACACCACCGGGCTGCCGGTCAAAGTGGTGGCCGAGCTCAAGCACTTTGACGCCAGGAACTTCATGGATTTCAAGGAAGCCAAGCGCATGGCGCGGTTCAGCCAGGTCGGCATCGCGGCGGCCCGGATGGCCATCGAACAGTCGGGGCTGGAGCTGGAGAAAGAAGACCGGACCCTGATCGGTTGCGAGGTGGGGACCGGGATCGGCGGGTTCCGTGAGATCGCCGAGGAGATCGAGGCGTTCACCAAGGCGGGCGACAAGGGGCCCGACCGGATCTCGCCCTTCTTCGTGCCCCGGGTGATTCCGAACATGGCCTCCTGCCAGGTGGCCATCATGTTCGGCCTGGAAGGCCCCAACAACACCGACACCACGGCCTGCGCCGCCTCGACCCAGGCGCTGGGCAACGCCTTCCGCGTGCTGCAGCGGGGCGACGCCACCGTCATGCTGGCCGGGGGCGCCGAGGCGAACCTGTGCCGCTTCGGCCTGGCCTCATTTGCCGCCATGCGGGTGCTATCCAC
Organism: Chloroflexota bacterium; assembly: GCA_005880615.1. GTDB lineage: Bacteria > Chloroflexota > Dormibacteria > CF-121 > CF-121 > CF-121. The sequence continues at coordinate 28,607 of VBID01000126.1, forward strand.
CTACAACGAAGAGCCGACCAAGGCCAGCCGCCCCTTCGACGCCATGCGCGACGGCTTCGTCCCCGGCGAGGGCGCCGGCATGCTGGTGCTCGAGACGCTCGAGCACGCGCAGCGGCGCGACGCCCCCATCTTCGCCGAGATCGTGGGCTTTGCCGTGACCGACGATGCCTTCCACATCGTGATGCCCGAGGAAGACGGCGACGGGCCGGCCCGGGTCATGGCCAAGGCGCTCGCCGATGCGCACGCGGAGCCGTCGGACGTCGATTACATCAATGCCCACGGGACCTCCACCCAGCTCAATGACAAGTCGGAGACGGCGGCCATCAAGCGGGTCTTTGGGGAGCACGCGCGGCGCATCCCCATCTCCAGCACCAAGTCCATGATCGGCCACCTGCTGGGAGCGGCCGGGGCGGTGGAGGCCATCGCCACCATCCTGTGCATGCAGCACGGCATCGTCCATCCCACCATCAACCTCGAGCACCCGGATCCGGAGTGCGACCTGGACTACGTTCCCAACGCCGCCCGCCGGCACGAGATCAACCTGGGCATCTCCAACTCGTTTGGCTTCGGCGGTCAGAATGCCTGCGTCGTGATCAAGCGTTTTGAACAGAACTAACCTCTGAGGCCGTTATGGATCCGCTAAACATCGGGACCGTTTTGCCTGTCCAGCTGGAAAGCGAGATGCGCTCCAGCTACATGGACTACGCCATGAGCGTCATCGTCAGTCGGGCTCTGCCCGACGCTCGCGATGGCCTGAAGCCCGTCCATCGCCGCATCCTCTACGCGATGCAGGACCAGGGGATGACCCCCGGGGCCCGCTACCAGAAGTGTGCCGCGATCATCGGCGAGGTGCTCAAGCATTACCATCCGCACGGCGACCAGTCCGTGTATGACAGCCTGGTGCGACTGGCGCAGGATTTCGCCCTGCGATACCCACTGGTCGATGGCCAGGGCAACTTCGGGTCGATCGACGGCGACTCGGCGGCCGCCTACCGGTACACCGAGGCCCGGCTGGCCCCCATCGCGGCCGAATTGCTGGTTGACCTGGAGAAGGACACGGTCGACTTCGGCGACAACTACGCGGCGACCCGCCAGGAGCCTCTGGTACTACCCGCCCGCCTCCCCAACCTGATGGTCAACGGCTCATCGGGGATCGCCGTCGGCATGACGACCAACATTCCGCCCCACAACCTGGGCGAAGTGTGCGATGCGGAGATCCACCTCATCGATCACCCCGACGCCACCACCGAGGACCTGATGAAGCTGGTTAAGGGCCCCGACTTTCCCACCGGCGGCATCATCATCGGTCGCGACGGGATCGCCTCGGCCTACGGGACCGGCCACGGCCGGCTGATCGTGCGGGCCCGCCACACCTTCGAAGAAGCCCCCAACGGCCGCGAACGCATCATCGTCACCGAGATCCCATACATGGTCAACAAGGCCAACCTGGTGGCCCGCATCGCCGAGCTGGTGAGCGAGCGCAAGCTGGAGGGGATCGCCGACCTCAATGACGAGTCCGATCGCCAGGGGATGCGGATCGTGATCGAGCTCAAGCGGGACGCCCGTCCGCTGACCGTCATCAACAACCTTTACAAACACACCGCCCTGCAGACGACGTTCGGGGTGATCTCGGTGGCGCTGGTGGATGGCCGTCCCGTGGTGCTGAACCTGAAGGCGATGCTCCAGCACCACATCGACCACCGGAAGCAGGTCATTACCCGCCGAACCCGCTTCGAGCTGGAGCGTGCCAAGGAGCGCGCCCACCTGCTGGAAGGGCTCAAGATCGCCCTCGACAACCTGGACGCGGTGATCAAGACCATCCGGGAGTCGCAGGACGAGAAGCAGGCGCAGGAGGCGCTGCAGACGCGCTTCAAACTGTCGGAAAAGCAGTCCAAGGCCATCGTCGACATGCGGCTGGGTCGGCTCACCCGGCTGGAACGGACCAAGATCCAGGAGGAATACGAGGCGGTCATCAAGCAGATCGCCGTCCTGGAGGGCATCCTGGCCAGCGAGGCCAAGGTCGCGAACCTGGTCAAGGACGAGCTGTCCGACCTCAAGAAGAAGTACGGGGACGCCCGCCGCACCCAGATCGACCTGCTGGGGAGCGTGGAGCTCAACGAGGAAGACCTGGTGCGCAAAGAGGACGTGGTGGTCACGCTGACCCATCGCGGCTACGCCAAGCGGGTGCCGGCTACCACCTATCGGCCCCAGCGCCGCGGCGGCAAGGGGGTGCTGGGCGCCGCCCGGGTGGAGGCGGACTTCGTGGAGCACCTGGTGATTTCGTCCACCCACTCCGACATGCTCTTCTTCACCAGCCATGGGTCGGTCTACCGGCTGCGCGTGCACGAGATCCCCGACGTGAGCCGCCAAGCCAAAGGCCTCCCCATCGCCAACCTGATCGACATCGATCCCAAGGACAAGATCACGGCGGTGGTCGGCATCACGGACTGGGCCGAAGATCGCTACCTGATGATGGTGACCAAACAGGGCACCATCAAGAAGACGCCGGCCCGCCTGTACAGCCAGGTGCGGCGCAACGGCCTGATCGCCATTGACCTGGCCGAGGGCGACGAGCTCAACTGGGTCAAGCTCAGCTCGGGATCGGACGAGCTGCTGATCGCGACCAGTGACGGCAAGGCCATCCGCTTCTCCGAAAAGGAGGTCCGGCCGATGGGCCGCGACACCCAGGGCGTGCGCGGCATCCGGCTGCGCGAGGGTGGCGTGGTGGCGGGCTTCGACATCGTGCGCAAGAAGGCGCACGTGCTGGTGGTGTCGAGCCGGGGCTACGGCAAGCTCACGCCGATTGAGGAGTATCCCTCCCATGGTCGTGGCGGCCAGGGCGTCTACACCATGGACGTCACCGACCGGACCGGTCCCCTGGTCGGGATGCGCGTGGTCACCAACCGGGAAGATGAGCAGCTCATCGTCATCTCCGAAGGTGGCCAGGTCATCCGGATTCCGGTGGAGGCCATCCGGGTGGCCGGCCGCCAGACCCAGGGCGTGATCATCATGCGCCTCGACGAGGGCGACACCGTGGCGACCATCGCCGGCGTCGGCGGCGCGGAGGAGATCACCGACTGATCCCGCTGATCTGGGCGCTGCTGGCCGCTGGGCTGGTGGTCCTGGTGGTGGGGGTCCAGGCGGTCTGGCGGTCGGCGCGGGCGGCGCGCCGTCGGGCCTCTGAGCTGGCGGTTTATGCCGCTGCCCAGGCGGAGGAGATGGCCATCCTGGCCGAGCATCTGAACCGCAACGGCTTCGAGTTGCGAAACACCAGCCAGAGCCTTTTTCCTAAGATCCGCCAGTGGCAGGCGGTGCTGGGTTCTCCCATCGTGCTGGCGGCCATGCCCTGGGCCCTGCGCCGGCTGTTTGGCCGACCACTGCGCCGCCGGTAAGTCCGTAGCCCGAATCTACCGGATCGAGCTAGCATCTCGGGCGCGGATGCGGCCGATCCGGGCGTCGTCTCCTGCGCGCGTTCGGTCACGCACCGACGGGTGCGCTCCCTCGCGTGCTCGTCGCCTCCTTCGGCTCGGCACGCCCCGCATCCCGAGCTGCGGCGCCCGACCGGTAGATCCGGGCTAGAAGACCTCCGCGCACCAGGGTGCGTGGTCGATGCGGAACATCATGTCCGCGCGGGCGACGGCCCCGGGAGTGACCTCTTCCACCCAGCCGGCCCGGGCGAGCCGAGCGAAGCTGATGCCGCCCAGGTAGGCGGAGGCTAGCCGCTCACTGGTCAGCCGCAGGTCGGACTGGCGCGTGGTCCGGGTCGCCTGGCCCCGCGACGCCTGGCTTTCCAGCTGCCAGCGCCCCGCATCCCAGTCGCAGAACGTATCCACCACCTCGAAGACGATCGCCGCGTCGGCCGCATACCGGCGCGCCGATAGCGCCGCCGCGATGTCGACGAGACGCAGCCAGAGGCCATCGTTCACTGTGAAGCGGAGTCGTCGCGGCTCCGCGAGCAGCAGGGTCAACGGGTGGTCCAGCGCCAGGAACCCGGCGTTGATGGTCCTGATCAGGTCGATGCCAAACACGAAGCGCCAGATCTCTCGCTGGGCGAGCGGCGAGGTGGCGATCACCTCGATCACCTCCAGCGGGTTAGCGGGGATGAACTCGTCCCATTTGTCGTGGACTCGGTAAAGGGCGTAGGCCGCCTCGCCATCGGACTCCCAGACTGCGCAGAATTTTGGGCCACCGCCCTGCCGGTCGTGCGGTAAGTCCCGCAGGCGATGATGCACCCACCAGGCCGGCGTGCGCGAGAGCATGCCGGTGGTCACCGCCCGCACCCGGTCGTAGATCGGCGGCAACACGTTGGCAGCGTCGCCGAGGGGCACCAGCCGCGTCTGCCCCACGGGCTCGCTGGGGTCGCGGAAGACCGCTCGGTCGCGTTCGATGGCCGCCCACCCGTCGAAGGAGGCCACCCCGTACCCGAAACGGGGATAGATGAGGGCTTCGGACGCGTACAGGATGGCCACCGGGTCACCACGCTCGTGCGCATCGCGGAGCTGTCGCCGCATCAGCTCGCGGAGGATGCCGCGGCGGCGGTGGGTGGGCAGGACCCCGACCAGCGTCACCCCGGCGGCCGCGATCTCTCCGCCGGGGATGGTCAGCCGGAAAGGGACGTCGGCGGCGGTTCCGACGATGGCGGCCCCGTCCAGGGCGCAGAGCGTCCGGTCCAGGTCGAGCAGGTGCCGCCAGTGAGCGATACCATCGGCGCTGGGCTCGAAGCCCTCCGCCGCCGCCCGGGCACGCCAGTATGCGTCGTACTCCTCGGTCCGCGCCGGACGAATTTCGAACCCGGCTATTGGGCTACGACCCTATCTTTGCCAGTGCGCTTGGCGATCAGCAGGTTCTCATCCGCCCGCTTGAAGAACGAAAAGGCGTTGTCCTCTTCGGGGCGGTACTGCGTCACCCCGGCGCTGACGGTCAGGTACTGGGGGGGCACGCCGTACCGCTCGTCGGCATAGGGGCTGTTTCGGATCTCGGTCAGCACGCGTTCGGCGACGTTGCGCGCTGTCTCCAGGTCGCCCTCCGGCACGATGATGCAAAACTCGTCCCCGCCGTAGCGGACCAGCACGTTGGCCTTGCGGGTGTGCCGCTCGATGCACTCCGCCAGATGCTGGATGACGCGGTCGCCCACCGGGTGGCCGAAGGCGTCGTTGATGACCTTGAAGTTATCCAGGTCGAGCACGATCAACGACAGGGGCGCTTTGCTGCGGGACGCGCGGCTGAGCTCACGCTGCAGGTGCTCCTGGAAGAACCGGTAGTTGTAGAGGCCGGTGAGGCTATCGGTCAGCGCCTGTTCCTCGCTGGTCACCAGCCGTTCGAGCATGAGCAAGCTGTTGACCGCCTGGGCGGCCAGCATCGACAGCAGGTGCAAGTCGCTCTCTGGATCCTGGGTGGGGACCGGCGAGTAGATGGCGAGGGTGCCCCGCAGCTGGTCCTGCTGGAGAAGCGGGGTGACGGTGACGGATCCCTGGACGTCCTTGCGGCCCAGGAGGTGCTGCGTCCACGGGCTGCTGGCGGCATCGGGCACCGACAGCGGCCGCCGCGACTGGAGCACGAAGTCGCTCATCTCGGCGAGCAACTTCTTCAGGTCGCCGACGCCGTCCGGCTCGGGGCCAGAGTAGGCTTCCTGCGGGTCGCCCTGGGAAGCCACCAGGACCAGCAAGGAGGCCTCGCCGTTCAGCAGCCGCCGGCCGAGGTTCAGAATCATGTCGCTCAAGACCTCGTAGCTGAGGTTGGTCATGATCGAGTCGAAGGACCGCAGCACGGTCAGCTCCGACTGGTGGCGATAGTTGGAGGAGACCACGTGTTTGACCAGGGTGTGGACCAGGTGGGCCGCGTCCATGATCACCGACTGGGCGACGACCGGCACCTCGGCGGCCGCCTTCATCAGGTTGTCCGGGTGGACCGGCAGCGACCGGGCCAGTTCGTATATGACCGGGAATTCGGGGGGCCGGACGGCAAAGGGGCCGCTGATCAGCCTGCCGATGGGGGTGCCGTCCACCCGGATCGGGATCACCACGTGGCCGATGGGGCCGCCGTCGAAAAGCAGTTGCGGCTCGTCGGCCAGCGGCCCTGGGGTCTTGCGACCTAGCTCGCAGCGGCCGAAATTCTGCAGCAACAGGCAAAAGTCCGATTGCGGCAGCCCGGGAGGGATCTGGTAGCCGTCGGCCGCGTCGGCTCCCAGCGCGATACCGGTTCGGGCGGAAAAGTTCTGTAAAGCGGCTCGAATGACGTCATGGTTGACGATGTACGAGAGCCGTACCGTAGAGGTTTCAGTCAATTAGGATCACAAACCGCCATCCCCAGCCGCGCCTCCGCCATTATAGGGATGGGCTCCGTAAGTACCTTGTACACTGGAAGCCCGGCGCGCCGCCATCCGCCGAAGTGCCCTTGACAACCCCTTAATCGCCCGTCTCGATAACCGAAGGCCGACAGAGACGATGCACGACGTCCTTATCCATTACCTCGAAGTTAATTTCGACGAGATCGCCGAACAACTTGCCCACGCTGACGGAGCGAAAGACGGCCAGCGGGCCGCGTCCACCGAGCGTCTGCGGCAGGTGATTCGCGAGCTCTATCGCGCGGCGCGGCGCCAGCCAGGCGGCGGGTGGACGCATGCTCCCGGGAAGACGCCCGAGCCGGCCCGCACCTTGACCGAGATGATGGGCGCCGCCGGCGTCGAATTGGACCCGGCCGAGCGGGAGGTGCTCAGCCGCTACTTCGAGCTTTTCCTGCGCTCCATGGAGCGAACGCAGCCCGCGACGGCCGCCCTACCAGCCGAAGCGCCCAGGGCGACCGCCTCGCCGGCCCAAGCGCCCGCAGCGATCCCCCCGCCGGTCGAAGCGCCCGCAGCGATCCCCCCGCCGGTCGAAGCGCCCGCAGCGATCCCCCCACCATCGCCGGAGAGGATCCCGGAGGTCGCCCGTGAGCCAGCGCCCAAACCCGAACCGGAACCCGAGTTCGGCCTGGTGCCAGAAGAGGCGCCCTCGCCCCTCCAGACCATCCTGCTGGCGGCCGCGCAACAGGCTATGGACCTCCTCCAGGTGGATGCCAGCCACGTTTACACTCGGATCGACGGCTCCAAGTTCCTGCTCCGGGCGGCGGTGCCCGCCGACTCAGGGCTTGGACCTGATCCGATCACCCCCTTCGAAAGCCGGCTGCTCGCCTGGGCTCTGGAGCAGAACGAAGTGCATTCGATCGAAGACCTGGCCAACGAGCGGCTGGGGCCAGGCGAGCAGGCCTGGCTGCAGGCTGGCTTCCACGGGCTGGTTACCATTGCGCTGGCGCCGCCGCTGGATCGGCCGCTCGGCGTGCTGGTCCTGCTGCGGCGGACGCGCTGGCGGCTGGATCGCCGGGACGCCGTCAAGCTGGAGGACCTGGCTGTGGAGGTCGCCACCGCCCTGCGGCCGCAGAGCCTGGCAGCCAAGGTCGAGGAGGTCGCCGTCCAGCAGGAGCGAATCAAGCTGGCGCGCGAGATCCACGACGGGTTGGCATCAGACCTAGCGGCGGTGGTGGCCCTCTTCAAGTACTACGAACAGCGGCGGGCGAGGGATCCCCAGGATGCGGCCGAATTACTCCAGCAGATCCGGGTCGCGACCGAAGAGGTTCTGCAGGGCGCCCGGAATATCCTGCAGGCCCTCCGGCCGAGAACGATCCGCTCGGAAGGGCTGCTGGCCGCGGTCCTCAAGCATGTGGACCAGTTCGGCCGGCTGCACATGATCGAGACCATCGTGACCATTCAGGGTGAGGAGAATGGATTGAGCCCAGAGCAGAAGGAGGGCATCTTCCAGGTCCTGCGAGAGAGTCTGTCGAACATCCGCAAGCACGCAGAGGCCCGCAATGTGTGGGTTTCCCTGAATATGACCCGTACTCCCTGGGTCTTGTCGGTGCGGGATGACGGGCGAGGCTTCGACGTGGGCCGGGTGGCCGAAGACCCCAAACCCGGCTCCTACGGCCTGTTGGGCATGCACGAGCGGGCCAGCTTGCTGGACGCTACCCTGGAGATCCTGAGCAACCCCGGAGAGGGGACGACGGTCACATTCATCGGGCCGTCGGACGGAGCCATGTGAATCAGCCGGTCCGGGTACTGATTGCGGACGACCGCCCGATCTTCCGGGCGGGCGTGCGGGGCATGCTCAAGGACTTCCCCGAGATCGCGATCGTGGGCGAGGCTACCACCGGGCGCGAAGCGGTCGACGGCTGCCGCCGGCTGCACCCCGACCTGGTCCTGATGGACTTGCAGATGCCGGAGATGGGCGGGATCGCCGCTACCCGGCTGATCAAGGCCGAGGATCCCGGTCCGACGATCCTTGCCCTTACCGTCTCCGAGGCCGAGGAGGACGTGGTCGAGATGGTGGCCGCCGGGGCGGCCGGCTACGTGCTCAAGGACGTGGATCCCGTTACCCTGGCCCGCAGCATCCTGGACGCGCGCGCCGGACGATTCCAGCTGGACGAGGCCTTGATGCGCCGGGTCATCCTCCGGCTGGGGGAGGCCATGCGGCGGCGGCCGGAGGCCGTGCCGCCGATCGAGCCGCTGACCCAGAAGGAGAGCGAGATCCTGAAATTGCTCGTGAAGGGCAGGTCGAACAGCGGCATCGGCCGCGAGCTGGGCATCAGCGAGGGGACTGTCAAGACCCACGTCCGGAACATCTACCGCAAGCTGCACGTCGATAGCCGGCCGGCGGCAGCCGCCCGGGCCGTCACCCTGGATCTATAGCGAACACCTGTTCGCTACCAACAGGGCAGACCAGCCGGGTGGGCGAGCCCAGCGGTATCTGCCCTGTCGACAGATTTACGCCAGGACATATGACCGTTACCCTCGTGATACAAGCGGGCCCATATGGGTAGGTCCGGCTAAGTTCTTTTGGGGGTGCATGGAATGAAGAAGCTTCTCATCGCTCTGACGGGCCTGCTGGGCGCGATCCTAGTGGGCGGCGCAAACATCGGCCTGTAACGATTAAGCGACTTTAGGAAACCCGGGCTCGATGCCCGGGTTTTTGTATTTGTGCCGGTTGTGCCGATGCGTCCAGTTATCCAATTAAGATAGCGACGGTCGCATGACCAGAGAGAAGCTCGGCACGTTCTATTTGTGGGCCGTAGCCGCGCTAGGTCTGAGCGTCTTGGTGATCAGCACCGTCGTTCAGGCACCCGCGGATCTGGCGCACTCAGCGAAACAGATCATCGCTGAGGGCGTCATCCTCTTGGTGCTTACCTTCTTGTCTCACATTTCGCCCCTCGAGACCCGACAGGGATCGACTCTCACGGTTGGTCTGGCTCCGCTAGTCGGTGCCGTCATGCTGCTGCCCCCTTGGGCCGTGATGTGGGTGGCGTGCTTTGGAACGGTTGATGAAAGGATCCCAGGACGACGAATTCCATGGGACCGTTTCTTCTTCAACCGCGGGAATTTCGTGCTCGTATATGCGATTCCCTCGCTGCTTCTTGCCGCCGTCAAAGTGAAATATCCGAATGCCGGGTGGTATCTGGCGCAGGCTCTTACGGTGGTGGCCATTGTCGGGATCAACGTCCTTACGGTTGCTGTGGCGTTGACGCTGCTACGAGGTTCGAATTTCTGGGCAACGGCCAAAAATACGGTCGAGAACAGCTGGTTGACTTACATCGCGCTTCCGGTGGTTGGCTATCTGATCTACCTTCTCTTGCAGGCGCCGCTGGTTTCGGAGAAGCTCGCGGTATTTCTGCTGTACGGGCCACTCTTGGTTTATCGAGCCAGTCTCTTGAAGCAAAACCGACTGGACCGGTGGCTGCGGGACTCGTTCATCATGCAGAGCCGAATCGTGGACAAGCGGGACGGGCAAACCTTTGGTCATTCCCAACGCGTCGGGGAATTGTGCGAGGGCGTGGCGCGATTACTCCACCTGAGTGATGATGCTTGCAACACGATACGAGTCGCCGGGATCTTGCATGACCTCGGCAAGATTGCGATACCGGACTCGATCTTGCTGAAGCCAGCGAGGCTGACTCCTGAAGAATACGAGATCATCAAGACTCATCCCGTCGAGGGTGCCAACATCCTGGCTGAGCATCCAGAGCAGCGCGGCGTGGCCGCCATTGTGAGGCACCATCACGAGAAATGGAACGGCTCGGGCTACCCCGACGGCTTGAAAGGTGATGAGATCCCGATTGGAGCCCGGATCGTAGACGCCTGTGACGCCTTCGACACCATAACCCAGGCTCGCGTCTTTCGACCAACGGTCAAGACGCCGGCTGATGCCATCCAAGAGCTCAACGGGCTGGCCGGGGTTTGGTACGACCCGGCGGTCATTGGCGCACTCGAGAAGATCGTATCTTCCAAGTGGGGAGTGCCAATCGCAACCGCGGGTCGCCCACCTCAGGTGAAGCCACCAGGCTATTCGGCCGTTCTCCGGATTCGCAAGTTTCGATTGCTCTGGACTGGCCAGGCTGTCTCCTACTTCGGCGACATGATGAACACGACGGGGCTGGCAATCATGCTCTTCCTCCTTACCGGCTCCGCCTCCTTGGTCGCGCTCGGTCTGATCGCCAAGGCTGCCCCTACCATTCTGTTCGGGTTGGTTGCGGGTCCGATCGTCGACCGATTCAACCGTCAGAGGCTCATGATCGGGGCTGACCTGGTTCGTGCCGTGCTGACCATAACCATCCCCTTCCTGGCCATCAGGTGGATACCCGGGGTGTTCATCGCCGTGTTTCTGATTGCGACAGCGAGTGCGCTCTTCAATCCCGCCAAGCAAGCGGTGGTACCGAACCTGGTGCCTACCAGCCTTCTGGTCCGGGCGAACAGCCTAGTCTCGTCCTCCGAGAAGACCATGGAGTTGCTCGGGTATTCGACCGCCGGGATCATTGTGGGGGTTGCCAGAAGCTGGCTTCCCCTCTTCTTGATTGATGCCGGGACTTATATCTTCTCGGCTATCACGTTGCTAGGGGTCATTGACAATCAGAAGACGAGGCCAATAGTTAAACTCCACCTCCTTCCGAACATTGTCGAGGGAACTAGATTCATCCTTCGAAGCTCGGCGCTCCGGGCGACGATGGGGCTGACCACGATGGCGGCTCTTTTCGCCGGTATGACGTTCCCGACCCTCGTTTTTCTCGCGCTCGGTCCGCTGCACGGGGGACCGACCGGGTACGGATTTCTGGAAGCCGCCATTGGGGCCGGCGCCATCATCGGCGCGTTTGCCGCCCCTGAGCTGATGAACAAGTTGAGGGCCGGATGGCTGATCCTCGCCGGGGTTGCGGGAATCGGCGTGTCGTATGGGCTCGCCGGAGTGGCTCCCAACGTTGCTGTAGGTGTCGCCGTACTCCTTATCGCTGGGGCGGCCAGTACCGTCTATTACATTCCACTGATTTCCCTGACCCAACGCGAGGCGCCGGATTACGTGCGGGGCCGTGTCATGTCGAGCAGGTTCCTACTCGTCCAGGCCGGGTTGTTGGTTGGAATGGCGGTGGCTGGACCGCTCTCAGATCGCGTCGGACCGTCGGTCGTGTTCATTGCCGCCGGCGGCCTCCTTATCGCCGCGGCGCTTCTCGGCCTTGGCTTCAGAGGGTTACGCGACGCGACTCTTGACGAGCCTAGACCAAGCCCTGTCAAAGTGTCGGCAACGGGCTAACTCGGTGTTCCTGTTCGTCCTCTTGGCGGCAGGGATCGTGCTCGCTGTCATCCTGGGAGGCGACGTTCGGCGTCTTGCCCAGATCCAGCTCGAACATCCCGAGCTCCTCATTGCGGCCTTTGTGGGGCGAGGCCTCGTTGTCCTGCTGGGCGCCACCCACTCCCTGACTCTCATCGCTCTCGCTCGCCCGCTGAATGTGTTCGTGGGCCTCTTTCTCCTGGCGGTCGTCTGGCTGAACCGTCACCTGCCGGGCGCGCTGCTGTTCGGACTGGGGCAGACGCTCAATCTGGCGGCGATCGTCGCCTTCGGCGGGCGGATGCCCGTGCTGTTTCTGACGCCCCCGGGCGGAATAGATGCCGTTCATGCCTCGGCCCGGCTCGAGATGCTGCGCAAGGGCTTCGACCCCCTTCACGTCTATCTCGCGCATCCGACTGGGCTCTGGTTTCTGGGCGACATCGTTGACATCTCGCTGCTCCACCATATTTCCGTGGTCAGCCTTGGCGACCTGCTCATGGTCGCTGGCGCGATCTGGCTGGTGATCCGGGTCAGCCGGGAGAAGCGATCCTCCGCGGTGCCGACCTCCGTGCCCGAGTCAGCCGGGCTTTGAGCCAGACACTCACCAGCCTGGTCGCGACCTACGGGCTGCTGGCCGTGGTCCTCCTGATGGCGGCGGAGAGTTGCGGCCTGCCGTTCCCGAGCGAGGTGATCATGCCGTTCAGCGGCGCGCTCGCGGCAGCTGGGCATCTCAATCTGGCCGGGGCGATCCTGGCCGGCGGGCTTGGCAACCTAGCGGGATCGTTGGTTGCTTACTGGCTGGCGGCTCGCTTCGGCGAGTCGCTCCTCCTCGGCCCTGGTCGTTGGGTCGGGATTCGCCGGTCCCACGTGGAGCTTGCCGACCGCTGGTTCACCCGCTACGGGCTGCTGGCCGTGCTGATCGGGCGCGTGCTTCCCGTGATCCGGACCTACATCTCCTTCCCCGCCGGCCTCGCCCGCGTTCGCCTCGAGCCGTTCGCCGTCCTCACCTTCGTGGGGGCCCTTCCCTGGTGCGCCATGCTGGCCCTGGCCGGCTTCTGGTTGGGCTCCAACTGGACCCGCATCTCCCGCCCGATCGAGGCCGCCGCGGTCGTGATTGCCATCGGGGTCTTGGGCGCCCTGGCGGTCTGGGTGTGGCGGGGCCGATCGGTTGCCGAGGCAGGCGCGCGCTGATCTGCGCATGGCCTACCCCGCCTTCCCGTTTCCCCTTTGAGTTGATAACGCTGGTGCTGCTCTTCCCCGAAGCGGGGGGCTACCGTGGCATGGAGGTCCGGATGGGGGGGCGCCCCGCGTGATTCAGCGCAAACGGGTCGACCAATTCTGGGAGGGTCAGGACTCCCGCGCCCTCCTGTTCCTGGGTGTGCTGGCGGTCATCACAGCCATCTTTGGGTTCGCCATCCGTGGCATTCTGGGCCCGTTCCTGATCGCCGCGGTGCTGGCCCTGATCCTGAACCCGCTGGTCAACCTCGTCGAGCGCTACCGGGTGCCGCGGATGGTGGCGATCATCGGCATCTACGCCGCCGGGCTGGTCCTGTTCGCCGCGGGTATCGCCTTCATTGCGCCGCTCGCCCGGCAGGAATTCGTCGCCCTGGTGAAGCAGGGACCCTCCGTGGCCGCCTACTTCCAGGACCTGGCCGGCCGTCACCATGCGGTCTCGATCTTCGGGATCCCGGTCGACCTCCGGCAGACCTACGGTACCCTCGCTGCCAACCTGCCGGCGCTGCTGGCCGGCCACCTCCAGTCGCTGGTCCAGAACGTGTTCACCGTTCTCAACTGGCTCCTGCAGGCTCTCCTCGTGCTCCTGATCGCCTTCTTCTTGGTGAAAGATGCCCACGCCATCCGTCGCTTCTTTGAGCAACTGATCCCCAAGGGATACCGAGGCGATGTGCGGGCGGTGGCTCGGGAAATCTATCTGATGTTGGGTGCCTATATGCGGGGCCAGCTGCTGATCTGCGCCCTGGTGGGGGTGGTGACGGCGATCGCCATGCTGCTGGTCGGCGTGCCCTACTGGTTGGCGCTGGGCGTGGTGGCCGGGGCGACCGCCTTTATCCCCTTCATCGGTCCCTTGCTCGGTGCACTGCCGGCCGTGGCGGTGGCCGCCTTCGTATCACAATCCCCCAGCAAGGTGGTCCTGGTGCTCATCATTTACTTCATCATCAGCAACATCATCTACAACTTCATCTCGCCCAAGGTCTTCGGGGACGCGGTGCACCTGAGTCCCATGCTGATCATCTTCGCCTTTGTGGTGGGTGGCTACCTGGCCGGGATCCTGGGACTGTTCCTGGCGGTGCCGGTGGCAGCGTCGGTTCGCATCGTCTTCCTCTACTTGCAAGAACGCGTCTACGCGTAAGCTCGCCCTCCTTTCCGACATCCACAGCAACCTCGAGGCGCTGGAAGCGGTGCTGCGCGGGTTGCCGCCGGTGGACGTGGTGGTGGTGATGGGCGATGTGGTCGGCTATGGACCGGACCCGAACGGCGTGATCTCTCGGCTGCGTGCCGAAGGCGTCCGGGCGGTGCAGGGGAACCACGATCGCGCCGTGCAGGACCCAAAGCTGCTGGAGTGGTTCAACCCGCATGCCGCGGCCGCCCTCGAATGGACGCGCGGCGTCCTATCGCCCGAAAGTGCCGCCTACCTGGCGCGCCTCCCGGTGCAACGCCGGGTTGGCCCTCATCGCGTCGTACATGGGAGCCCTCGCAAACCGTACATCTGGGAGTACATCCTGGAGTTCGGGCAGGCCAGCGAGATCCTGGACCGCCTGGGGAACCGGCTGTGCTTTTTCGGGCACACCCACTTGCCGCGGATTTTCACGATGCAGGATGAAGTGATCCCGGAGCTGGGGCCGGCCAGCCCCTGGTACACATTGCCCCAACCGGCGCTGGTGAACCCGGGGAGCGTGGGCCAACCCCGCGACGGCGTTCCCGACGCCGCGTTCGCGGTGGTCGATCTGGACGGGCCGGCAGTCCAGTTCCATCGTGTCCCCTACGATGTTCCGACGACCCAGGCCAAGATCTTGGCCGCCGGGCTGCCCGAGATCGAGGCCGCCCGGCTTGCGCTGGGAATGTGAGGGAGCGTTCTTATAATGGGTCTCCTGCCATGAGGGTGATCATCGTGGGATGCAGCCGGGTGGGAGCCATGGTAGCCAAGGTGCTGGTCGCCGATGGCCACCAGGTCACCGTTGTTGACATCAACCGGAGCTCTTTCAACCGCCTGGGGCCGGACTTCCCGGGGGAGATGGTGCTGGGCAATGGCATTGATGAGGATGTGCTTCGCAAAGCCGGTATCGAGCAGGCCGAGGGGTTTGCCTCGCTCACCAACGGCGACAACCGGAACATCATGGCGGCCCAGATCGCCCGCGAGATCTTCCACGTCCCTCGGGTGATCACCCGCATCTACGATCCCATCCGGGAGAACGTCTACCGCGAGCTGGGCCTGGATACGACCAGCCCGACCCTGACCGGGGTCCGGGAGATTCACCGTATGCTGAAAGGCTGAGGGCGTGGGCATGTATGTGATCGTGATCGGGGGCGGCAAGGTCGGGTACTACTTGAGCAAGCACCTGATCGAGCGGGGATACGAGGTCACCTTGATCGAGAAGGATCCCCGCCGGGCCGAGGTCCTGACCTCCCAGCTGGGGGAGGTGGTGATGGTCGGGGATGGCGATGAGATGGCCTTCCTGGCTACCACCGGCATGGAGCGGGCGGACGTGGTGGTGGCCGTCACTGGCGATGACGAGGACAACCTGATCGCCTGCCAGATGGCCAAACGTAAGTTCGATGTCCCCCGGACGGTCGCCCGGGTCAACAACCCCTCCAACGTCCGGATCTTCAAGACGCTGGGCGTAGATGTGGCGCTGAGCGCCACCGAAGTCCTGCTCGACCTGCTGGAACGAGAGCTGGCCAAGGAGCCCGCCAAACGGGCGCCCACCTCGCAGCCGAACCCGAAGCGCTAGACCCCCGGATTGGACTGAGCGTAAAAAAGGCCGGCCAG
The DNA here is from genome assembly GCA_005880615.1 of Chloroflexota bacterium. GTDB lineage: Bacteria > Chloroflexota > Dormibacteria > CF-121 > CF-121 > CF-121. The sequence goes on from VBID01000126.1 coordinate 44,231, forward strand.
AGGGCCGGCCCGGGGGGTTTCGAGGACTGAGAGTTACACTCGGCTGCCGATCTTGTAGATCTTGGTGCCGCAGGTCGGGCATGAGCCGGTGGTGGCCGGCTTGCCATTCTTCATCGTGATCTGCTGGGCATCTTTGATCTCGACCTTCTTCTTACACTTCAGACAGTAGCCAGTAACCGCTGCCATCACAGTCTTCACACTCTCCTTTTCATTGCTCCGCCGACACCGGAAGCCCCTCCAAAAACTGCCCTAGGATAGCACAAGTTCCTGAATTCGGGCCGAATTCAAAATCCTGTGCAAAAACCGGTGCCTCCCTATACTGGGTGTCGTGCCAGGGGAGGGGGTGCTTGTCGACCGGGTGGCGGTGGTGACGGGAGCCTCCCGGGGCATCGGGCGGGTGGTGGCCCGACAGCTGGCCCAGCTGGGAGCCAGCGTGGTCGTCAACTACAAGACCCAGGCGGAGGCGGCCACCCGGGTAGTCGCCGAGATCGTCGCCGCTGGCGGCGTAGCCGAAGCGATCGCGGCCGACGTGGCCCGCGCGGAAGCGGTCGACGCCCTGTTCCGGCAGGCCCTGGCGCGGTTTGGGCGGTGCGACATCCTGGTCAACAACGCCGGCATCATCCGGGACAACCTGCTGCTCCGCCTGGAGGCAGCCGACTTCGACGCCGTCCTGGAGACCAATCTCAAAGGGGCCTTTCTCTGCGCCCGCGCCGCCTTGAAGCCGATGCTGCGCCAGCGATTCGGCCGGATCGTGAACATGAGCTCGGTGGTCGGGCTGCACGGCAACCCTGGCCAGACCAACTACGCCGCTGCCAAGGCCGGGCTGATCGGCCTCACCCGCGCTCTGGCCAAGGAGGTGGGGTCGCGCCAGATCACGGTGAACGCGGTTGCCCCGGGCTTCATCGAGACGGACATCACCTCCCATCTGGGCGACGCCTCCCGCACCGCCCTCCTGGAGCGCATCCCGCTGGGCCGACTCGGTACGGCCGACGATGTGGCCGGCCTGGTCGGGTTCCTCTGCACCCCGGCGGCCGCCTACATCACCGGCCAGGTGATCGCCGTCGACGGCGGCCTGATCCTCTAAGCAGCAGCGCCGCCAGCCCGGCTAGACTGGACCCCGCATCGGTCCGGTCAGTCAGCATAGAGGGAGGGAGTCATGGCTCAGGCGGCCGCCGCATCCCAGGTGAAGACCAAGTTCGTCGTCGAGGGGGACTATTTCGAGGCCTGCAGCTGCAAGGTGATGTGCTCCTGCATCTTCCTGGCCCCGGCGACCGAGGATCATTGCGACGTGTTCATCGGCTGGCACGTCACCAAGGGTCAGCTGGGCAACACCGACCTCAAGGGTCTCAACGCCGCGCTCGTGGTGCACTCGCCGAAGCAGATGACCGACGGTGGTTGGAAGCTGGCGCTCTACATCGATGAGCGGGCCAGCAAAGAGCAGGCGGAGGCCCTGACCGGCATCTTCTCGGGGCAGGCCGGTGGCCACCTGGCCAATCTCGGTCCGCTGGTGGGGAGCCTGGCTGGCGTGACTCCCGCGCCGATCACTTTTGAGACTCGCGACGGGAAACGGCGGCTAGAAGTGGGTCGTTACCTGCGCGGCGAGATCGAGGAACTCAAGGGCGGCGACGGCAAGAACCCGGCGGTGATCAGCAACGCGCCGTTCGGGGCGGTGACCCAGCCGGTTCGGAAGGGCAAGGCGGGCGTGGTGCGCTACGACCACTTCTGGAAGGCCGAGGTCGACGGGACCAACGCGTTCCTCACCGAATTCCGCTACGAAAACTAGGCGCATCGCGGTCCGGTGATCGCCCAAGCCCCCTCGGTGCGACTACGGCGGCAGCGCAATCTGCTTCTGGGCGTGCTCCTGGCCGTTGCGGCGATCTGCTGGCTGCTGGTTGTCCGGCAGGCTGGAATGCCGCCACCCATGGGACCGGCGATGGGAATGGCGCTGCCGCTGTTCCTGCTCGCGTGGGTGGCCATGATGGTCGCCATGATGTTTCCGACCGCGGCCCCGATGATCCTCATGTTCGCCACGGTCTCGGCGGGCAAGCGGCAGCGGGAGGAGCCCTTCGTGCCCGCCTGGGTATTCGTCAGCGGCTACCTGGCGGTGTGGGTCGGATTTGGCGTCCTAGCCTTCGGGACCGCGATTGGCATCGACGCGCTGTCGAGAGGATCGCCCTGGTTGATGGGCAACGCCGCCCGGCTGGGTGGCCTTTTGCTCTTCCTCGGTGGGCTTTACCAACTCTCTCCCCTGAAAAACGTCTGTTTGGCGAAATGCCGAAGCCCGTTGAGTTTCATATTGACCTCGTGGCGTGACGGCTACGCCGGGGCCTTCGCCATGGGTCTGAAGCACGGCGTGTACTGCCTCGGCTGCTGCTGGCTGCTGTTCGCGATTCTCTTCCCGCTGGGGTTGATGAACATAGCCGCCATGGTCGGGTTAACTCTGCTCATCTTTGCCGAGAAATCGCTTCCCTTCGGCCTGGCCATTGCCCGCGTGGCCGGCGTCGCGCTGACCGTGTACGGCGGAGTCGTCATCGTCACCTCAGCGGGCCTCCCCGGGATGGCGATTTAGCGAGGGATCTTCGCTACTTCTCGAAGCGGGCGAACACGACGGTGGCGTTGTGGCCGCCCAGGCCAAAGGAGTTGGATAGCGCCACGCGGATCGGCGCCCGCCGGGCCGTATCCGGCACGTAGTCCAGGTCGCACTCCGGATCCGGGGTCCGAATATTGATGGTGGGCGGCATCACCTGATCGCGAATGGCCAGCGTGGTGAATACCGCTTCGACCGCCCCGGCGGCCCCCATCATGTGCCCGGTCATGGACTTGGTGCTGCTCATCGCCAGGTGGCCGGCGTGCTCGCCGAAGACCCGGTGCACGGCGTCGGTCTCGAACTTGTCGTTGAGGGGGGTGCCCGTGCCGTGGGCATTGATATAGTCGACGCGGTCGGCGGTGACCTCCGAGGTCCGCAGCGCCCGGGTCATGCAGCTGACCGCGCCGTCCCCCTCCGCGGGAGCCGCCATGTCAAAGGCATCATTGCTGGAGCCATAGCCCAGCAGCTCGGCATAGATCCGGGCGCCGCGGGCGATGGCGTGATCCAGGTCCTCCACCACCAGGGCCCCGGCTCCCTCCGAGATCACGAAGCCGTTGCGGTCCTTGTCGAAGGGCCGGGAGGCCTGGGTGGGATCGGGGTGATTGCCCAGCGCTCGCATGGCGGTAAAGCCGGCGAAGATGACGGGTAGGATGGGGGCTTCGGCGCCGCCCGCGATCACCACCGCCGCATCACCGCGGCGGACCGTGTGAAAGGCCTCGCCCACCGCGTGGTTGCCGGTGGCGCAGGCGGACACGACCGCCATGTTCGGCCCCCGCAGCCCGAGGGCGATCGCGATGTGGCCTGAGCACGAATCCGGCAGCATGTTGGGGAGGAAGAAGGGGCTCACCCGCCGGAGGCCTCGCTCTTCGAACACCTTTTGTTGTTCCAGGAGAGTTCCGAGGCCGCCGGCCGCGCTGCCGAACACCACGCCAAAGTCGTCCTGGACCCCGTTCTTGGTGAAGCCGGCGTCGGCAAACGCCTCCTGGGCGGCGACCAGCCCGAGCTGCGTATAGCGATCCATTCGGCGCAGCTCCTTGGGCTCGACCGCCCCGGTCGGATCGAAGCCCTTGACCTCGCCCCCAATCTGCACCGGGAAGTCGGTGGGATCGAAGAGGGTGACCCGGGCCACGCCCGACTGCCCTTCCAGCGCGGCCGCCCAGCTGCTCGGGACGTCGCTCCCGATCGGCGTCACCGCGCCGAGCCCAGTGATGACGACGCGCTTCACGCCGGTCGCGGTTCGGTGCCGGTGAGCAGCCCGCGCGCGATCTCGCGGTCGCTCATTGTGACCACCTGCACTTCCTGGCTGATCCGGCGGATCAGTCCCGAGAGCACCTGGCCGGGACCGATTTCGAGGAACGCGGTACTGCCGCGCTTGATCATCTCCAACACGGACGCCGACCATTGGACGGGGAGCAAGATGTGATCGGCCAGCTCCCGGCGGATCTCGTCGGCCGTGGTGAGCACCTGGCCCGTGATATTGGCGACCACCGGGATGCGCGGCTGGCGCAGTGGCAGGCGCGCCACCAGGTCGGCAAACTGGGCGGCGGCCCGGGCCATCAAAGGGGAATGCGAGGCAATGCTGATCGGCAGGCGCACCACCCGGGTGGCGCCCCGCTGGCGAGCCAGCTCCGTGGCGCGATCCAGAGCGGCGGATTCGCCCGAAAGGACGAGCTGTCCCGGCGAGTTCGCATTGGCCAGGCTGATGATCCCGACAGCTCCCGATTCGGCCACGATCTCTTCGACGACCGGCCGCTGCAGGCCCAGCACTGCCAGCATGCCGCCCGGTCGGTCTTCGCCGTTGGCCTTCATCAACCGGCCGCGTTCGCGAACCAGTTTCAGCGCGGTCTCGAAATCGATGACGTCGGCCGCGACCAGGGCCGTGAATTCGCCCAGGCTATGACCGGCCACGTAGCGGGGCGCCACAGTCTGGCCGGTCGCCCGCCAGCGTTCCTTCAGCGCAGCCAGGCACGCCACGCTCACCGTGAGAATGGCCGGCTGGGCGTTGACCGTATCGTTGAGGTCCTGTTCTGGGCCTTCGAAACAGAGCCGGGTGAGGGGCATGCCCAGGATCTGGTCGGCCTGCCGGAAGACCTGGCGGGCGGCCGCCGAGCTGTCGTGGAGGGTCTTTCCCATGCCGACATACTGGGACCCCTGTCCCGGAAAGACGAACGCCACCGGTCGGATGCCAAAAGTGGCGTTCAGCATGAGTGGCGCCGCCGGCTAGGCGACTCCCACCTTCCCCTTGACGTAGTTCCAGGCTTCGCCGACGGTGGTCAGCTTGGTCGCTTCGTCGTCGGAGATCTCCATGCCGTACTCTTCCTCGAAGGCCATGATCAGCTCGACCAGATCGAGCGAGTCGGCACCCAGGTCGTCCGTGAACTTGGCTTCGGGAGTGACTTTGTCCACCTCAACGCCCAGTTGCTCAGCTATGATGCCGCGAAACTTCTCGAAATTCACCTCAGCCATCCCATCCTCCCTGGCGGGGTTTTGCGTCCGTCGAGTTCCAGGTCACGCCCGGCGCGAACCCGAATTCGGCATATACAATAGCCGACTCCCCGCCTTTAGGCAGCCGCCTTCTGAAAACCATAGTCCCGACGGCCACCAATAGTTACGACCGTAACCGGTGCGGAAATGCCGCCATATAATGCAGCGTGTCCTCAGTCTTGCCGGCCAGGGCTGGCGCCCGGGCCGGGACGGTGACCCTCAGCGCCATCGCCGGAATTGGCGTCTACGTTCCCCCGGCAGCGGTCGCCAGCGCTCCCCAACTGACCGGCACGGCGGTGCTCGGGGTGTCCGACCGCGTCCAGGGGCGCCAGGGCGAGAGCACCCCTTCCCTGGCGGCCGAAGCGGCGCGGCGGGCCATGCGGTCGGCGGGCGTCCGATCCGACGAGATCGACCTGGTGGTGGTGAGCACCACCTCACCGGATGTCCTCTGGCCGAGCACGGCGTGCCTGGTCCAGACCGAGCTGGGCCTGCCCATGGTGGGCAGCTTCGACCTCTATGCTGCGGAGGCGGGCGTCCTGATGGCCCTCGGCGTCGCCGACCAGTATGTGCGCAGCGGGAGCCGAGGGGCCCTCGTCATCGGCGCGGAGACGGATAAGCAACTGGTCGAGCCGGCCGGGCCGCCTCGGGCCCACGGCCGGGCCGCATCCGCGGTGCTCCTGCGTCCGGCCGGGGATGGCGGGCTCCTCTCGTGCGTGCTCGGCGGGGCCGCGGCGAGCGATGGCGCGTCACGCGACCGCGCCCTCTTGCAGGGCCTCTCCGCGGCGGTTGATCAAGCCCTGCAGGTAGCGGCCGTGCCGCTGTCCGCCATCGGTCTCGTCATCGCCGAGCAAACGGCTCCCGAGGTGATGCGGGTCTGGGCGCGCAGCCGGCAGGTGCCGCCGGACCGCCTGCTGCTCGACCCGGAGCGGTACCAGGGAGCATTTGCCGCGGCGCCGTTTGTGGCGTTGTACGACGCGGTGGCTGGCGGCCGGCTGCGGCCGGGGATGCTGGCACTGCTCCTCTCCTGTGGGCAGGGTCCGGCCTGGGGTGTCGCCTGCCTGCGATGGGGGAAGCTGGCGATGGCGGCATGATCAACGGGGTTCGGGTGGTGGTCACCGGGACGGGCATGATCACGTCCCTCGGTCATACCACGCGGGATACCTGGGAAGGCCTGAAAGCCGGCCGGTCCGGGATCCGTCGAATCCAGGCGTTCGACTCGACCGGGTCGCCCAGCCAGGTGGCCAGCGAAGTGGTGGACTTCAAGCCGGAGCAGTACCTGGATCGCAAAGAGGCGCGCCGGATGAGTCGCTTCGTGCAGCTGGCCATGGTGGCCGCCCGGGAGGCGATGCAGGACTCGGGGCTGGTGATCACCGAGGCCAACCGCGACCAGGTGGGGGTGCTGGTCGGCACCGCGATCGGCGGCCTGGAGCAGATGGAAGAGGCCCACACCACGCTGCTGACGCGGGGCGCCTCGCGGGTCAGCCCCTTCACGGTGCCCATGATGATCGGCGACATGGCCGCCGGGCAGATCTCGATCGCGATGGGCGCTCGGGGGCCGAACTTCAGTATCGCGTCGGCGTGCGCATCGGGCGCGCACGCCATCGGCGAGGCCTACGAGACCATCCGTCGGGGGGATGCGGTGGCGATGCTGGCGGGCGCCAGCGAATCGGCCATCACGCCCCTGGCGCTGGCCGCCTTTTGCGCGGTCCGGGCCGTCAGCACGGCCTCGGTGCCGCCCGACCAGGCCAGCCGCCCGTTCGACCGTAACCGCGACGGCTTTGTGATGGGCGAAGGGGCCGGCATCGTGGTGTTAGAGGAGCTCGAGGCCGCCCGGCGGCGAGGCGCTCGGATCCTTGCCGAGGTGATCGGGTACGCGGGGACCGCCGACGCCAGCCACATCACCGCGCCCGATCCCGTGGGCGCCGGCGCCGCGGAAGCCATGCGGCGCGCCCTGGTCAAGGCGCACGTGACCCCGGCGGACGTGAGCTACATCAATGCCCATGGCACCGCCACCCAGCTGGGCGACGTGGCGGAGACCCTGGCCATCAAGGACGTCTTCCAGGAGGCCGCCTACCGAGTGCCGATCAGCTCGACGAAATCGATGCTCGGCCACCTGCTGGGTGCCGCGGGTTCCGTGGAGGCGGTCATCTGCGTGAAAGCCATCCAGGAAGGGGTCGCGCCGCCGACCACCAACCTGGTCGATCCCGACCCACAGTGCGACCTCGACTACATACCGGAGGGAGCGCGCGAGCTGAACATCGACGTGGTGCTCTCCAATTCTTTCGGCTTCGGGGGTCACAACGCGTCGCTGGTCCTGCGCCATTTCGCCGGCTAGCTATTTCTTCTCCTCCCCCCTTGCGGGGGTTCGACTGCGCCAGGGAGGATGAACGTCTCCGCCTGCTTGCGTGCCCGCGGCAGCGTGGGTAGGGTGGGGGTCTCGTGAGTAGTTCACGGGCCCACCCGTGTGAATTGACAGCATCCCGATCCCGAAGTACAGTCCGCGTATGGTGCCTGGGCTGAAGCGATTTGGCGCGCCGCGCGCCGGCTGCCTCGGATGGCGAGGACGTTCAAAGAACCTTCCCGCGGGAAGGTTCTTCAGTTGTTGGGGACATCCGTGATCTTCCTCAGCGACTTTCTGAACGCTGAGGTGGTCGACGTCAAGCAGCACCGCGTCGGTCGGGTGCAAGACCTGATCGTGCTGATGACGGACCCCTTCCCCAAGGTGACGGGGGTGATCCTCAAGGGAACGAAGGTGCGCAGCATCGACTGGCCCCTGGTGCGCAGCTGGGACAACAAGGAGCTCAGCCTGAAGGTGGAGGGCAGCCAGCTGCAGCCGCACCAGCGGCTGGAGGCAGAGCTGTGGCTCTCCCGCCAGGTCCTGGACAAGCAGATCGTGGACATGGATGGGCGCCGCGTCGTTCGGGTCAACGACCTGCAGCTCTCGCAGGTGGATGGCAATCTGCTGCTGGTCGGCGTAGACATTGGGGCCCGTGGGCTGATGCGGCGGGTGGGGCTGGAAGGTCTCGGGCGCCGGGTGGCGGCCATCCTGGGTCTTGACTGGCCGCACAAGCTGATCTCCTGGGAAGCGGTTGACCCGGTCAAGAGTGACGTCAGCTCGGTCAAGTTGCGGATCGCGCATACCAAGCTAGCCGCGATGCACCCGGCGGACATCGCCGAGATCGTGCACGAGCTGAGTCCCGACGACCGGAGTGCCGTCTTCGCCGCCCTCGACGATGAGAAGGCGGCTGACACCCTGGAGGAGATCCAGGAGACGGGCATGCAGGCCTCCATCCTGGAGCGGCTCGACGTCGAGCGCGCCTCGGACATCCTGGAAGCGATGAAACCCGATGAGGCGGCCGACCTGCTGGCCGACATGCCCAAGGAACGGGCCCAGCTGCTGCTGCAGAAGATGGAAGAGGACGAAGCCGAGGACGTGGAGGAGCTGCTGGCCTATCGCGAGGACACGGCGGGCGGCCTCATGACCACCGGCTACGTGGCGGTCCTGCATACCCTGACCGCCGCCCAGGCCATCGACCGCTTGCGAGAGCTCGAACCCGATGCCGAGTCCGTCTACTACGTCTACGTCACCGATGAGGAGGAGCATCTGCTGGGCGTGCTCTCGCTGCGTGACCTGATCGTGGCCAAGCCGGACACGCGGATCCGAGACTTCATGATCGAGAAGGTGATGTCGGTGCCGGTTGATGCCAGCATCCGGGATGTGGGTGCGGTGATCGCCAAGTACAACCTGCTGGCGGTCCCGGTGGTGGACCAGCACAACCGGATCCAGGGCATCGTCACCGTGGACGACGTGATGGACCGCGTCCTGCCGCCGCGGGTGGCTGCCCGGAGGCGACGGATCTTCTGATGGCGCGGCTCGGAAAGCTCGAGCAGCCGCTGCGCTTCGTGCGCAGCCGCCGGGGGAGGCTGCTCGTGCTGATCTCGGTGGTTGGGCCGGGTGTCATCACCGGCGTGACCGACGACGACGCCACCGGCGTCACCGGCTACGCCCTGGCCGGCTCGCAGTTCGGCTATGACCTGCTCTGGGTCCTGGTCGTCACGGCGATCTGCCTGTGGCCGATCATGGAAATGGTTGCCCGGATGGGCGTGGTGACGGGGAAGGGGCTGTCCGACCTGATGCGGGAACGCTTCGGGGTGGCGCCCACCTTGTGGGCCATGCTCCTGCTCTTCATTGCCAACGCGGCTACCACCGTCGCCGAGTTCACTGGCATCGCGGCGGCCGCCCAGTTGCTCTTCCCGTTTGCGGGCGACACGGCGCGATATGTGGCGGTCCCGATCGCGGCCGTCCTGGTCTGGGTCCTCGTGCTGCGCGGCAACTTTCGGATCGTGGAGCGCGTCTTGCTCGTCCTGTCCCTCGTCTTCGTCGCCTACGCCATCTCGGCCTTTATGGCGCACCCGCCCTGGGGGCAGGTGATCCGGCAGACCTTCATCCCGACGTTCCATACCAACACCGGGTTCATCCTCATCTTCATCTCGGTCGTCGGCACGACCATCACGCCCTGGATGTCATTCTTCCAGCAGTCGAATGTAGCCGACAAGGGCCTCCATCCGGCCGACCTCACTTACGAGCGAGCGGACACGGCCATCGGCATCTTCATGACGCAGATCATCGCCTTCTTCATCATCGTGGCCTGCGGCGCGACCCTCTTCGCCCACCACATCGCGGTGAATCCCAGTGATCCCTCGGCCTTCAGCAAGATCGCCTTGTCCCTGGCGCCGCTGGCGGGCAAGTACGCCACCCTCCTCTTTGCCCTTGGCCTGATGAACGCATCCCTGATGGCGGCCTCGGTCCTGCCGCTCACGACGACCTACGCGATCACCGAGGCCTTTGGACTGGAGCGCGGGATCGACAAGTCGTTTCGCGAGGCGCCGGCCTTCCTCACGATCTACACCAGTCTGATCGTGTTGGGGGCGGCCATCGCTATGTTTCCGGGCGCGCCGCTGGCGCTGATCACCAACCTGCCCAACATCGTCAATGGGCTCCTGCTCCCGCTGCTCCTGCCATTGCTGCTCCTGCTCGCCAACGACAGGCGGATCCTGGGGCGCTACGCCAATGGGTTGTTCACCAATGTGCTGTCGGGTGCGGTCTTTGTGTTCCTGACCGGGGTGACCGTCGTCTTCCTGGGCTCCATCTTCTTCCCGGGACTGTTTGGCAGTTAGCCGCTGCCCTGGCCGAGCTGGCGCTCGGCTTCCCGCCGGAAGGTCGCCTCGGCCTCGTCGCTGAATAAGACGAAGCGGACCAGCTGGAGCGAGGTGCCCGTCTGCACGTGACTGACGACCTCCTCCAACATGAGGCGGGCGCAGTCCGCCAGCGGGAAGCTGGCGATGCCCGTGCCGATCGCGGGGAAGGCGATCGAGCGAAGGCTTTTCTCGGCAGCCAACTCCAGGCTGCGGCGGGTCGATCCGCGCAGGTTGTCCGCCGTGGTCCGGCCGCCCAGGCGCATGCTGGCCGCGTGGATCACCCAGGCCGCCGGCAGCCGTCCGCCGTGCGTGATGGCGGCATCGCCGACCGCGATTGGGCCGTGGGCTGAGCATTCGCGCTGAATCTCGGCCCCGCCGCGGCCGGCGATCGCGCCGGCCACCCCGCCCCCCAGGATCAGGTCGTTGTTGGCGGCGTTGACAATGGCATCGGTTGTCTCCTCGGTGAGGTCGCCCTCGACCACTTCGATGGTGGTGGCGCCGGCGCGCCAGCTCAGCCGGCGGCCTCGGTAGCCATGGCCTCCAGGGTGGCCATCCGGGCCTCCACCGCCGCCCAGGTCAGGCCCGGCAGACCGGCCACGCTGAAGTGCTGGATGGTGAAGGAGGCCATCACCATGGCGTAGGCCAGGGCCGTACGCACCGTCGCCGGATCCTCGTGCTGGACCTGGGCCAGGTAGCCCAGGAATCCCCCCGCCACCGCATCGCCGGCGCCGGTGGGATCCGTCGGAGGGTCGACCGGCAGGGCCGGCAGGTGAATCGCCTCCTCGGCGCGGTAGAGGGTGGCGCCCCGGGGACCCTCCTTGAGAACCAGGCCGCGGAGCTTGTATCGGTGGCGCAACCGATCGGCCGCCGCCTCCACGCTGGTCGTCTCAGCCAGAGCCATCGCTTCGGCCCCGTTGAGGAAGAGGTAGTCGAGCCGCTCCAGGACCGGCTCCAGGGCGGCGCGTTGTTCTCGGATGTAGAGGCGCATCGTGTCGCCGGCGACCAGCCATGGGTGCTCCAGCTGCTCCAGGACCTGGAGCTGGTAGCGGGGCTGCATGCTCCCCAGAAAGATGATGCGGGTGGCTCGCTGATCGGGGAGGAGGAGCGGGTCGAAATGGCGGTAGGCGCCCTGGTCCGACGTTTCGAAGGACGTGGTGCCGGTGGTGTAATCGTGAACGGCATTCCACCGGTAGGTGGGCTCGCTGGCCTCCGTGACCCCGCGGAGGTCGACGCCGGCCGACGGCATGGCCTTCCGGAATGTGGAGGCGAAGTCCGGTCCGACGGTAGCGATCACTTGTACCGGCGCGAAGAGATGCGCCGCCAGGGTGAAGTAGGTGGCCGACCCGCCCAACCCGTCCTGGTTGGCGCCCATCGGCGTCCGAACATCATCGCGGGTAATGGTGCCGGCGACGAGGACCGGCCATGCGGCCGATGTCGTCCCCTCGGGCCTCACAGCGGCCCCAATTGTACGGGGCCGGCGGCGACGGTTAGACGGCCAGCAGCTGCGGGTCGGGCCGGGCCAACTCCGCTTCGATCGACGCGATGAACCGGCGGACGGCATCCGGGTTGGTCAGCAGCCAGGCCCGATCGCCATGCGCGTCGTCGATCACCGCCATGGCCGTTTCGTCCCCCAGGACAGCCGAGAATGACAGGTCCCTCAGCCAGCCCAGGCCGGCGTCGCGGCGGTCGGCTTCTGGCGGCAGGGGAGTGGTCGGGGCGGTTGCCACCACGGCGCGCCGAGCAGCCCGGATCAGAGCAACTTCACGGTCCCAGTCCGCCCGCACGGCCACCGGGTCGGGGCGGCCGAGGTAGACGGTGTACCGGCCGGGGCGGCGGAGGGGCAGGCTCTCCACGATCCGGCGGAGGAGGGTGATGGACTCGCGATCCGTGACCTTTCGGGTCTCGGGATCCGCGCTGAGGGCGACTGGAATCCTCTCCACGAACTCACCCTAGCACAAAATGCCCTCGAATGCAAACATCTGTTCGCTAAGCGAGGACATAGCTACAGTCCTGGAGCTAGAAGGGCGCCAGCGGCTACCGGAACAGCGAAATGATCTTGTCGCGGCGGGGACGGCGACGGTCCACTTCCGCCTTCATTAGCGCTGCCTGGGCCTCGAAGAGCAGCTCGCTGCTGCGGTCTACCGAGCGGTCAATCCCAAGGCGGGTGCTGTACCCGTCGCCGACCTGGCTCAGCAGGTGGACAATCCGGCGCCAGATGGCCGTGGGGATCAACGGCAGTCGGCGGACCCGACACTCTTCCACTGCCAGCATGAGGAGGTCGGTTTCCCGCAGCTGGCTCCGCGGGGTGACCGAACGCCCCCGCTGCCACGACCAGAATCGGTGCTGCTGAATCTCGAGCACGGTCCGTTCGATCATCGGTGAGCCCTCATCATAGACCAGGGTACGAGCATGGAGAGACGCCCAAGATCGGGCTGGATCACGGAGGTGGCATGGAAACGCGCATCGATGGGGCGACGGTCTACACCGGCAAGATTTTCCGCGTCGAACGCGACCGCGTGCGAATGGACGACGGCCGGGAAGCGACCCGCGAGATCGTCCGGCATCCGGGTTCGGTGGCGATCGTGCCCCGGCAAGCCGATGGCGCGGTCGTGCTGGTGCGCCAGTACCGATATGCGGTCGGGCGGGCACTCTGGGAGGTCCCGGCTGGGACTCGCGACCAGCCTGGTGAGGCGGTGGAGGCGACCGCTCGTCGCGAGCTGGCAGAGGAGGCCGGGTACGTCGCCGCCCGCTGGAAGCGGCTGGGGGAAGCCTACCTGGTCCCCGGCTGGGCCGACGAGCTGATGACGTTCTTCGTGGCGGAGGGGCTGACTCCCACCGAGGCCCACCCGGAACCCGATGAGTCGTTCGACGTGAACCCGTTTGATCTCAACGACTTACGGGTGCTGCGCGGTACGGGAGAGCTTGACGCCAAGACCATGCTGGCCCTCAGCTGGGCGGGCGTGGATATCTGGACTGATCCAAAAGGCCTCAAATAAGACAAGTGGTGACTCGCTTCGCGAGGGAGAGTTTGCCTCGCGCGTCTGAGGACGCGCTCGTCAAACTCAAGGCCCGCGCCGGCCGAGCCGAGAGACCGCCCGTGGGCACCACATGGCAAGCGGTGCCAGGTCCTGCCGAGCTGTGTCGCGGCCGGCTTGGGAGCAATCGGCTTTTCGCCGATTGCTACTCTTCGACTTCGACGCCCCGCGTCTTCTGGTAGGCGGCCACCACTTCCTGGGCGACGTGGGCCGGGACTTGCTCGTAGTGCGAGAACTGCATCCGGTACCGGCCGCGGCCGTGGGTGATCGATCGCAGGTCGATCGGGAAGCGGTACATGGAGGCCAGCGGCACCTGGGCTTTGACTTTCTGTCGATGGTCGGTGGACGGCTCCATGCCGCCGATGCGTCCTCGCTTGGAGTTGATGTCGCTGATGATGTCGCCCATGGCGGTCTCCGGGACCACGATCTCCACGTCCATGATCGGTTCCAGGAGCACCGGGTGCGCCTCCTGGACCGCCTGGCGCATGGCAATGGCGCCGGCCAGCTTGAAGGCGATGTCCTTGCCGTCCACCGGGTGAGTGGAGCCGTCCAGGAGGCGGACCCGCACATCAACCACCGGGTTGCCCGAGATCACGCCGTGCTCCATGGTCTCCCGCACGCCTTTCTCCACAGAGGGCCGGAAGTTCTGCGGGATGGATCCGCCGAAGATCTTGTCCTCCCATAGAAAGCCTTCGCCCCGGCCGACCGGCGCGACCTCGATCACGCAATGTCCGTAGAGGCCCGCCCCGCCGGACTGTTTCTTGTATTTCTTCTCTGCCCGGGCCGTGGCGGTGATCGTCTCCTGGTAGGGCACCCGCGGCGTGGAGAGCGTCGCCTCGACGCCGTATTTGCGCTTGAGCTTTTCCAGCACGACATCGAGGTGCACGTCCCCCATGCCTCGCAGCAGCGTCTCCTTGGTGACCGGTTCCCGCTCCAGGGTGAGGGTGGGGTCCTCGTCGACCAGCTTCACCAGCGCGGCGTTGACCTTTTCTTCGTCCGCCTTGTTCTTGGCCATGGCGGCGGCGGTGAACACCT
>VBID01000127.1 GCA_005880615.1 Chloroflexota bacterium
GGTAATTCCGGCTGACCCCGTAGGGGAAGATGGCGAGCGACTCCCGGGGACTCCGGGGAGCCGGCAGCGCCCCGGGCTCGCGCGGCACCGCCGTTCGCATGGGCGCCGTTTCGCCCATGCGCGCCGTGATGGCGCCGTCGGCGCCGCGCACGCGCATCTGGGGTGGCTTGTTCCCCCCCCGCAGCGCCATGTCGACCACCTCGGCCAGCGGCTGATGCACGGCCAACCGGTCGCGGTCGTGGATTTCGACCAGGACATCGAAGGTGGGCGGCGACTTCCGCTCCAGCACCGATTTCTGGGTCCCGCGCCGACGGGCCTCCTCGTCCGACAGGGTGACCGTCTGGATGCCGCCCAGCAGGTCGTTGAGGGTGGGGTTGACCAGCAAGTTATCGAGTGAGTTTCCGTGGGCGGTGGCGATCAGCTGCACGCCTCGCTCGGCGATGGTCCGGGCGGCAGCCGCCTCCAGCTCGGTCCCGATTTCGTCGATGACGATCACCTGGGGCATGTGGTTCTCCACCGCCTCGATCATGACGGCGTGCTGCAAGGCCGGCGTCCGGACCTGCATCCGGCGCGCCCGGCCGATCCCCGGATGCGGGATGTCGCCATCGCCACCGATCTCGTTGGAGGTGTCCACGATCACCACCCGCTTCTTCATCTCGTCCGCCAGCACCCGGGCGCACTCGCGCAGCATGGTGGTCTTGCCGATGCCGGGACGGCCGAGCAGCAGGATGCTCTTGCCGCCGATGACCATGTCCTTGATGATGTCGATGGTGCCGGTGATGGCGCGGCCGACCCGGCAGGTCATCCCCACGATCTGGCTATTCCGATTGCGGATGGCGGAGATGCGGTGCAGGGTCCGCTCGATACCGGCCCGGTTATCATCCCCGAACGATCCGACACGGGAGGCCACGAACTCGAGATCCTCGGAGGTGATCGGCGTGTCGCTCAGGATCACCTCTTCCTCGGGGAAGCGCGCTTCCGGCTCGCGGCCGAGGTCCAGGACGATCTCCAGCAGATAGCCGAGATCCGACAGCTGGTGGACCGCCCGATACAGGTGGGGTGGCAGCGTCTGGAACAGGAGGTTCAGCTCGTCGTTGTCCGCCCGCACCAGGTTGTTCTGGGCTCGAAGCATTGACCCAGATTACCCGTACTGGGGGACGAGGGCCTTGTCTTTGACCCGCACCCGGGCTCGGACCGGGACCTTGAGGGCCAGCTCTCGAACCATGAGGACCTGGGAGGCGATGACCTCGAAGCCCTCCCGCTGCAGCAGCTGGATGGCGCGCTCGTCGTAGTGGCGCAGGCTGCACCAGACCGGCCCGGGGCGGTGGCCGGCCAGGTACCCAAGGCTGCGCTGGACCAGCTCGTCGAGCAGCCCAGACGGCTCCGGCAGGGCCAGCAGGCCCAGGGTGTTGGGCCGCGCCCCGCCCCCGGGGGTGATCCCCATCCAGCCCATCACCTGGACCCGGTCCACGACGTACTGGCGTGGGCGAGTGGCCCGCGGCAGGCGGCTGGTCCACGAGCCGTGCTGGAAGTTCTGGCGCCACTCCCGAAAGGTGGCGCCCTCCACCGCCGAGACCTCGCGCGGGGTGACCGCCCGGTAGAGCAGATAGAGGGCCAGCTCGTCCTCGCGCCGCATGGGGCGCCAGCCGTCCAGGTCGACCGTCGGGCGGGCAGCCACGCCGTCGGCCAGCAGCGCGTGCTCGGTGGCGTAGGCGCGAAAGCCGCGGGCCTTGAAGAGGTCTGTCATCGGATCATCCACGGAGAGGCGGACGATGAAGCGGAAGACTCCCCGGCGCAGCCCCTCGTTAAAGAGATTGTCCAGCAGCGCCGTCCCGGCCTGAAACCGATCGAGCTCCGGGCGGATGCTCAGGTTCAGGACCTGCCAGACGTGCTTGCCCGCTGGGGCGGTCTCCGCCTGAATGAACCCCTGCACGCCCTGGCGCGGCCCCACGGCGACGTAGACGTGGTCGGCCGCCGAGGTCAGCGGCAGGATGGAGGCAAACGTATTGTTGACCAGGAACCAGAGCCTGGATGAGGCGAACTGCCGGCGGGGCAGCGCGTGCGACGCGGCGAAGCCATGCTCCGGGGCCTGGGCATGTTCGCGGTAGAGGGCTTCGATGGCGCCCAGGTCCTTGAGCTGTGCCGCCCGGATCTGCAGGCTCATGACCCGTCCAGAAAGCCGAGAAAGTACTGGTGCCAGCGATGGTCCGGGGTCAATTCCGGATGGAAGGCCAGGGCCAAGCGGTTTTCTTCCCGCAGCGCCACCGGCTGCCCCCCGTGGCTGGCCAGGGTCTCGACCGAGGCTCCCGCCTGGGTGACCTGGGGAGCGCGGATGAACACGCCGGGGCCGGGCCCGCCCAGGGCCGGGGCATCGACCTCGGCTTCGAAACTGTCACGCTGGCGCCCGTAGGCGTTGCGGCGGACCGCCAGGTGCATGAGCTTGAGCGGCTCCTGTTCGACGGTGCCGTCCAGGACCTCACTGGCCATCAGGATCATCCCGGCGCAGGTGCCCATCACCGGCATCCCGGCGGCCGCCCGTTCCTGGATTCGCTGGCGCAGTTTCGAATCCATCAGCCGGCTCATGGTCGTGCTCTCGCCTCCCGGAAGAATCAGCGCATCGACGCGATCCAGCTCCTCGGTGGTGCGCACGGCGACCCCCTCCACCTCACACGCGCGGAGGGCCGCCAGATGCTCGCGAAAGTCGCCCTGCAAGGCGAGCACCCCGATGCGTCGTCGGGCGCTCACCAGCCTCTGCCCGCGAGCAGCTCCTCCTTGGGAATGGCGCCGATCTCCAGCCCGCGCATCGCCTTCCCCAAGCTCCTGGACACCTCCACCAGGATGTCCGGCCTGTCGTAATTGGTGGTGGCCGCCACGATGGCCTTGGCCCGGGCGGACGGATCCTCCGACTTGAACACCCCGGAGCCGACGAAGATGCCGTCGCAGCCGAGCTGCATCATGAGCGCGGCATCGGCCGGGGTGGCGATCCCCCCAGCAGCGAAGTTGACCACCGGCAGGCGACCCAACCGGGCGGTCTCTTCCAGCAGGTCGGCGGGGGCACCCAGCTGCTTGGCCTCCATGACCAGCTCCTCCGGACCCATGCCGTTCAGCCGCCGGATAGCGCTGGTCACGGCGCGCTGGTGGCGAACGGCTTCGACCACGTTCCCGGTCCCGGCCTCGCCTTTGGTGCGGATCATAGCGGCCCCTTCGGCGATCCGCCGCAGGGCCTCCCCCAGATCCCGGCAGCCGCACACGAACGGGATCTTGAAGGAGTGCTTGTTGATGTGATGCTCCTCGTCGGCCGGGGTCAGCACCTCGCTCTCATCGATGTAATCCACCCCGATGGCCTCCAGGATCTGGGCCTCCACGAAATGGCCGATGCGGCACTTGGCCATCACCGGGATGGTCACGGCATCGATGATCGCCTGGATCAACCCCGGGTCGCTCATCCTGGCCACGCCACCTTCCCGGCGGATGTCGGCCGGGACGCGCTCCAGGGCCATCACGGCCACCGCCCCCGCGTCCTCGGCGATCTTCGCCTGGTCCGCCGTGACGACATCCATGATCACCCCACCCTTCAGCATCTCGGCCAGGCCGGCCTTGACCTTCCAGGTACCGCGGCGCTCGGCGGCGGTCTCACCCACGGTCCAATTCTACCGCCGTCCTGCAGCGGGGCCACCCCGGCCATCTGGCCGTTGCAAGAATGAGTGGCGATGATCACGGCCCCGCGTTCCGGCGTGCTCCGGCGGTGGCTGTTTTTGGCTGCCGGCGCCGTGCTGGCGTTGCTGATGCTGCTGGGGCTTGGCATCATCGTCGGGCTGCTGGTCACGCCCCCGGTGGACGACATGCCGCAGCGCGTGGACGCCGCGCTGGGGGCTCACGGCGCGAGCCGGGTCACGCTCTCCGCCGTGCCGGACTCTCTGAGCGAGGCCTTGATCGCCATCGAGGACGAACGCTTCTACCAGCACCACGGCATCGACGTGCAGGGCTTGGGGCGGGCGCTGCTCGCCGACCTGTACCACCGCCGGGCGCTGGAGGGGGCCAGCACCCTCAGCCAGCAGTTGGTCAAGAATCTCTACCTGCACGGAAACGACGACGGCTGGCGCAAGCCCGAAGACCTGCTGCTGGCCCTCAAGCTGGAGCTGCGGTTTCCCAAGGCGGTCATCCTGGAGTCGTACCTGAATTCCGTCTATTTCGGCCACGGCGCCTGGGGCATCGGCCAGGCGTCGTCGGTGTATTTCCAGATGGCGCCCAACCAGCTGGACCTGGCCCGGGCATCGATGCTGGCCGGCCTCCCGCAGTCGCCCTCGTATTACGACCTGTACCGGAACCCGTGCGCGGCGCGCGCCCGCCACTTCAACGTGCTGGCCCAGATGGTGCACGACGGCTACATCTCCCAGGCCGCCGCGGACACCGCTTACCGAGAGCCGATCGGGTTCCCCTGCAGGTGAGGACGGCTATCGTATTCCGCTGTCGTACGCGATGGTGACCTGGCTGTAGAGGCCAGCCACGACCGGGACGGTCTGAGACTTGCCAAAGGGCGACATGCCAGGATGCGGGGAAACGGGCACCGGCTGGTAGGTCCCGGGCGCCAGGTCGACGCGGAAATGACCGGCGGCGTCGGCGTGGACGTCGGCCACCTCGCTGCCGGACCCATCACGAACGGAGACCTCTCCCGCGAACGGCCGGTAAGGGCACGGCTGGTCGATGTGCTGCACCGGGCGCGGCAAAGTTCCGGGAGTTAGCTGGCGGCGGCGGCGCGGACAAAGCCGCGGAAGAGCTGCTGCACCCAGGCAACGGACGCGATCTCCTCGGGATGCCACTGGACCGCGATCAGGAACCGTCGATCGGGAGCCTCCAGCGCCTCGATCACGCCGTCCTGCGCGCGGCCGACGATGCGCAGGGTGGGCGCCGCCTCCTTGACCGCCTGGTGATGGAGGCTATTAACCGTCACCTCGGTCTCATCGATCAGCTGAGCCAGCCGGGAGTCGGGGTCCAGGCGGACGGCGTGGATCAGGGCGTCGCGGGCCCGGCCGTCCTTGTTGGCATGCTCGAAGGAGGTCACCTTCTGGAATCGCAGGTCCTGGTACAGGCTGCCGCCCAGGGCCACGTTCAAGAGTTGCTGCCCGCGGCAGATCCCCAGCGCCGGCAGATCGTCCTCGGCCGCCCAGCGTGCCAGCGCCATTTCCATCTGGTCGCGCCGCGGTTCCACCACGTTCAGCTGGCCGATCGGCTCTTCGTGGTAGGCGGCCGGCTCCACGTCCTCGCCGCCGGGGAAGAGGATGCCGTCCAGGCGGGCGTAAATGGCGTGCAGGCGATCGGGGTCGTCCAGCAGGGGAATCAAGACCGGGGCCGCCCCGGCTGCTTCCAGGGCTCGGACGTAGGCCTGGTTGATCCCATAGCGGGGTGGACGCTCGCCGCGCGGGATCTCGAGGGTGGGCAGGCCGATCAGGGGGATGCGGTCGGGCTGGGTCAACTGGTAAAGGTGAACCGCTGCAGCCGCACGGCCGGCACCCGGGTGGCACCGAAGTACTCGCTGGCCTGCAGCTTGGTAGTGCTGGACAGGGCAACGGTGCCGGCCAGCGCCTCGAGCATGCTTTCCGTAAAGCGCAGATCCTTGACCGGGCGCGTCAGCTGGCCGTCCTCGATGAGGAAGGTGCCCTCCCGCGTCATGCCGGTGATGATGGACGCCTTGGGCTGCACCACCCGGACATACCAGAATCGGGTGACCCAGATCCCCCGTTTGATGCCGTCGGCCAGCCGCGATTTGTCGACCGACCCGGGCGCCATGAACAGGTTGGTGGCGTAGGGGCCTTCGGTGTTGGGAGCCGGCAGGCCGTGGCCGGTCGACTGCCGATGCTCCCGGGCGGCGGTCTGCTGGTCGTACACCACGCCGACTGCGACCCCCTCCCGGATCAGGTCGACCCGCTGCGTGGGCACGCCCTCGAAGTCGAAGGGCGCCGGGATTCCGTTGAGATCCAAGCCGTCATCCCAGATGGTGACCTTCTCCCCGGTGATCCGCTCGTTCAGCCGCATGAAGCTTCGCTCCTCCTGCAGCGCCAGGGCGGAGAAGCCGACGTAGCTCATGAACTCGAGTAGCTCGCCCACCGCGTACTCCTCCAGCACGACCTCGTAGACCCCGGGCTCCACCGGCTCGGCCTGCTGGTTGCGTTGGGCCTTCTCGATCACTTCCGCGGCCAGCTCCTCGCCATCCAGACTGGCGACATCCAGGGCCGACCGATCGGCGTATCCGGACCCGGCATCCCCCATCACCACCGTGTTCACCGCCGCCTGGGTGCCGCGATGGTGGTGGAAGACGCCCTTGGAATTGGCGATGGCGACCTGGCCGCCGGAAGTGCTGAAGGCGCCAAAGGCCTTCAACCCCTGGCGGGCGGCCCCCCGACAGATGGCGCCCACGAAGTCGGCTCGCTCCTCCGGCGTGGCATTCGCCGTCCGGTCGAACCAGGCGTCGACCGTAGCCGCTTTCGCCGGACCGGGCAGGGGAACGGTCTCGCCGGCCGTCTGCAGGTCGGCGATTTCGATGGCCCGTGCCAGCACGCCGCGAGCGGCCTCGGCACTCAGCTGGTTGAGCGAGGCCACGCCCGTCTTGCCGTTCTTCACCACCCGCACCCGCACCGTGGTGTTGCGCTCGGCCACGTTCTGGTGAATCCCATTGTTGGCAAAGCGGGTGAGCGCCCCGTCCTGCTCGGTGACCAGCACCTCCGTTTCGTCGGCAGGGGAGCGCTCGATGATGACCTCCATGAACGCCCGCAGGCTGGTGGCGTCGGTCAGACCCGGGGATTCGACGGCCTTCACTTCAGGATGCCCACCCGCACGTTCTGGAACCGGGCCGGGGCCGCCCCGTGGGCCACGTGGGCCAGCTGGGGCGGCTGTCCCTTGCCGCAGTTGGTCAGTCCCCAGAGCCGCCATTCGGCGGGCCCACCAACGGCATCGCAGGAGTTCCAGAACTCGGGGGTGCTGCCCGCGTAGGTGGCGTTCTTCAGCATCCGGCCGCGCTTGCCGTTGACGATCTCGTAGGCGAGCTGGGTGCCGAACTGGAAGTTCAGCCGCTTGTCGTCGATGCTCCAGCTGCGATTGGTCTCCATGTACACGCCGTCCTTGGTCTCGGCGATCATCTCCGCCAGCGAGGAGGTCCCCGGCTCCAGGTTCACGTTGGTCATGCGGATCAGGGGGATCCGGTTCCAGCCGTCGGCGCGCATGGTCCCGTTGCTCGCCTGGCCGAGCACGCTGGCCGTCTCCCGGGAGGTGAGGTAGCCAACGAAGAGCCCGTCCCGGATGAGGTAGGTCCGCTGGGCGGGCACCCCCTCGTCGTCCCAGCCGAAGGTGCCCAGGCCGGTGGGGCTCAGCGCATCGGCGGTGATCGTCACCTCGCGTGAGCCATAGTGGAGGGCGTTCAACTTATCGGGGGTCATGAAGCTGGTGCCGGCATACGCGGCTTCCATGCCGAAGACTCGGTCGAGCTCGGTGGGATGGCCGCACGACTCGTGGATCTGGAGGGCCACCTGGCTGGCGTCGAGGATGATGGTCTTGATTCCGCTCGGACACTGGGGGGCGGTGAGCAAGGCGACCGCCTCCTCGGCGATCCGGCCGCCGTGGGCGTCCAGCCGCATGGCCTCGATGTATTCGTAGCCGGCGGCGCCTTGCTGGTGCCCGAACGAGTTCGGATACGACCGGCTCTGGAAGTCCGCCTCGTTGGTGGCGGTGGCCTCCAGCCCCGCTCCACTTTCGACAAACTCCTGCTCCACGAACGCGCCTTCGGTGGAGGCAAAGACTTTGCGGTCCTTCAGGAACTCCATCGATCCCTCCCGCACCGTGACCCCGGCCACGGCCGCCATGGCGGCATCGGCGCGCAGGAGCAGGTCCACCTTCTCGCTCAGCGGGACCGCAAACGGGTCGCGCACTACCGGGGTGCGGTAATTCCCTTTGGAGGTGACCGGCGGCCCCAGGACCACCTTCGCGGTCTGGACCCGGGCACTGGCGCGGGCGATCCGGATCGCCCGGCCCACGACCTCCTCCACTTCCTGGGTCTCTAGCCGCGCGCTCCCGGCAAAGCCCCAGGCGCCGTCCACCAGCACCCGGACGCCGAATCCCTCGCTGGTGTCATCCGAGACAGAGGCCAGCCGCCCGTTCTTGACGGTCAGATCCTGCTGGACCCGGTGGCTTAGCCGAATATCGGCGTAGGAGGCACCCTGGACTTGTGCCGCGTCCAGCGCGGCCATGCTCAGATCTCTCATGAACAGAAGAATGCCGGCCCGGAGCCGGCGAAGCTAAGTATAGAGAGTGGCCGGTGTTTGAGAGGCGGGTCAGGGCATCCAGCGGCTGTGATGGGCGCGCGCCCAGCCGGCGTCCACGTACCCATGGAAGACGCTGCCCAAAGCCTGGTTGGTGCGGGGGTTGACCGCTGCCATGATGATGTGTCCGAGCACCAGCGGGACGACCGCGATCGTAAGGAGATCGTGCGCCTGGGTGGAGACGTCGCCCAGCCAGACGGGAAAGGCCTCCGCCTTCCACATGAAAACGCCGGTGACCAGGAAGCCCACGGCGGCCGCGGTGACCAGGATGCTGTTCAACTTCTGGCCGGCATTGAAGCGGCCCTGGGGTGGCAGCGCCGACCGCCGGAAGGGCCAGGGCGATCGCCGCAGCCATTGCCAGTCCAGCCGGTCCCAGCGATCAATTTCGCGCGCGTCGCGGTGCAGGCCGCGACGGTTGCCGGCCAGCCAGACCGCGGCTGGCAGGGCCACCAGCCCAACCGCGGCCGCCAGGTGGACGGCCCGGATCAGATCCCGGTGGGTGAGCAGGATCTCCGTTTGGGGCAGGCCCAGCGCGACGCCGGTGATGAGCAGCACCAGAAAGGGGGTGGAAAATGCCCAGTGCATCCAGCGCTCGGTGGCGTCGAATCGAAGGACCCGTTCTGGCGCGGGGGGCCGCCGGTCAGGCGCAGTCGTCAAAATCAGACCCGATCAGCGGGTTGCACCAGCCCTTTTGCTCCCAGTAGCCGTTCTCCCGGTGGGCCGTCAGGGAGATGCCGCCCAGCCACTTCAGGTTCTTGTAACCGAACATGTCCGGATTGATGATGCGGGCGGGAGCGCCCTGCTCGGTGGGCAGGGGACGCTTGTTGAGCTCGAAGGCCACGATGGCGTGCTCCGATTGAGCCTGGTCGAGCGTGAAGCTCTCCCGATAGATCCCATCGAATGAGGTAAAGGTGACAAACCGGGCGGCCTGTTGCGCCCCCGCCAGCTGGAAGATGGTCCGCAGTTGGATCCCGCGCCAGAGGTTGTCGTGCACGACCCACCCGGTCACGCAGCGGAAGTCGGCGCGCACGTAGACGGAGGGCAGGCTGTAGAGGTCGGTGTAGGTGATCAGCAGCGGCCGATCCACCAGGCCGCCCACCCGCAGCCGCCAGGTGGCGGGCCGGTAGCTTGGAACGGGCGCCACAGAGTAATAGCGGAAGCGCTCCAGCCCCCCGAAGACAAGGTTGCGGGGCTGAATCGTGTCGGCGCCGTTCAGGTTGACCGGCATGGTGCTGACGTTCTTGTAGGCCCTGGGTTCCTGGACCAGCTTGCCGCCGATCAGCAGGCCCCCGGCGCCGGCCCCCAGCAGGCCCAGGAAGATGCGGCGGCCGACCGCCACCGGCGGCGGCGAAGCGGGCGTGATCTCGGGGGGGGTTTCCACGGTTCTCTCTACTTATACGCCGGCAAGGTTACGGCCGCATGAAGACAGCGCGCGCTATGCGAAGTGGCAGGCGGCCCAGTGCCCGGAGGCCTTCAGCTCGAAGGTCGGCTCGACCTTGGAGCAGATATCCCGGGCCAGCGGGCATCGGGTATGGAAGCGGCAGCCGCTGGGCGGGTTGATGGGGCTAGGTACGTCTCCGGTGAGGATCACGCGGCGGCGGCGCTCTTTGGGGTTGGGCAGCGGGATGGCGGACAGCAGCGCCTGGGTGTAAGGGTGCTTGGGGCTACGGTAGAGATCGACGCTGTCGGCCAGCTCGACGATCTTCCCCAGGTACATCACCGCCACCCGGTCACTGACGTGCTGCACCACGCTCAGGTTGTGCGAGATGAAGAGATAGGTCAGGCCGAACTCCCGCTGCAGGTCCGCCATCAAGTTCAACACCTGCGACTGGATGGAGACGTCCAGGGCCGAGACCGGCTCGTCGGCCACGATGAACTTGGGTCGGAGGACCAGGGCTCGGGCGAGGCCGATCCGCTGCCGCTGGCCGCCGCTGAACTCGTGGGGATACCGGTTGATGAAGTAGCGGCGAAGCCCAACCTTCTCCAGGATGTCGGCCACCGCCTCCTCCCGTTCCCGGCGGCGGTGCATGCCGTGGTTGGCGAGCCCCTCCCCGATGATCTCCCCGATGGGAAGCCGCGGGTTCAAGGAGGCATAGGGGTCCTGGAAGATGATCTGCATTTCGGCCCGGAGCGCCTTCAGCTCGCGGCCGCCCATCTTGAGCACGTCGCGCCCTTCGAACAGCACCTGGCCGGCGCTGGGCTCGATCAGCCGCAACAGCAGGCGGCCGGTGGTGGTCTTGCCGCACCCCGACTCGCCCACCAACCCGAGCACTTCGCCGGCACGGATATCGAAGTCGATGCCGTCGACCGCCTTGACGTGGGCCACGGTCCGCTGCAGGACGCCGCCCTTGATGGGGAAATATTTTTGCAGCCCCCGCACGCTAACCAGCGGCTGGCCGGCGGGGGCCTGGGCTGGAAAGCTGCCTAGGGCCTGGTCCAGCGCCGTGCTCACGCCGTGGCCGCCCTGGGGACTGGCCGGGCAACCTGGGTGCCCGGTTCATCAGCGTCCCCATACAGGTAGCAGGCGACGTCGTGCCCATCGCCCTGGTCCATCCGGGCGGGGAAGGCGGTCGGGCAGCGGTCGAACGCGTGCGGGCACCGGGGGGCAAAGAGACACCCCGGAGGCAGGTTGAGCGGATGGGGAACCGTTCCCTTGATCACGTTGAGGCGCACCCCGCGGGCGCCCAGGCTCGGAATGGAGGCGAGCAGGCCCTGGGTGTAGGGGTGCATGGGCTTCTCGAAAATCTGGCTCACGGTGCCATGCTCGACGATCTTGCCCGCATACATTACCGCCACGTCCTCGGCCACCTCGGCGATGACCCCCAAGTCGTGGGTGATCAAGATCATCGCCATGTCCTTCTTCTCTTTCAGCTCCCGCATTAGCTCCAGGATTTGGGCCTGGATGGTGACATCCAGCGCCGTGGTGGGCTCATCCGCGATCAACAGCTTTGGATTGCAGGACAGCGCCATCGCGATCATGACCCGCTGCCGCATGCCGCCACTCATCTGGTGCGGAAAATCGTTCATCCGGGTCTCCGGCGCCGAGATGCCGACCAGGCGGAACAGATCGATGACCCGCTCCTTGACCTCCTTGTCGGAGACGCGCAGGTGCTGCTTGATGGCCTCCCCCACCTGGTCGCCCACCGTGAAGACCGGGTTGAGGGAGGTCATCGGCTCCTGGAAGATCATGGAGATATCGTTGCCGCGGACGTCCTGCATCTCCTCCTCGCTCGACTCGGCCAGGTCACGGCCCTCGAACCAGACGCGACCGGCGACGATCCGACCCGTTCGCGGAAGCAGCCGCATGATGGAGAGCGCGGTGACGCTCTTGCCGCAGCCGGACTCGCCCACGAGTCCCAGTGTGGTGCCGCGCTTGACCGAGTAGTCGACGCCGTCGACGGCTTTCACCACGCCGTCGTTGGTCTTGAAGTGCGTCCGCACGCCTTCGAGACGAAGCAGGTCAGCCATGGCGGCGAATGGCCTAGCGGTCGAAGGATCGCGGGTCGAAGGCGTCCCGCAACCCGTCACCCATAAAGTTGATGCACAGGACCGTGATCAAGATCATGAGGCCCGGGAAGAGGGCGTAGTAGCCGGCCTCCCAGATGAACTCCTGGGCCCGGAAGAGCATGCTGCCCCAGGAGGCCAGCGGCGGCCCGATCCCGAGGTTCAGGTAGCTGACCGCGCTCTCCGTCAGGATGGCGGCTCCGACATAAAGGGTGGCCGCCACCAGGATCGGGCCGAGGGCGTTGGGGATCACGTGGCGGAGGATGATCTTGCTGTTTCCCGAGCCCACCGCCCGGGCGGCTTCGACGAATTCCTTCTCCTTGATGGAGAGCACCACGGAGCGGATGATTCTGGCCGGATACGGCCACAGCGTCAGGCCAATGGCCAGCACCATCACGGTGGGAGACACGGACCCGCCGAAGGCGGTGGCGATCAGGATCAGCAAGAAGATCTGGGGGATGGTCAGCATGGCATCGGTGATCCGCATCAGGATGTTGTCCACGATCGATCCGAAATAGCCGGCCACCGCTCCAATGGTGCCGCCCAGCAGGACGGTGACCATCATGCCGAAGAGGCCGACCATGAGCGAGATCTGGCCTCCTTGCAGAATGCGACGGAAGATGTCACGACCAAGCTCGTCGGTCCCCATGATGTGGGGCCAGGAGGGAGCTCCAAACCGGTTGAGCAGGTCCGGGGTATCACTGTAGACGTTCGGGGCGAGGGTGGCCAGGATGCTGGGGACGATGAACGACGCCAGCGTCAGGAAGACCAGGACCCCGGCGCTGATCATGGCCATCCGGTGCCGGCGCAGCCGGCGCCAGACCAGCTGGTAGTACCCAACCTCACGGGTGACGTCGTAGTCGGCCTGCGGCTGGGGAACGGCGGCGGCCTCGATGATTTCTGGAGCCTGGCTCGGGGTCGGATCAATCATCGTCCATATCTCCTATCGATATTGGATCCGCGGATCGGCCCACCCATAGGCCACATCGGCAATCAGGTTTCCGAACACCACCAGCACTGAGAGCAGGACCAGCACACCTACCAGGACCTGGATGTCGGTCTTCTGAGCGGCGTCCCAGAAGAGCCGGCCCATCCCGGGCCAGGCGAACACTTGCTCCGTGATGAGGGCGCCCACGAAGAGCTGTGGGATCTCGATCCCCATCAGGGTGATAAGGGGCAGCAGGGAATTGCGGAGGGCGTGGCGGAGAACGACGCGGCCCTCGGCCAGGCCCTTCGCCCGAGCCGTTCGGATGTAGTCCTGATTCAGGACGTCGAGCATGCTGCTCCGCATGAACCGGCTGTACTGGGCGATCGATTGGACCGACAGCACGATGGCGGGCAGGACCAGGTGCCAGAGCAAGTTCAGCGGGTCCCCGACATGGCCGGGATCCCACATCCCGCCAGTCGGGAAGATCTTGAAGCCAAGGTGCTCGTAGGGGATGACGGCGAACAGGATGATCAGCATCAGGCCAAACCAGAAGTTCGGCAGGGAGATCCCGACGAACGCGCCGGTGGTCACCAGGTTGTCGAACTTAGAGTACTGCTTGACGGCGGCGATAATCCCGATCGGAATCGAGAGCGCCAGCGTCACAATGTAGAAGCTCCCCATCAGGACCAGGGTGTTGGGCAGCCGCTCGCGAATCAGGCTGAGGGTGGTCTGGTGGCTGAAGTACGAGGTTCCGAGATCTGGCGGTAGGGACAGCAGGTGCTTCATATAGAGGAAGTACTGCAGCCAGAACGGCTGATCAAAGCCGTAGTAATGAAGGATGCGGGCCCGGTCCGCCAGCGTCAGGCGGGGATTGTGGAGCAGCAAGGCCCAGGGCTTGTCAGGCAGGACCTGCGTGATCGTGAACAGGATGAGAGAGATGACAAACAGGACCGGGATGGCCTGCAGCACTCGCCGGAGGATGTACTTGGTCACGAGCGCCCTTCCCTCCAGAGTATAGCCAAGGGTTTCGTCGATCGAATAGACGGCCTGGCCGCCGCCGCCCGGCCGCTTGGCCGGTTCCCAGAAACGAGGAAGGGCGCCTCCCAGAGGCGCCCTTCCATCACGCCGCTACGACGAAACGTACCAGTCTTCCGCGTTATTCATCCAGAAGAAGTCGTTGCCTTTGAAGCCTTGCAGCTTCTTGTTGTAGGCGATCACGGTCAGCTGCTGGTAGAGCGGGATCTCGGGGATGATGTCGGCCAGCGCCTTCTGAGCGTCGACGTAGGCCTGCTTGCGGTCCGCTTGCGCGACCGCTACCCGGCCCTTGTTGAAGGCCGCATCAACCCGCGCGTCGTTGGTAAAGGTGTCGTTCTGACCCTGGCCTTGATTCGCATCGCTCGGAATCTGCGAGCTGACGTAGCCGGCGTAGAACGCATCCGGCTCCGCCGGTCCGCTGTAGGTGTTGGTGTACATCGCCATGTCAAAGACATGGGTGTAGAGAGTACCCCCGTTCGAATACGAGCCGAACAGCTTCCCGGCGCGCGGGTTGTTGAACGGCTGGGTGACTTTGACGCCGATCAGCTTGAGGTCCGAGGCGATGACGACCTCCTGCTGTTCCCGCAGGGCGTTGCCGGAGGTGGTCACGAGCTTGACCTCCAGGCACTTGCCATTGGTGGGTGCCCCGGCCGGCGACGACCGCATACCGCCGCACTTGTCTTTGTCCACCTTGTAGCCGGCGTTGGTCAGTAGGGTCTGGGCCGCCGCGGGGTCGAACTTGGTATGGGTAGCGCTGGGGTCCTGGCACCAGCCGCCGGTGCCCAGGCAGAGCCACGAATCCGGCGGGACCGTGGTCTTGCTTTCCAGCAGGGTGTCCACGATCTTCTGCCGGTCGATCCCCATCAGGATGGCCTGCCGCACCGCCTTGTCCTGTAGGAACGCGTTGTGCAGGTTCAGGTCGATCTTCTCCGCTCCGCTATCGGGCAGGATGGTGGTCGTGACCGCGTCCAGATGGGACAGCGGGCTGAGCAGGGCCGCCCGGAAGTCCAGCCCCATATCGATGGTGTTGGTCCGCAGGTCGGCCAGCTGGGTATTGGTGTCGGGTTCGAACTTGACGGTGATGGTATCGAGGTAGGGCTGGTGCGAGCCCCACCAATGCGGGTTCTTGACCAGGGTCAAGTGGTCGCCGGTAACCCATTCCTTGAACATGAAGGGCCCCGTGCCCACCATCCACTTGTCCCAGGTATCGGTGCCGTTGAAGCCGCCCGGGATGGCGATGCTGAGCTTCTCCTTGGTGATGTCCCCGGACTTCGCCCATACCTGCTGGAGCAGGTGATCGGGCAGGATGCCATAGGGTCCGGCGCCGAATGCGATATATGGCCCGAAGATGCTCTTCCAATGGACGACGGCGGTGAAGTCATCGGGGGTATCGACCCCGCTGACCTGATCCCACCCGCTGGTCGAGATGACCGGCGTGGGGTTCTTGTCCTTGTATTTCACCCACCAGAAGTCGAAGGTCGACTTGACGTCCTTGGATGTGAACGGCATGCCGTCATGCCACTTCACGCCATGGCGCAGCTTCCAGGTAACGTCCATCGTCGTCCCGTTGACCTTGACGTCGCCGTTCTCCACCGTCGGGACGTTGGTGGCCAACTGCGGTTCCCAGTAGTCCGAGATCTTGGGATTCTTGGGAACGTCTACGACCGCCTTCGCCCGAAGTAACCCCTCCATTGCCGGGCCCACATCCGCGTACGCGTGCGTCATGCTGTCCGTGACACCCGCCGCCAGCAAGGTATCCGGTTCCTGCCACGACGCCACCGTGACGCTGCCGCCGGACTTGGGACTACCGCTTGTCGTCGTGGTTGTCCCACCAGCACACGCGGCCAGCAGCACGCCCGCAACGCCGCCGAGCGACAGTAACCTAAGGCTTCGCAGGTTGCCTGTCATGCACTCCTCCTTCCTCAAACTTTCTTGATTGCAAACGGCTGGCACGCGAATAGAAACCTGCCAGCATTTTCTGCGAGCCGAATTCTACGGTCGACCCCCTGACCTGTCAACGAAAGCGGGCCTTCTCTAACCTTTCCTAACGATTCGGCGCCGGACTGTGCGCCCCAATTTGCTCTTCAGCCGTCGACCCACCAGTCCTGCACATTCCAGAGCGTGGTGTTGGGACCCGGGTTGACCAGCAGGTTGTGCAGATGGGGCCAGGCCAGCACGGTCAGCACCCGCTCGTAGAGCGGGAGCTCGGCGCCGTGCGTCGCATAGGCGCGCACGAATGCCGCATAGGCCCGGGTCCGGTCGGCCTCCAGCACGGATGCCCGGCCGGCATCGAGGAAGTGGTCGATCTGAGGATCCTGGAGCCGCCCGAAGTTCGACCCTTTGCCCTCGTTCTGGTCGTTGGGGATGGCGCTGGAGTGTTCGATGGGGTACACCCCATCCGGGTCGGGGCCGATGCTCCAGGTCCACAGCCCGGCCTCGAACTGGCCCCGAGCCAGCTTCCCCTGCTCCGCATAGCCGCTGAACAGGTCCACCGGTCGGGCGTCGCGGGCCGTCACCTCCACCCCCACCGCCCGCCAGTCGGCGATCAGGCGCTCCTGGACCGCCAGGCGAAGCGGGTTATCCAGCGTGGTGGAGATCGAAAAACTCAGCCGTCTTTGGCCTTTAGCTCGGATCCCGTCCGAGCCCCGCAGCCAACCGTCGCCGTCCAGCAGCTGGTTGGCCCGTTGCGGATCGTACGCTGGCCCCCGCCCCGTGCCGTGGAAGTCGCCCAGGGCGCTGGGAATTGGCGAATCGGCCAGGCGGGCCCGGCCGGCAAGCAGCTCCTGGTTGATGCCCCGCCGGTCAACAGCCAGACCGAGCGCCTGCAGCACCACCGGATCGCCGGCCCAGGGCGGCGATTGGCCGGTGAGGGGATTGGGGTCCGCCTGGTTGAATGTGACCTGCTCGTAAGCCAGGGCCGACCGCAGGTGGGGCAGCGCACCCTTGAGGGTGCCGAGTCCCTTGAGGGCGGTTTCGGGAACCTCCAGCGCCAGGTCGACCTGGCCGGCGGCGGCCGCCTCGATCAGCTGGCCCGACTCCGGGTACATCTTATAGATGATGCGGTCCAGGTGCGGCCGCTGCCCATCGCGCCCGGCCGACCAGGCCTCGTTGCGCACCAGGGTGATGTGCTCGTCCGGTACCAGCTCCGAGATCTTGTAGGGACCGGACACCACGTCGGGCCGGTTCCAAAAGACGTCAGCGGCCAGCCGGTCCAACCCGATGTCCTGCAGCCGGTGGTGCGGCAGAACCGCCGAGAAGAGGCCCAGGTACTCGGGATAGATCCGGTCGTAGTGCAGGGTGAAGGTTGTCGGATCTCGCACGTCTATCCAGGAAATCAGGATGTAGCCGTCGGTGGAGAGCACGCCCGCCGTGCTCGGGTCGACGATCACCTTCCAGGTGTAGGCGACGTCCTGGGCGGTGATCGGCTGGCCATCGGACCATCTGAGCCCGGGGCGCAGATGATAGGTCACCTCCATGGTGGCGGCCGCGCGGTCCCAGGTAACCCCATGGTTTTCCAGGGTGGGCACCTCGGTGGCCAGGTCCGGCTGCCACCGAAGGTTGGCGTCGAGCCGGGTCAGCCCGGCATACAGGGCGGCGTCCACCTGGGCGGCCGCCAGCTCGTCGTTGAAGAGGGGGGCGAAGTTGCTCGGCGATTCCCAGTCACCAACCGTCACGGTCCCGCCGTCGTGCCGGGCCACCTCCGGCCGGTACTCGCCGGCCGCCGCCGATGGCGCCGGGCGGGGGACGATGGGCGGCACCGATGTCTGGCTGCAGGCGACCAGTACGAGCGCCAGCCATGCTCCAATCGCAGCCCGGATCCGCCGATCGGCCGAGGCGCTAGAGCTGGTCGAGGATTTTCCTCCGCTTGCGCTGGAACTCGGTGTTCGAGATGGCACCCTTCTCTTTGAGCCGGGAGAGCTGCTTGATGTCGGAAAGCAGGTCGACGAGGGGAGAGTCCAGACGCTTTCCGACATAGACATCGGCGGTGCCCCCGAACTCAGGCGGGCGCGAGTCCCAGGTCTTTAAGTAGAAGAGCGCCTTCAGCGAGGCATGGGGGATGCCCAGAGTCTCGATCCGGTCGCGCTCAAACGTTAGCAGTCGCAGCTGGACGCCATACCGCCCGTGCTTGAGCTCGCCGTCCAGGTAGCCCTTGAGCACCTCACCGTCCTGGAACCGGATCGCGACCATGCGCTGGACGCTGTCCAGCTCGGCGGCCGTGGGCGCCTCCGAGATGAAGGTGAGACGCTTCACTGATGACAGGGGAATCACCGCCAGCTCATTGTTGCTGGCGCCCTCCGGCATGGACAAGACAAAGTGAGGCTCATCCAAGCTGATGTGCGCTGACGTACCTTCCAGGAACTCATCGTCCAGGAACCGCACCACGACCAGCGGGGCGACCGGAGTCCCTTGGCGGCCCATCAACTCTCCAGGGTGCTCAGAAATGTCACGGCATTATAACGGAGCGCCTCACGGGGGGCCTCGTCGCTCATCGCAGGGCTGTGACAATCCACACAATCTCGGCCACAAATAGTAGCGAGATGGCGGCAACCCGATGCTATAATTCGCCCGCGACTTAGCAGGCAAGGCAGTTTACGCGGTCAGATTTTGCTGAGTCCCGGAGAAAACGAGGCTAGTGACGCGAGTCGCGCGCGGGCCTTCCGACCTCGATCTGATCCGCGCCTACCTGGGGGGCGATGTGCATGCTTTTGACACCCTGTTTCGCCGTTATCACAAGGCGATCTACGGCCTGACCTTCCGGCTCCTTCGCGATCGCCAGCTGGCGGAGGACCTGACCCAGGAGACCTTCTTCCAGATCCTGCGGACCATCCACCGTATCAACGATAGTTTCAACTTCTCGGCCTGGATCCACCGGATCGCCACCAACCTCTGCTACGACGAGCTACGCCGTCGCAAAAAGTTCCCCGAAGTACAAGAGATCGACGAGGAAGAAAGCGAGGACTCCGTCCTGCAAGTCCCCGACGCCGATACCCGCAAGAGCCCGGAGGTGGCCCTCGAGATCAGCGAGCTGCGGGACGCAGTCTGGGCCGTGGCCCGCCGGCTGCCGGAGAAGTACCGCCTGGTGCTGACCCTTCGCGAGCTGCAGGGCCTCAGCTACGCCAATATCGCCCGCAAGATGCAGGTCTCGGAGAGTGCCGTGGAAACGCTCTTACACCGGGCGCGCCGCCGCTTCAAAGAGGAATACCTCTTTATGGAGGGGAAAGCCCTCACCGAGGACGGACGGTGCGCCACGATCAGCTACTTGCTCGACAACTTCCCGCCCGGCACGCTCCGCCGGGAACAGCGAAAGATGGTGGCTCAGCACCTCGATGCTTGCGCCACCTGTACCCAGCGGTATCCCAACCCACCCCAATTGCAGCGGTCCGGCGTGGTGGTGCCGCTGGATGGGGCGGTGGTCACCCGGCGGATCACCTCGGGCGTGCGCCATCCGCGGATCTCTTTCATGGACGGCCGCACCCAGTCGGGCTACCGAAGGCACTAGGCGGGCAGCTTCGCCCGGCGGCGTATGGCGCGCTCGGTCGCATCGGTCAACAGCGGCCCGGCCTGGGCCATCGCCTCTTCGAGGGGCGTCGTCGAGCTGACGGTCGCTTCCAGCCCGTCGAAGATGGCCAGCACCTCGGCATGGTCGGCGACGCCGCCGGCGATGGCAATCACCGGGATGCCCGCCGCCCGGGCGCGCCTGGCCACCGCGGCGGGACCCTTACCGAAGCGCGCCGTCTGGGCGTCCAGCCGGCCTTCGCCGGTGAGCACCAGGTCGGCTCCCCGGAGCCGATCATCGAGACGAATCGCATCCATCACCAGGTCGGCGCCGGGTCGGAGCTCCGCGCCGGTGAACGCCACCAGGCCCGCCCCCAGCCCGCCGGCGGCCCCGGCTCCCGGAAGCGTCTCCACCTCCCGCCCCAGGTCCCGGCGGATGACAGCCGCCAGCCTTCGCAGGGCGGCGTCCAGCTCGGCCACCACCTGCGGGGTGGCGCCCTTCTGGGGCCCGTAAACGGCGCTGGCGCCGTGGCGACCGGTCAGCGGGTTGGTCACGTCGCTCGCCACCTGCACGCTGGCGGCCGACCAGTCGCCGTGCACGCCGCCCACATGGATGCGGTCGAGGGAGGCCAGCGCTGCGCCTCCCGGCCCCAGCTCCAGGCCGCGTGCGTCGAGTAGGTGATACCCCAGCGCCTGGGCCATCCCGGCTCCGCCGTCGTTGGTGGCGCTGCCGCCTATGCCCACGATGAAGCGGCGAGCGCCCTGATCGTAGGCATGCTGAAGGAGCTCCCCCACGCCGTAGGTGGTGGTAATCCGCGGATCCCGGCGATCAGGTGGGAGGAGCGCCAACCCCGATGCCCGGGCCATCTCGATCACGGCCACGGCACCCCCCTCGAGCAGGCCGTAGCTCGCCTGGACCGGCTGATCTAGGGGTCCTCGCACCAAGAGGCTGCGCCGCTCCCCGCCGGTGGCGGCCACCAGGGCCTCCACGGTGCCGTCACCCCCATCGGCGATCGGCACGAACACCAGGTCCGCTTCCGGCAGTACGCGCCGGATGCCCTCGGCCATGGCCTGGGCGGCTTCTACGGCGGTCAGGGTGCCCTTGAAGGCGTTGGGCGCCAGCACTATGCGCATCGGTGGGTACCCAGCGTAGCTGGGGCGGCGCCGGATGGCGCCGAGGGGGAGCGGCGGGCAGGGGTTGCGATCCACGCACCCCCGGTGCGGGCCGTCAAGAGAAATAGCCGGGGCGGCTTTTGATGGCCCGCAGCAACCGCCAGCTGGGGGAGAATCCCCCAGTCTGTTTCTAGGCCGGAAGGTTAATAAACGGGCGTCAGCCAGTCGGCGTACTTGGGATTGCGGCCGCGCACGATGTCGAAGTAGAGGGCTTGCAAACGCGCGGCGATGGGTCCGACCTGGCCGCTGCCGATGGCCCGGTGATCGACCTCGATGACCGGCGCGATCTGGGCTCCCGTGCCGCAAAGGAACACCTCATCGGCGACATACAGCTCTGAGCGGTCGATACTGCGCTCGACCACCTCGACGCCCAGCTCGGTGCGCAGCAGCTCGATGACGTTCTCCCGGGTGATTCCCTCCAGGATGTTGTCCTGCGCTGGGGGCGTGAACACCCGATTAGCGCGGACGATGAACAGATTCTCGGCGCTGCCCTCGCAGACGTGTCCGTCCTGGCTCAGCATGATGGCCTCGTCGAAGCCGTTTTCCATGGCCTCGGTCTTGGCCAGTGCCGAGTTCACATAGATCCCGGTGATCTTGGCCCGGGCCGGGGCCACGTTGTCATCGATGCGGCGCCAGCTCGAAACCATGCACCGGATGCCGCGTTCTATGTCCACGTAGCTGCCAAACGGGGTGACGTAAATGGCGAAGGAGTCGTTGAGGTTGTGAAGCCGAACACCGATCTCTTCGGAGCTCTTGAAGGCGATCGGCCGAATGTACGAATCCTGTCGAAAACCGTTCTTACGGACCAGCTCCACGGTGATCGCGCAGAGCTCGTCCACCGAAAGCGGGATCTTGAGCATCAACACCCGGGCCGAGCGGTGCATGCGCTCGTAGTGTTCGCGTGGCTTGAGGATGAACAGCTGCTCGTGCTCGGCGTTCCAGTAGGCCCGCAGGCCTTCGAAGACGCCGGTGCCATAGTGCAGGGCGTGGGTCATAAGACCCAGGCGGGCGTCGCCGTACCGTTTGAACTCCCCATCGAAGTAGACCCAGTACTGGGCCTGCTCCCGCCGCCGACCCTCGCCGGCTTTCGCCACGCCTTCTGCCTTGACCGCCATCCGGACCTCCTGCACGTGCTGCGCCGCGCTGGGGTGCATGTCGCGGGCGCGCTTCATCTACAGCCGATTATATGCTCGCCCGGACGAGCCAGCGCAACGATCCGGACTACCGGGATCGTGGCATTTCTGAATTCAAAAAGGGCTGTGCTAAGCTGTGGGTCGCCGTGGCTCCACTACGGATGAACTCGACCGTGGTGCGGTGGCTCACGCCCGGGCTCCACATCAAGCGCTGGCTCCTCCTTCTGCTCGCCGGGATGGTGCTGGTCAGCCTGGGTATTGGCTATGCGTTGCGCAACTTCTACGAGGTCGCCACCCTTCCTCGAATCTTCCATTACCTGACCCTCCAGTTTCTGCCGCGCTACGTGCGGGCGGTCCTCTTCGGACTCGTGGGCGTGTCGATCATCGGCTACGCGCTGTACAAGCTAGCCCAGTCCATGCTGGGCCCATTCTTGCTCGACCGGAACCGCGGGCTGGCCGAGATCCTGTACAACTACCGGACGCTGCAGCGGGGACCGCGGATCGTGGCCATGGGCGGCGGGACCGGCCTCTCCACCCTGCTCCGCGGGCTGAAGAAGTACAGCGGCAACCTGACCGCCATCGTGACCGTCGCCGACGACGGGGGCAGCTCGGGCCGGCTGCGGGCCGAGTACCGGATCCTGCCACCGGGCGACTTCCGGCAGTGCATCACGGCACTGGCCGACGTCGAACCCCTGATGAACACCCTCTTCCAGCATCGCTTCAAGGAGGGGAGCCTCAACGGCCACTCCTTCGGCAACCTTTTCATCATGGCCATGGCCGAGATCACCGGCGACTTCGAGCACGCCATCCGCGAGTCGGGGCGCGTCCTCGCCGTCCGGGGCCAGATCGTGCCGTCCACACTGCATGACGTGACCCTGATCGCCGAGATGGCCGACGGCGAGACCCGGGTCGGGGAGTCGAACATCCCGCACCCCGGACCGAACGGTAACGGCCAAGCGACCATCAAGCGGGTCTTCCTGGAACCGGAACCAACCGTGAACCCGGAGGCCGAGGAGGCCATCCTCAACGCCGAGATGATCATCATCGGGCCGGGCAGCCTGTACACCAGCATCCTGCCCAACCTGGTAGTCGACGGGATGGCCGAGGCGCTCAAGGCGTCGCCGGCGGTCAAGGTCTTCATCTGCAACGTGGCCACGCAGCCAGGCGAGACCGAACACTTCCGGGTGTCAGACCACCTGGAGGCCATCGAGGATCACCTGGGGACGAACATCTTTGACTTCGCCCTGGTCAACAGCAATCAGAGTTTCCCGCTTCCCATGTCGGCGCAGGACGCCGGCATCCAGCGCGTCGTCTATGACCCGGCGACGGCCTCCGACCGGGGCATCCGGGTGCTCCTGGCCGACGTGGTCAACCCGAGGCTGGCCACCCACCATGATCCCGAGAAGCTGGCCAAGGTGATCATGAAAAGGATCTGGAAGGGATAGCGTGCAGCGGGTGGTGGCGGCGCCACCACCGAGTCAGCAGCTCCTCGCCGAAGAAGGCCCCCAGCGCAAAGACGACGCCGCCAATGATGTCCACGACGTAGTGCTCGCCCAGATACACCAGGCTGAGCCACACACACATCGCGTACACGACCGTCGGCCACGCCGCTTTGCCCCACAGGCGCAGGGCGAAGAGCGCGCCCAGAAAGGGGAAAGCCGCATGCAGGGAGGGCATGGCCGCATAGAGGTTGGGCGTCAGCCAGTGATAGAGCGTGGCCGGAACCGGCACGCCCGGCAGGTCGGTGAAGCTGGGCAGCGTATGGTCAATGATCTTCACCACCCCCGGAACCGCGATCCACGGGGGCGCCACCGGCAGCAGCAGGTAAAAGAAAAACGCCGCGAACGCCATGGCGATCAGCGCTCGCGAGAAACGCAGGAATGACCCCCGATCGATGATCCAGAAGAGGTAGCCGAGCCCCAGGGGAAAGGCGAAGTGGAGGAAATAGAACATGGTGGCGGCGATGTCGTACCAGCTCACCCGGCCGGCATGGTAGAAGGCCTGTTGCAGGAGGATGGTCGGCACCTGCCCAAAGCAGACCAGACGCTCCAGCCCAGTGACGTCGTGAATCGGCATCCCAATCTTGCCGCCCAGGCCGCGCAGGTACTCGTACCCCAGAAACAGGATGAGGAATGGGATCCAGTCGGTGAGGAAGAGGCGCGTCCGGCCCAGGACCAGGGCGGCAATCAGCATCAGCAATAGGAGTCGCTCCGGGGAGACCGACAGGTGCAGGACGAAGACCATGAACAGGGTGACCGCCGCCAGGTAGGCGCCCGCCAGGAGGGGGAGGACATAGGCTGGGCGGCGGGCTGGCGGTGCCGGCACCGGCCCATTATCTAAGCCCGGATCCACCGATCGGACGCCGCAGATTGGGATGCGGGGCGTGACGAGCCGAAGGAGGCGACGAGCACGTGAAGGAGCGCATCCGTTGATGCGTGACTGAACGCGCGCAGGAGACGACGCCCGGAGCTCGGGGCCGCCGGACGGACGAAGCAGATTGGGATGCGGGGCGTGCCGAGCCGCAGGAGGCGACGAGCACGGGAGGGAGCGCATCCGGCGATGCGTGACCGAGCGCGCGCAGGAGACGACGCCCGGATCGGCCGCATCCGCGCCCAAGATGCGAGTTTGTTCCGGCGGCCTCGGGCTCAGGCCGCATCCGCGCCCAAGATGCCAGTTCGACTCGGTGGATTCGGGCTGAGGACTCTCGCCGGAGCCCTTTTTTGAGAGTGCGCTGAGAACTTCCGCAAAGCGACCGGAAACCGCGCGCCGCGCCGTTATATTGAGCTGGAATGGCCGAGGCCAGCGCATCCCAGGATCCGGCGCAGGCGCCCCGGGTGCTGGTGGTTGACGACGAGCGCAGCATCGTCGATTTCATCCGCCTCGGCCTGCAGTACGAGGGATTCTCGGTCCAGACCGCGCCCGATGGCCAGGCGGCCCTGCGGCTGATCAGCGAGTTCAAGCCGCACGTGGTGGTGCTGGACATCATGATGCCCAAGCTGGACGGGCTGCAGGTGGCCGAGGCCATCCGCGGGAACAAGGACACCGGCGTCATCATCCTGTCCGCCAAGGACGAGGTCCAGGACCGGATCAAGGGCCTGGACGTGGGCGCCGACGATTACCTGGTTAAGCCCTTCGACTTCGGCGAGCTGCTGGCTCGCATCCGGGCGGTGATGCGCCGGCGCAACCCGACCGCAGAGCCCGTGCTCCGCGTCCAGGACGTGACCCTGGATGAGACCACCCGGGAAGTCCGCCGCGACGGGCGGCTGATCGAGCTGTCGGCGCGCGAGTTCGACCTGCTCCGGCTGCTGATGATGCATCCCAACCAGGTGCTCCCCCGCGAACGCATCCTGGACCAGGTGTGGGGCTACAACTTCTTCGGCGACGCCAACAACGTCGAGGTCTACATCCGCTACCTCCGCCAGAAGCTCAACGACGAGCCGCACCAGCTGATCCAGACCGTGCGCGGGGTCGGGTACCGCATCAAGGGTTAACCCCCGTGATCCGCGTCCGCTCCCTGCGCTGGCGGCTTACCGCCTTCTATCTGGGCCTGCTGTCGGGGCTGCTGATCCTGCTGGGCGTGACCCAGTATTTCGTTATTCGAGAAGTCCTACTGCGCAGCAACGCTGAAGTGCTGGCCAACGACTACACGGCATTGCAGCTCGCCTTCAAGCGGCAGCAGCAGTCGAGCAAGACCACCACACCCATCCAGCGGCTCTTATTGTCCAAGCAGTTCGCCCAGGCTCTGACTCTCTCTAACTCCCGGATCTCGGTTGCCATCATCGGTCCAGCGGGCCTTATCGTCGCCACCGCCCCCGCTACCCTGACTCCGGACGAGCAGCCACCACAACTTCGGACCGACCAGTACCAGGCTGCCCTGAGAGGTCGGTCGCGCGCCTACTACCTCGCCCCCATTGGTGACCCGCCCACGACGTACCTGACGGTGCTCCGCCCGATTGAGGTCTCTGCGCGCACGATCGGCCTGGCTCAGCTGAGCGTTCCGACCGACGGCATCGAGCAGACTCTGCGTCAGGACCGCTGGCTGGTCCTCGTAGGGTCGGCCGCCGTGCTGCTGCTTGCTCTCCTCCTGACCCCGTTGATCGTGGCACGCGCGCTTCGTCCCCTGAACCAGGTGGCACGCACCGCCGGCGCCCTGGCCGCCGGCGATTACCAGCAACGCGTCCCCGGTCCCCACGGCGACGACGAGATCGGTAAGGTGGCGCTGGCGTTCAATGAGATGGCGGGTGGCATTGAGCAAGCCTTCGAGATGCGCCGCCAGTCCGAAGAACGCATGCGCCAGTTCGTGGCTGATGCCTCTCACGAGCTGCGCACGCCGCTGACCGCCCTGGCCGGCTACATCGATGTGCTCGGCCGGCGCGATTCCGTGGATCCCGAGACCCTCCAGTCGTCGCTGGC
Source organism: Chloroflexota bacterium (assembly GCA_005880615.1). Lineage (GTDB taxonomy): Bacteria > Chloroflexota > Dormibacteria > CF-121 > CF-121 > CF-121. The sequence goes on from VBID01000127.1 coordinate 25,992, forward strand.
CGCCATGCAACGCGAGAGCGGGCGCATGACCCGGCTGGTGTGGGACCTCCTCACCCTGACCCGGATCGAGTCTGGGCGCGGCCCCACCCTGCGACCGCTGTCGCTGGATGCCTGGCTGGCGGGGGCGCTGGACGAGCTGGGCCTGCAGGACGAGGGCGTCACCGCGACCCGACAGCTGGCGCCGGGCATCACGGTCAACATCGACCCGGATGCCCTGAAGCAGGTGGTGAACAACCTGGCTCAGAACGCGCTGAAGTACGCGCCCGGCGCCGAACAGCACTGGCGCTGCTTCGCCGAGGGGTCGCGCGCCGCGTTCCGGCTCGAGGATACCGGCCCGGGCATCTCCGCCCAGGACCTGCCGCACATCTTTGAGCGCTTCTATCGGGGGGAGAAGGCGCGCGACCGCGCGGCTGGTGGGTCAGGACTGGGTCTGGCGATCGCGAAGTCGATTGTGGAGGCGCACGGAGGGACCATCGAAGCCACGAGCCCACCCGGAGCGGGCGCGACCTTTACCGTGTGGCTGCCGCGTGTCGTCGAGCCGGCTAAGTCTTCAACCTGACGATGGCCGAGATCTCGACCGGGACGCCCAGCGGGAGCTCGTTGGTGCCCAGGGCCTGGCGGGTATGCCGGCCGCGCTCGCCAAACACCTTGAAGATCAGGTCGGAGGCACCGTTGAGGACCTTGGACTGCTCCTCAAAGCCGGGCGCCGACCGGACGAAGCCGCTCAGCTGAACGAACTGCTCGACCCGGTCCAGGGAACCGGTGTGCTGCCGGACCAGGCTGATGATGTTGAGCGCGCACATCTCGGAGGCCTGGATGCCGTCGCGCAGGCTCAGGTCGCCTCCCACCATCCCCCGGTAGCGAATTTCGCCATTCCAGACGGGGATCACACCCGAGGTGTAGAGGAGTTCGCCAACCTGCTGGAGCGGGACGTAGGAGGCGAGCGCTTTGGGAGGATCGGGCAGCTGAATGCCCAGCGTCCGCAGGGTGGCTTCGGCCGAATCCATGCTCACGATCCGGCGGGGTCGCGTGGTAAGCAGGGCTGATCAACCTCCCGTGGCGGGGACCAAGGCGCCATCCCTGCGAGCCTACTGGGAGCCGAGTTAACCGTAAACCGTAAAGCGTCGAAGAGCTGTTAACCGGATCGACCCAGGCCGCGACAACCTCATGACGACCCGAAACGACGGGCCCCCACCACCGCCACCGCAATCAGGACCAGCATCACCGCGCCTGCCGCGATGGCCACCCGGGCCGCCAGCGACACCGTCGGTGCGGCTCCCGGGGTGGCGGTGGACCGGGCCGGCCCGCTGGCCGGCGGTGGATTGGCCGCCGCGCTGCTGGGTTTGGGCGCGACCTGGGTCGACCCGCTGGTGGCATCGGGGTCCGGGATGTGGTAGAGGCCGACCTGCTGGGTGGTGGGGTTCCAGGTGGCGGCGAAGACCGTCAGCGGAGCGGCGGGCTGCAGCGCCAGGGCCGTCACCCGCGGATGGGCCGGCAGCCCGAATCCAACCGGACTCCAGGTGCTGCCTCGGTCGAGGGAGCGGAACACTCCGCCGGCTCCCAGGTCGCCATCACTGGCGACGTAGAGCTGCTCGGGGTTGGCGGGGTTGAAGAGGGCCAGGTTGAAGTCGGTCTCAGGCAGTCCGCCGACCTGGGTCCAGGTGGTGGCGGCGTCGTCGCTGCGAAACAGCCCGCCCGCCGTCCCCACCACCACCGGCCGGTCCGATGCCGAGGCGGGCAGGCCGCCGACGCTCACCGAGGCCACGACGCCGGGATCACCTGGCAGGTGGATGCTGCTCCAGCTGGCGCTCAGGTCCTGGCTCCGAAAGAGATAGCTGCCCCCGGTGGACACGCCGTTGTCCGCGCCGGCCAGCAGGGTCAGGCCCTTCGCGGTTGGCAGGAGGGCCACGGCGTCGATGTTCAGATCCGCCAGCCCGAGGCTTTGCCAGGTGGCGGCCGCGTCGGCCGACGAGAACACACCGTGGCTCGTCCCCGCCACCAGCACGTCCTTGTTCAGGGCGATGGCGCGCACGTCGAGGTCCGTCAGCCCCTGGTTGCTGGGGCTCCAGGTCACGCCCCCGTCTACGCTCTTGAACAGCCCGGCGCCGGCCGTGCCGGCATAGGCGACCCCGGCGTGGTCGGGGTCGAAGCGGACCACCCACGCGTCCACCTTCGCAATCGCCGCCGTCCAGGTTGCGCCACGGTCCACACTGCGCAGCACGCCGTGTCCGGAGGTCGCGAGCAGCAGGATGTTCGGGCGACCCGGTGCCGAGTCAATCGACCAGACGGCCCGGTCGGCATCGCCCAGCTGCTGCACGCCGGCCGGGGTCCAGTGGACGTCGGCGCCGGCCGCCGGGAGCGTCCACGCGAGCGCCCCGGCTAGCAGACCTAGCGAAAACGTAAGGAAGGTTCGGTGCAAGACTCTCATAGCGGGCGCCTGGAAATCGGGAGTAGGATAGCAGGCCCCCTGCTGGAGCACTCGAGGTAACCGCTCCGGAGGTAATTCCGGGCAACCTCGACTACAATAAGGGGCCCGTGCGCGAGGTATGGTCGCAGCTGCTTCGCCTGCCCCAGGCGCTGCTGGTGCAGACCGATCAGCTCCCCTTCGATAGCACCTATGCACTCGCGCTGCTTCCCCTGATCGTCTTCAGCATCCTGTTTTTCAGGCAGGACGCCCTGCTCCTGTACGGGCTCTGCCTGCTGGCCGGGATCGTCTGCCTGCTATCGATCCAGCTGGCCCGGCTGACCGTCGGCCTTCCGGCCTGGGTGGGGTTCAAGGCCTCGCACCCGCTGATCGCCAGCCTGCTGATCGCCTGCTTCCTGTCACCGGTCACCCCACCCTGGGTGGCCGTGGCGCTGGTGATCCTCCTCGTGGTCCTGGACACCGTCGTCTGGCCGCAGCTGATGCGGATGCTGGTCCCGCCAGCCCTGCTCGTTTTCGCTTTCCTCTTCCTGGTGGAGGGCCAGCTGCGCATTCCCTTTGTCAACGCGTTTGACCTGCGGCCCCTCGACGATCCCCTGACGCTTTGGTACCGGTTCCACGCCATGGTCGATCCCATCAAGATGTACGTTGGGAACGTCCCTGGGCCGATGGGTGCCACCTCCATGGGGGCGGTCCTGCTGGGCGTCGTCTACCTCTGGTACTGTCGAAAAATATCCCTCAGTCTGCTGCTTGGCTACTACGCCGGGCTGGCGGCGGGCGCGCAGGCGTACGGATCTGACGTCGCCTTTCAGCTGAGCAGCGGCCCGACGCTTTACATCGCCGGATTCCTGGCCGCCGACCGGCGCCGCATGGTTCTTTCGGATCGGCTCACCGCCGCCATCGGAGTCTTCGCCGGGGGCCTCACCATGGTGCTGCGCGCCTTCGGGCAGGGACCGAACGCCGCCTGGCAGAGCCTCCTCGTGGTGGGCCTCTTCGCCACGCTGGTCTACCAGCTGACGTCGGGCGCCCGGTTCCATTGGCCGGCACTGCGCCGGCGGCGGCGCGCGCCGGCGTATCCGTCGCTCTCCGGGTCTGCAGCCGGGCGGCATCCGCTTGGCCCGGCTCGGACGGCGCCCCTCCCAGTGTCCCGCCAGCAGCCGGTGCTCGCCAGCAGTGGCTCAACCCTGGCGGCATCACGCCGCTATCAGCCGGCGGCTCGCGTCCATCAGTTCGATGTGTCGGCTCAGGACGATATCGTGCGGCAGATGCGCATCCAGGCCGCCCGCCGAAGCCCGTCCCGCCGGGGCAACCGCCTGGTGCAGGCCCTGGCGCTGGTGGTGATCAACCCGATCGGCCTTTGGCTGACGTGGCGACGCTCAGATCCGGCGTGGCTGAAATCGATCCTGACCGTTCTGTCGATCGCCTGGTACGCCGGCATTGCGGGCCTGGCCCTGTTGGTCAGGCTGCACGGCTTTCGGATCTAGCGTGCCTCGCGGGCCAGCCCCGCCAGGCTCGGCTCCTTCATCCAGAGGGTTTCTTCGCGTCCCGGCCCGACCGAGACGACCTCCACCGGGGCTCCGCTGAGCTCGGCCACCCGGGCGATGTAGCGCCGGGCGGCGTCGGGTAGGTCCGCGGCGCGCCGAGCCGCCCGCGTCGATGCCTGCCATCCTGATAGTTCCTCGTACACGGGCTCGCAGTGTTTGAGATGGCTGATGTTCGACATGGGATGGTCGTGCAGCACGCCCTTCCGCCGGTAGGCGGCACAGATCCGGATGGGATCCACGCCGTCGAGGACGTCCAGCTTGGTGAGGGCAATCGACCCGATGCCGTTGAGGGCGACGGTGTATCGGGCCACCACCGCATCGAACCATCCCACCCGCCGGGCCCGCCCGGTCGTGGTCCCATACTCTTTGCCCACCTCGCGGATCCGATCGCCGGTTGCGTCCACCAGCTCAGTGGGCATCGGCCCATAGCCGACGCGGGTGCTGAACGCCTTGTAGACGCCGATGGTCGTGTCCACCCGGCTGGGCGGGATGCCGGAACCAGTGAGGGCACCGCCGGCCGAGGGCGAGGACGACGTCACATAGGGGTAGGTGCCGAAGTCCAGGTCGAGCATGCTCCCCTGGGCCCCCTCCAGCAGGATGTTGTCGCGCCGGTTGAGCGCGCCCTGGATGAGCGGGAAGATGTCCTGGATGAATGGGTCGAGGCGTTCCCCATACGCGGCGTACGTCGCCAGGATCTGGTCGCGGTCGAGCGGGGCGACCCGATAGAGGTCCTGGAGCAAAGGGTTCACCACTTTCCCCAGAACGAACTCGAGCTTCTTCTGCAGGAAGCGGGGCTTCTGCAGGTCCCCCACCCGGAAGCCGATCCGGCGGACCTTGTCGGCATAGGCCGGCCCGATGCCTCGCCAAGTCGTCCCCAGCCGATCATCGCCGCGCTGCCCCTCCTCGAGCTGGTCCAGGATGGGGTGCCAGGGCATGATCATGTGCGCGCGGTCCGAGATGACCAGATGGTCGACGCTGACACCGCGCGCCTGCACATGATCCATCTCCTCGAGCAGCACGCGCGGATCCAGCACCACCCCGTTGCCGATGACGCAGGTCGTGCTCGGATAGAGGATCCCCGAAGGGATCAGGTGGAAGCGAAACTCCTGGCCGTGGCTGACCACGGTGTGGCCGGCGTTATTTCCTCCCTGGGAGCGAATGACCATACCGGCCCGCTCGGAGAGCAGGTCGATGATCTTGCCCTTGCCCTCGTCCCCCCACTGCCCGCCGACGAGGATAGTGACCATTTGGCTTACCGGCGCCTATCGAGGTTGACGAACTTCGTCTGCTCGTCGACGAACAGCAGCTCGACTTTTCCCACCGGGCCGTTGCGGTGCTTTCCGATCAGGATCTCGGCGATATTGCGCTTATCGTCGGCGAGGTTGTCGTTGTACATCCGCTCGCGATAGATGAACAGCACGAGATCGGCGTCCTGCTCCAGAGCACCGCTTTCCCTCAAATCCGCTAGCTGCGGACGGTGGTCGGTGCGCTTCTCCGGCTCACGGCTCAATTGCGAGCACGCGATCACCGGGATCTGCAGCTCACGCGCAAGACTCTTGAGCGAGCGAGAGATGTCCGAGATCTCCTGGACGCGGTTTTCCTGGTTCTGACCGTGCATCAACTGCAGGTAATCCACGATGATCAAGCCCAAGTTGTTGGCCGACTTCAGCCGGCGGGCCTTGGTGCGTAGTTCGATCGCCGAAATGCTCGGCGAGTCGTCGATGAAGATCTGGGCTTCTGATAGCGCCCCCATTGCCTGGGCGATGCGAGGCCATTCCGAATCCTTGAGCAGGCCGCTACGCAAGCGGTACGAGTCCACCGCCGCCTCGCTGCACAGTAAACGGGTCACGAGCTGTTGCTCTGACATTTCGAGTGAGAAGATCGCCACCGGAATCTTGTGCTGGATCGACGCATGCTGGGCGATGTTGAGCGTGAGGGACGTGTTGTGAACGACGATGTCTTCGGCGATGAAATTCTCCCCATCCGGCACTGCCAGGTCGTACACCTGCTGCTCACCGACTGGCTCGATCGAAGCGATGCGATCCCAATACAGCTCAGGGCTGGCTAGCGCATCTAAGTAAGGATCGTCCAGAACAGCCGCGAACGTCGCCAGGCGCCGCTGCGAGAGCCCATGGTTGGTACGCGGGTTGTAGGTGAGGTACTTGGATGTAAACGCCCGCTCACCAGAAAGCACGGCAAGGCGCGTCCAGGACAGGCCTCGTGCCTGGCTCACGTCCTCGACAAATTCCCAGACCTTGACGGGGAGGTGGCCAGCGTTTCCACGGAACTGCTTTACTACTCCTGGGAACCTTTCTGCCTTTGCCCCAATCCAGCCGATCTCGCTTTGGTATCGAGCCACCGATTCCGAGCTCGTGAGTTGTACCCGCCAGCACCGCTCGGACTTCCGGTAAAAGCGCGCGACGATCCCAAAGCGAACGAGCGCATGGTGAAGGTCCTTTGCCAGCCCTTCTGACGCCACGGCGAATTCAATCCTGGGCCGGCCATTTAGCGCAAAGATGCTGCCGTCACAAGACATCAGTGCTCGAAGGAATTCGCGCAGGGTTGCACGATTCCAGCGCCAGATGACGCTGGGAAACCTCTTTGCTTCAGCCTTTTTGCCCCACACACCAAACTGCCTCAACCACCGAATGACTGGGTTCCCCTGGCCGCGAATGGCGCTTACATAGTGGGTGATCTCATGCGTTCGGATGTGACAGGCGGGAAACTCAGACGCGATCGCTCCTCTGAAGTCATCCAGGATCGCCTCGTCAACATTCGTGAATCCTGGTGAACTCGCTGTCAGCGACCCATCTCCGATGAAATATCCGAGGAGGCGAGCCGATTGCGGAGAAACGAAATCCTTCCCAAACGAGGGCAGGTGACGCGGCACCGCTATCGCCTCGCCCATAACGAGATCGTGTAACGGCTGCCATCCGGAAACAGTCAGGAAAGGATGATGACCGGTTACCTTCACCGTCCGGCCGCTCTGGGTCGTTACCGCGAAACACGGCTTTCGACCGCTATCGACCCAGTCTGCAATTCGGGCCGGTCGGATCTGGCCATCCTTGCTCGTACCCAAGACGACGGGTCGGCGCTGCCGCACCCACGCCTCGATCGTTAGCCGCTCGCCCGTCTGCGGATCATCGATAAGGCTGTCGGCGGTTAGACACTTCCCAATCCCCGGCCGTGCAGCAATGATGATCAGGTCCGACTTCTGGAAGCCGCCCGTCTTGGCGTCCAGATCAGTGAAGCCACTGGGTACGCCCGAGAGCAGGGACTGGTCCTTGTGGATTCGCTCGATCTGGTCCCAGGTCTCTTTGAGGACGTCCTTCAACGGCACGAAGTCCTGGGTGATGCGGCCTTCGGCGATGCTGAAGATCACGCCCTCCGCCTGGTCCAGCGCCTGGACGGCGGGCACGCTCTCGTCGAAGCCAAACCCGGTGATCCGGGATCCGGCCGCGATCAGCTTGCGCTTGGTGGCGGCCTCCTCCACCAGGTGCCCGTAGTACTCGACGTTGGCCGCCGTGGGCACGCCGCTTTCCAACTCGGCCAGGAATTCCTGGCCGCCGATCCGGTCGAGCACCCGCATCCGCTCCAACTCTGAGGCCATGGTCAGCAGGTCGATGGGATCGGAGCGGTCGTAGAGATTGATGGCCGCCCGATAGACCTGGCCGTGCTGGTCGAGGTAGAAATCGTCGGGCCGGAGGAAGTCCGCGATGCGCACGATGGCGTTGCGGTCGAGCATCAAGGACCCCAGCACGGAGGCCTCGGCTTCCAGGTTGTGCGGCGGAACCCGACCGGCGATAGGCGCGGCGAGAGGAACCGCCCGGAGGTCGACCTTCACCCCGAGGTGACCATCAGGGGGACGCGCGCCGTGACCTGGGGGTGAAGCTTGATCTCAGCCACGGCTGGGCCGAGTCCGCGGATGGGCTCCGTAAATTCGATCTTCCGTCGGTCGATGCTGATCTCCCGCTGCTGCTTGAGGGCCGACGCCACGTGGGCATTGGTGACCGACCCGAAGAGCTTGCCCTCTTTGCCGGTCTTCATCTTCAGCACCAGCTGGATCGATTCCAGCTGCCCTGCTAGCGTCCGCGCGTCGGCCAGTTCCTTCTGGGTCCGGCGCTCGGCGGTGGCCTTCTCGCGGTCGACGGCCTGGAGGGCACCATGGCTGGCGGGGGCGGCCAGCTTTTTGGGGAGGAGGTAGTTCCGGGCGTAGCCGTCGGCGACCTCTTTGGTCTCACCAGCCTTCCCGGTGCCCTTCACGTCCTCCAGCAGCACGACTTTCATGCCGCGATCCGGCGGCGGCGTAGCCACTGGCGCGTCCGCTCGCGAGCAGTCCCAATCCCATCTCTTACATCCTGGTCGAAGGTGCTGGTCCCCAGCGCGATCCGCTCCTGGTGCTCGCTGACCGCTTCGGGCGGGGCCTTCTCCACGAAGAGGCGCACCGCCAGGATGGTGATGGCGAGCGCGTCCATCTCACCCAGCACCGGCACCCAGAGCGGTACGTCGATCAGCGGGTTCCAGGCGGCCAGCAGCGCGGCGGCCAGCAGGCCCTTATTGCGAGCCGGCACTCGCGGATCCCGATAGAGGCAGTAGGTGAGCTTGCCGTATCGCGGCACCTCGCGCGCGACCCGAAGCAGCGTTCGCAAGTTCAATTGGCTCGTACCCTCCCACTCGGCTCAGCCGGCAGGGCCGATTCTAGCCGCTTCCCCCTGTGGATGTGCACGCCACCTCTCAACGTCGGCGATCCCAATGTGCAACGTCACATTCTCCACAGCCCGATCACAGGTTGTCGACGTCAGAGCCACACCTCGGTCTGCCCCAGCATCACCGATCGCCGCGACAGCTGTCTGTCAAAAAGACGGGCAGCCACCAGATATCCTGCTCGGCGATGTCCACGATTTCGATCTCAACCGGGCTTGCCATCGTGGTCTTCCTGTTTGGGTTGGGCCTCAGCCTCGGAGCCAGCGAGCTTCTCGTCGCCGGCCTGGGCCGGCTGGGCGGGAAGCTCGGGCTGGCGGCCGGCCTCCTCGGCCTGCTGGTTGCCCTGGGAGCCGACGCGCCCGAGATCTCCTCCGCCGTCACGGCGCTCCTTTCGGGGGCCAAGGACGTAGGCCTCGGCGTGATCCTGGGATCGAACCTCTTCAACCTGGCGGCCCTGCTCGGCCTGAGCTCGGTGATCGCCGGCCGCCTGCACTTTCGACGGATCCTGGTTACGCTGGACGGCGGCGTGGCCCTGCTGGCCACCGGGGTGATCGCCCTCCTGCTGCTTGCCGGGCTCTCACCCATCGCCTCTATCGCACTGCTGGCCGCCATCTTCATTCCATACGTATTCCTGCTGGCCGCCCAACCGCACCACGTTGACCGTCTCTCACTCCCCCGACGCCTGCGGCATCGCTTGGCCGTGGTGGCCCGCCTGGTCCATCCGGATCCGGGCCTGAGCGAGCCTGGCCCGTCCGCCTCCTGGGCACCGGTCTGGTGGATCGTTCCGTCGATCGCCGCCATCATCGGCGGGAGCTATGTGATGGTGACGACCGCGTTGGTGCTGGCCGACCGGTGGCATGTCTCGCGACCCTTTTTGGGCACCGTGATCCTGGCGGCGATCACCAGCCTCCCCAATGCCTATGCGGCGGTTCGGCTAGCGCTGCGCCAAAACGGCGGCGCCGTGGTCAGCGAGGCGTTCAACAGCAACACCCTGAACCTGATGGCCGGCATCGGCCTACCGGCGCTGGTCGTGGGCGGCGTGACCACCGTCCGCGGCTCCGCCACCGACCTGGTGTGGCTGCTGGGCTTAACCGTCCTGGCCGTCGGGCTTGGCTATGCGCAACGCGGGCTCAGCCGGGTCAGCGGGCTGGTCCTGATTGCGGGGTATCTTCTCTTCCTGGGCATCGAAACGCACTGGCGGTAACCTTGCTGCCGGCGATCGCGTTCCACCAGCAGATGATCCGCACGGCTGCGCTCGTCACTGTCCTTATCACGGCGGCGTCGAGCTGCAGCACGCCTTCGTCAACTCCGAACACGGCTTCGCCTGCGCGACCGAGCCCGACCGATACCCCTTCGAACGCGCTGTTTGTCATGACAACGCTGGTGGCCGCCCAGGACAGGTACGGCATTGAGATCGTGGGCGTCCACGGGGTCGTCGTGGCAAGCACGACGGCGGCATTACCGTCGTACCGCAGGGGCCCACGTCCGCCAGTGGTCACCACGACCAACGATCGAGCCTACTTTGAAGACGGCGATACCGCGGTTCGATGGCTTGCCCCGGATGGGTCGACGGGCGACGCCACCACTGTTCCCGGAGGGCCGCTGAGCCCCATAGGGTTTGCGGTGAGCCCCGACGACACCAGGATCGCCGTTGCGGCGCTGCAGTACAGGCTGGATCAGCAGACCCCGGCGGTACAGGCTGTGCGGCTGTACGTTCAAGCCCTCGGGGGCGACAAGAAGGCGACCGACATCTTCAGTTCAACGACCGTTGCCGAGTGGCCGATTGGGTGGCACGCAGACACGCTGGTGATCGCCCTGAGTACCGCGCACTCCCAATACGCCGTTGAGAACCCATACGGCGCTTACGGCGGTTACCGGGTGGTGGATCCGGCAACTGGGATGAATCTCGCCAACGTGTGTTATCCAGGCACGCCTTATGACCCCACCGGACCGGCCGTGCCTGCCGGAACGATATGCGGCGACTATCTGACCGCCAGCGACTGGGCGGGCAAAGTTACGAGATTCGCAGTCCCGAAAGGCACCGGATGCGCCGCGCTGTCTCCAGGTGGTGACATGGCGGCATGCAGGTCGTGGGCAGTGGAATTGGGCAGCATCCTCGTGTATAGGCCCGACGGATCACTCGTCTCCTCGGCTGGGTCCGGCAACCGGCCGGCTTGGATCGATGAGAACCACATCGCGTTCTCGGCTGGTCCGAGCGCCTACACCCGCGGCGACTATAGCCTGATCCTGGACATACCATCGGGATCAGTCACCAGCATCGCCGTCCCCGGCGAGTTCGTCGGGCTTCTTCCCGGCGCTCTCTAGCCCTTTTCCCGATTGGGTTATGACAGCTTGCTCCGTCAGCAACTCCGGATCCAGGGCCCGGGCGGGCGCCGATAGCGCGCCATCAGCTCCTCGCCCGTGAGCGGAGAAGTGATGGCATTGATCTGCGCGGCGTCCAATCGTCGAATGCGCTCCTCCAGATGATCGACCTTCTCCACGTTCGGATAGTGGCTGGCCCGCATGTCGGCGCGAGCCACCGCTAGAAGAGCCGGAAGCTCGGGACCGGCATCGCGCACCAGCCGGCGCACGGCCTTGTCCTCCCAGCCCTCCGGGTCGTACTGGATAGGCCGCATGTGCAGGCGGACCAGCTTGGCGACCGCATCGATATCGTCGCTCGAGAACCGCAGGCGCTTCAAGGCGTCCTGGGCCATGGTGGAGCCCACCTCGGGATGGCCGATGAAGGT
>VBID01000093.1 GCA_005880615.1 Chloroflexota bacterium
CAGGAGGTACTCGCAGATGTCGTAGACCCGCGCCCCCACCGGCTCCGCCCCGGGGATGTCGAGCAGGTGGCCGTAGTCGTGCTTGAGCATCAGCCCGCAGGAGGTGGAGCTGGCCACGATATCCATCTCCGCCGCGATGGGCGTGAACCGCTTGACGTTCTCAGTGCCGTAACGGCGAGCCGTGTCCATGTCGGCGTTGACCACTGCCGGAATGCCGCAGCATTGCTGCTTGGGCACCAGCACCCGGATTCCGTTGCGTTCCAGCACTTTGACGGCCAGCTCGCCCAGCCGCCGATCGTTGTAGTTGACCCAGCAGCCGTAGAAGTACGCAACGGTGCGCTTGGCCGGCGCCAGCGATGGCCGCCGTCGGAACCAGCGTTCAAACGTCAGGAACTGGTAGCGGGGCAGGGGCCGCTTCCGGTGGATGCCGATGAACCGTTCCATCAGCAGGCGCACCAGGGGATTCCGGTTCCCCAGGTTGGCCAGGGGCGCCGTCCAGCTGCCGAACGCACTCAGCAGCCTCGTGTGACCCAGGATCCAGTCGCGCAGCGTCCGCCCATGTTCCCGAGCGCCCTTGTTCTGGGCGCGGCGGATGTAGCTCTGGATGCTCACCTGCGAAGGACACGTCACCTCGCAGAGCTTGCACCCCGAGCACAGGTCGAGCCCGGCCGTCACGGTCGGCTCGAGCGGCGACCGGAAGCGCTCGGACTCCGGGCCCAGGAATTTGGGGCCGCGGAAGATCTCGGTGCTACGGGCCACCGGGCACACGGTGTTGCAGGCGGTGCACTTGGTGCAGGCCTCGACCGGCGCTTCCTCCTCGACCGTGTCCGTGGACGGGGCGAATTCCTCGGTGATCACGCGGCCAGCGCCTCCAGGGCGGCACGGTATCCGGTGGCGATGGCCATCCCACCGCGCGACTTGGTTCCGGTCGGGTCGTAGCCGGCCATCGCGCCGCCGGCCAGGAAGACATTCCGGGCGCGCGGCCTCCCGGTCTCGTCCGCTGGTTGCAGCCGGTCGGTCACCGGCAGGCCGACACTGGCGAAAGGGTGGGCGTCGAAGAACGATTCGCTGGTTCGCTGGATTGGTTCCCCATGCTCGGCCACGACCGCGCCGAAGAACGGATCTCGAATTTGGTGAACGCCGGCTCGCAGCGCCCCGTCCACGGTGTCCTCCAGCGCCAGCACGAAGGCCCGCGCCTCAACGGGATGCTCCCGGCCGGCGGCCTTGAGCCAGATCCGGGTGCAGCGGCCATCGTCGACCTCAGCCCGATGCGCCGGCGCGCCCTGCACGAAGTCGACGCCCGCCTCCTGGAGGCTCTTCCGCAGGCGATCGAAGAACCGCAGCCCCGCGACCGACGGCGGTACCGTCGGAATTTCGAAGACCGAGTGCCCGACCGCCTCCGAGAAGGAGAGAAAGACATCATCGGGCCGTGTCAGGCCCAGCACCGCCGGCATCCCCAGGCGCGCCCCGCCAGGAAGCCGGTCGCGTACCTGCCTGGCCACCTCGTCGCGGAAGCCGGCGTTCTCAAAGCTCCGCGCCAGGTCGATCGAGGTGAACAGGCGATCGCGACTGAACCCCGGGACCGCCACCCGCATGGCGCTCACTCGCCCGCCGCCCGCCGACCACTGGCGCGCCAGGTTGGCCGCCGCCAGCTCGGGGGCGAAATCCTGGTATCCCTCGAACCCGCACAGCACGATCGGGTCGACGCGGCCCAGGTCGCCGGCGGCCATGCTGGTGGGCACCAGGCAGGTGGGCTTGGGCGTGCCGGTGGCCGTGGGCAGCAGCAGGTTGTGCGTCAGCGAGCCGGTCCAGGACAGGCCGACGCTGGCCAGCCAGGCCTGCACCAGCCGAACCCCGCGCTCAAGGGCATCGCGGCCCGCCCGGGCGTAGGGATGATCGGGCTGGGCCGCGACCAATCGCCCGACCCCGTCCAGCGGATCGACGACGGGCTGGAGCGCGTCGGCGGACGCGTAGCCGAGCACGTCGATAGTGGCGGAGAGAAAGTACAGGGAGGTGAGGCCGGGCCACACCAGGGTCACCTCCCGGCCGGCTTCGTGCGCCGTGCGGGCGGCGGTGAGCGCCGCCAATCCCGAGCCGACCACCGTGACGTCGGTCTTCATGGCGCCGTCGGCTCCATTGCTGGCTGGCGATCCATGATCAGCTGGCGGTCCAGGTTGTAGAGCTCGAGCTGCATGGCGAGGTTGACCTGCGCCTGCCGCAGCTGGCTCCCCCAGAACACCTGGCGCACGCCACGCCAGCGGGTCTCCAGGAAATCCGCCATGGCCCGAGTCGCGGCCTGGCCGTCGGCCTGCCGATCGGTGACCAGCCTGGCGGCCAGCCGGTAGGAGCAGACGGCCGCCTGGCAGGGCCCCATCCCAGCCCGGGTGCGACGTCGAATGTCTTCCAGCGTCCGAACCGCCGGGTCGGCCAGCCAGGGTGTGACCTCCTGGGGCCGGACCAGCTCGCACTCGCAGAGCAGGGGCTGCAGCGGTGGCTCGTCGCCGTGGGGTTTGGGGACGCCCAGGCTAGCCAGGCGGTGGACGAGCGCGTCCAGCGGCTCCTCGCGATCGTTGATGGGGACCTCGCCCGTGGTGGATGGCGTGGAGACTCCCAGCCGGCGTGCCACCAGGTCGACGACCCGCTCCGCCATCAACCGGTAGGTGGTGACCTTGCCGCCCACGATGGACGTGACCCCGGCCACGCCATCACGCTCTTCGTGGTCGATGACCGCGAAGTTCCGGCTCATCTCCCGCCCCTCCGCCTCAGCCCCGAGATCGTACAGCGGCCGGACTCCCGCGTACGCCCGCATGGCCCGAGCGGTGGTGACACCGTCGACCATCAGGGCGCCCTCCTCCAGCATCAGCTTGACCTCACCCCACTCGATGGGCAGCACTTCCGGATGGGGTACGCGCACCGCCGTGGTGCCCACGATGGCGACACTCAACGCCGGGACAATGATGTCGCCGTCGCCGGGTTTGTGGCAGCGGTTGATCGCGGTGTTCACCAGCCGGTGCGAGAGCACGACCATGATCCCCTTCACCGGCACCACCTTGACTTCGACCCCCAGCAGGCGGGCCACCATCCCGGACCAGGCCCCGGTGGCGTTGATCACGGCCTGGCAGCCGATGGTCTGCTCGTCGCCAGTCAGGCTGTCGCGGACCCGGACGCCGGTCACCCGTGTGCCCTGCCGAATGAAGTCGACCACCTCCGTATAGGTCATAACCCGCGCCCCCCGCCGGCGCGCCGACTCGACGTTGGCCTGCACCAGGAAGAAGGGGTCCAGGTGGCCGTCCTCCGGCAGCCAGAAGACCGTCCGCACCTTCGTGGACAGCGCCGGTTCGCGACGGCGCGCCTCCTCCACCGGGATCCGCTCACAGGTAATGCCGGCCATGCGGCAGCCCTCGACGAAGCGCGGCTCCCATTCCTGGTCGGAGTCGGTGACGGAGACGAAATAGCCGCCCGTATCCTCGATGGTGCTACGGGCGATCTTGCGCAGGATGCGGCCTTCCTCCACGCATTCGATGGCGGCCTGCGGGTCATTGACGCAGTACCGGCCCCCCGAGTGCAGCAAGCCGTGGGACCGGCCCGTCGTGCCCGAGGCCAGGTCCCCCTTTTCCACCAGGACAGCCTCGATCCCGCGCATGGCGAGGTCGCGGAGCACTCCCGCCCCGGTCGACCCACCCCCGATGACGACGACTCCCGTCTTCAGGTCGGGCATCTAAACGCTATTCTCCGTGCCGGAAGAAAGGATGAGCGCCGCTTGGCCGGAGCGAAGCGGAGGCTCGGCTCTGCCGACGGCGCGACGAAGGGAAGAGACCAGCTGGGTCTCGTCCCTTCGCTTCCGCACCTACTTCTTCTTGCTTCGTCCCGCTGTCGCCTTCGCCTTGGCGGGCTCCTTCTCCACCCAGTGGAGGGTCCGGTTGACGGCTTTCTTCCAGCCGGCCAGGCCATCTTCGCGCTGCTTGC
>VBID01000094.1 GCA_005880615.1 Chloroflexota bacterium
TCTAGTAATGGCCGCCAAACGACGTCCACGCCAAATCGGTGCCGGCACTCAGCGCAGTAGGTAGGTACCCCTGGAACTGAGTATTAGCGGGAAGCGGGATACCCTCTTGCAAGAGACCTAGTGCCTGTATCAGGTCGACGGCAGGAACGCCGGCGGTTCTGCCGGCTCCGGCAGGGATTACGACAACCCGAAACGGGAAGCCGGTAGACCCGCCGTCATACACAGTGACTTCGAGATGCACCGCTACCGAGTCTGACGTGGACACTAAGACGTTGTCGATACGGGTTCCAGTAGGCCCTGCCAAGGCGAAGTACACTAAGCCGGGCGTAGCCGCCGCTGCGATGTTCCCATTTGCCAGGTACGGGATCCGTTCGTCAAAAACGCTGAGTCCCATTCGTGTGACCCCCTTCCTACACTATGCCTAGGGTGTGAGCGCACGTCCACGGCTCCCAGCCTTCGTTTGACCAGAGCTGGTACGCAAAGTATGCATTAATTTGCGGGTCGCCGAGGTTGTACATTGCAAACGTGGGGTGAGCCCACACATTGAGTTGCCAGAGGCCACGGCTATCCTCGCCCTGCCGTGCCCATGCACCGGTCCAGAGGCCCGACTCGCAACGGGCGATGTTGAGAGCGTTGTCCAGCTCTTCAGGCGGCCAGTAAATAGCGGCGAGACCGCGCACCTCGAAATCTAGCAGACGTCGGTTGTCCGGTAACGTGAAGGTGTGATCGCGGATGATGTAAGACCCCTTTGCGGGGCGCTTGTGCTCCACTAGCCCTTACCTCCCGTGGCTAACTTTGTAGATATGCTGTCCACCTCCCGCCGGGTGACGGCGTGCTGCTGGGCGATGGTGGCAGCGAGGCGGTGTGAACTCAGATAGACGCCGGCGAGAGTGAGGAGCTGTAACGCGATCGTCATGATGCCCGGGCCGACGTCGAGCACGACAGGCGAACATGGTACCACCTGATGTACCTCCTTTAGATGTTGAGCGCGTCGCGGACTGCATCGCGACCCCTAGCGCTGGCGACGAACTCCACGCTTGGCGCTACCTGAGTTCTGAACCAGGCGAGCAGGCGGTCCGCATCGCGCCGGCGGTACACCCGGGTCGCGTCAATCGTGAGACCCTCGGTGGACCACGGGCATTCCAGCCCATGGCGCTGGGGATACTGGGCCACGACGTCAGCGATGTAGCCGGAGCTGACGTGAGACGTCGCCCAGCGCTGGCGGGCAGTTTCAGACTGGTCGCGTTTCAGTTCTAGCTCGAAGCGCCAGCTTCCCTTTGGGTAGTCACCGTGCGACTCAGCGTACTTGTCATAACATCGTAGATAGGCAGCACTCGCACGAGTACCCAGGTATACGGTGGCACCGCCCCCGAACGTTTGGAGGCGCGTAAGACGTACAGCACCTCCGCCTCGCGGATGACGACTATTCCAGGTATCCCACCAGTCAACATCTGGATGCACCTCATCGTTTTCGTCGAGCACCGTGACGCAATAATCGACCCGAGACCAGTGAGCTGAGACCCGCGCTAGCTCGGGTGCGATGTCTTGCGCGCGCTGCTGTGAACAGACCACGATTGCCCCCTCGCGTCCCCAACCCCAGCGTGCATCACCTGCCGAGAAGCCGTGGTAGCCTTGAAAACTCCACGGCCGTTGCTGATCGCCGCTGACGACCTCTCCTTCAAGTTCGCGTTCACCCAGTTGTGCCAGCGCGGCCCCAGCGTCCCCGCGCGGCGCGGTGCAGGTAATCCAGTCTACCCGTGCTTCGAGGATGGGAAGTCGTAGATGGTGATAGTCCATCGCGTACCGCTCCTGTGAAGCTAAGTAAGGGTGGGCGGCGCTGTTGCCGCCACCCACCAGAGCCCCGGATGGAGGTACGGGGTTAGGAATAGCGAGCCCCGTATTACTGCTCGGGGCCCTCGGTCTTGGCAGCGGTGACAGCTAGAACTCCGGGACGTACCGTCACCTTGTCAATAACTACGGACGATAAGCCTTTACTCATGAGGTGCGTTAGGTTGTCTAGAGTGGAAGGAAGCTTAGCAGCGAAAATGAATACTCCGGGTGGCTCGGCGACTGGGGTAGATGCCCTAATAACCTCCGTGGTGGCATCTGCGCCGGTGCGTAGCCAGTCGCTAATCCACTCCGACAGCGTGAGGTTGCGGGGCAGACGTGCAGTATCGCTAAGTGGGCGATGCGGGCGACCGTTGGGATGGATGGCGCGATCTGTTTTGCGGATACGGGTCATTGTATGGCCCTCCTGCGTTACATCTCAGGTAGGTAACGCAGGAGGGCCGGAATTGTTACAACGAGTTTAAGAATCTGCTACAAGGGGCACGTCTATGCCTGCTGCTTAGTAACGTTATGCCTACTGGACCCCTCGCGCAGGAACCCGCCGTTGGAAGTGCCAGTTACCTCAGTGATCGCGCCGGCAACGTTCGCATTGAAATTGAAGGCCGTACCACCGGTGATGATGGTTGCGGTGGTGGTGTACACGGGCACAGTGCGCGAGTGGCCCGCGCCATCCGAGACGACGCATCGGCGCATCTTGTAGCCGCTGGGGCGTTGAGGCACTGTCGCTGCGGCTGCTGCGCCGCCTAGTACGCCCTGGTCGGTCCACGCCTTGAGTGCGGCTACCCGCCAGTTGTTGCCGTCGTCGTCGGTGTACGTCCAAGCTATGCGGTTAGACGATAGTACCGCCATCTGTCTGCTACCTCGGTTGCTAGAATCGCGGATTTTGCTATGCGTCTGGCCTATAGAATGTCGGGTCGCGAAAGCAGTCTAGCTGTCGCATTACTTCGCAGAACTTCTATTCTGCGAAGTACCCAAATACCGCCTTAGGGGGTGATTAACCAAGGTGTCACAGTCCCAGCGACGCCCTGCACCGCTCTCAGTTTACACCCAGCGGCACGGACCATTGACCGCGGGGTGTACAGACCGCTGGGGAACGCAAAGTTTTGGGGAAACTCGACGTCGCCGTTGTCGCTGGCGAACGCAACCTGACCGATGTGCGCCACAGACGTCATGTCGCCAATGACGTAGCGTGGCTTGTCAGGCGGAACGGCCGTCAACGCGATGATGACGCCATCCATCGGCGTAGTGACCGTGACGTGCGATGCTAACGCCACGGGGGACCCCAGGGTGACGGCAGCGAGGCCCGGCCAGATGGGCGGGACACGGATGGTAGCCGTAGTGACGGCAGCTGCTTGAAGGCGCGTAAACCACTCGGAGGTTATTAGACAACGCCAGATGAGGTCTGGGCTCCCGTTATGGTCTTGATAGTAGTAGCTGTCGCTTGCTGGGTCATACTGCCACGTTAGCGGACCGTTGGATGGCCACTCACGGTCTAGCCAGGTGCCGCGGTTATCGGTAGAAAGTATGTTCGCGGGCGAGGCTGTAGGCGGACCCGACTCGACAAACGGATACCCCTCGGTCGCGATGGTGCCCTCTAAGGAGAAGAAGTCCGACTTGGCACCAAGAATCTTGCTAGTACTGAGCATGTTCTCGACCAGGTGGCCACACTGGGCGAGCATGTACCGTGCTGTCTCATCTGCGGCACCAATGGGCACGTCCCAGACGGACGGCGCAGTAGCGCCACCGTAGCCACTCGGTGGACTGGTCGGAAGCGTGACTGGCGAGCCCGCTTGCTGCGTAGTCGTGAGTCTGGCAACCAGGTCGTTGTACTGCGCGGTCGCCAGCGCCGCGTTGGTATCGATTTGCGAGCGAATAGCGGCGAGCCCAGTTGTGGAGTCCTCCAAGTCGCCGAGCACGTTATTGATCGCGGCGACCAGGTAGTTAGCGGCTGAGAGGATCAGATCCGTAGTGGCTTGCGACGCCTTCCCGCTGACGAGCGAGACGATGGATTGCGTGAGCGATAAGAGATCGCCTAGCAGCGAGATGATCTGTGCCATTCTAGTAATGGCCGCCAAACGACGTCCACGCCAAATCGGTGCCGGCACTCAGCGCAGTAGGTAGGTACCCCTGGAACTGAGTATTAGCGGGAAGCGGGATACCCTCTTGCAAGAGACCTAGTGCCTGTATCAGGTCGACGGCA
>VBID01000128.1 GCA_005880615.1 Chloroflexota bacterium
GGCCGTTAGCCCAGGCCAGCCACCCTCGGATCGGCGCCCAGCTCGGCATGCACGGCCATGGCGCGCAGCCGCCCGGACCTGCGCACCAGCAGGCTGTAGACCACCGGGATAACCACCAGGGTGAAGACCGTCGAAGTGATCAGGCCGCCCTCCACCACCACGGCCAGCGACTGCGAGATCAGGCCTCCTCCCCCACTGGTGCTGACGCCGATGGCGACCGGCAGCAGCGCCACCACGGTGGCCACGGCGGTCATCACGATCGGTCGCAGCCGGGTCGAGCCGGCGATCAGCAGGGCGTCCTTGGTGGACTTGGTCTCGCGGGCTCGCTCGGTGAAGTCGACCAACAGGATGGCGTTACTGACCACGATCCCGAACACCATCAACACGCCCAGCAGCGCCGGCAGGCCCAGCGATCGGTGGGTGATGAGCAACGCGGCGATGGCGCCAATCAGGGCCAGCGGCATGCTGACCAGGATGACGAAGGGGGTGACCACCGACCGGAAGAAGATCACCAGGATGATGAACACCAGCGCGATCGCGATCCCAATCGCCTCGAACATCGATTGGAAGGACTGGTTGATGTCCTCGCTGGTGCCCCCGGTGTCCAGCTTGACACCGGCCGGCAGGCTGACCGATTGCACCAGCGCTGAGGCTCGGGTGGACGGCCCGGTGGTGTCGCTGCCGTTGATGGTGCCGCCGACGGTGACCAGGCGTATGCCGTCCCGCCGGCTGATGCTGTCCGGCGCCACCTCGTTGCTGATGGTAGCCACGTCCCGTAGCAGGGTGCCCGGACCGACCGCGAGGTCGGCGATCTTCTGCGCTGTCACCGCACTCGGGTCGAGTCGAAGGGTGACGGCTGGTCCGCTCCCTCCCAGATTGCCCAGGGGCATGGGTGACAGCGCGCCGGCGACGATCTGCGCGATCGCCCGCGGGCTCAGGCCGTGGGCGGCTGCTTTGGCCGGGTCCACGGTGACCGACATCTGTGGCTTGGCCGGGGCCAGGTCGGACTGCACATTGCTCAGCTCGCTGTCCTGCTGCAACTTGGCGAGCAGCAAATCCGACGCTTGTCGTAACGCCTGGTCGTCCTGTCCGCTGGCGCGGGCCTCGAAGCGATTTGAGCCCGGGCCGAAGGTGTTGACCACGATCCGGGCATTCCCAACGCCATAGAGCTCGTTCAGCCTCTGCTGGAGGCGAGCGGCGACGGCGGGCGAGCGAAGCTTGTCCTTCACCACGACCAGCAGGCGTCCCTGGTTGGTCACGAACCCACCGGTGTAGCCACCGTAATCACTGCTGGCGATGGTGACCTGAACCGTCTTCACGTCCCGGTCGGCCATGGCCGCCGTCTCAAAGGCTTTGAGCTGCGCGCTGGTCTCTGCGGCCGAGGTGCCGGGCGGGAGCGTCACACCTCCGACCAGTTGCTCGGAGCTGCTGAAGTCGAAGAAATTCTTGGCCACCAGTGGCGACGCGACGGCCCCGATGGCACCCGCGAACAAGACACCAGCGATGGCGAGCACCGCGACCTTGGTGAGGCGGTTGGCCAGGGCCCAGCCGAGCACCGGCTGGTAGGCGCGGTGCAGCCAGTCGCGATGCTCTGCCGGCAACGACGCCCGCCGCTGCAGGAAGAAGCTGACCAGTACCGGGATCAGGGTCAACGCCACCAGCAGGGAGGCCAGCAACGAGATGGTGACCGTCACCGAGAAGGGTACGAAGAACTTGCTGATGATTCCACCCACCACGGCGATCGGCAGGAACACGGCGACCGTGGTCAGGGTGCTGGAGACGACCGCCTTGGACACCTCGGCCGCGCCGTTGAGGGCGGCTAGTTTTGGTGATTCACCCATCTGCAGGTGGCGATAGCTGTTCTCCAGGACCACGATGGCGTCGTCGATGATGCGGCCGACGGCAATGGTCAGGCCTGCCAGGGTCAGGATGTTGAGAGAGAAGCCGCCAAGATTCGTGCCGAGCAGCGCCACCAGCACGCTGGTGGGGAGCGAGACCGCGGTCACTAGCGTGGCCCGGACGCTGCGCAGGAACAGGAAGATGACCAGGATGGCGAGCAGGGCCCCGATCAGGCCTTCCAGCAACAGGTCGTTGAGCGAGGCTCGGATTCCCGTAGCGCTGTCCTCGATCAACGACAGCCGGTCATTCGAGTCCAGCTGGAGCTTGGCCATCCGGGACCGGATGTCATTGGAGAGCGAGATGGCGTTCCCGCTCGGGTCGCGGACCACCTGGATGCTGAGCGAGGGCAGGCCGTCGGTGCGCGTAATGCCGTTCACCGGAGCCGGTGCCTCCACCACGCTGGCCACGTCGCCGAGCGTGACAATGGTCGGCGGCTCGCCGGGCTTCGCCAGCGGCCCGGCACCCACCGGCAGGACCCGGAGATCGGCGGCGGTCTTGACCGCACTGACGACTTCGACGGGCACGACCTTGTTGCCATCGAGCGACTGGCCGGCGGGGAGGTCGACCTGGGCGCCAGTCAGGGCCTGCGACACCTGGAACGGCGCCAGCTGATGGGCGGCCAGACGGCTGGCATCCAGGGTGATGGTGATCGCGTTCTGCTCACCGCCGATCACCTTGATCTCGGCCGCCCCGGTCGCGCCGGCCAGGGCGGGCGCGATGATCGTCTTCGCCTCCCGAGTGACCCGGCTCAGGTTGCCGTCGGCGGCCGCCAGCGCGTAGGTCATGCTGGGGATGGCGCTGAATGAGAACGTTTGCGCCAGCGGCTTGCTCGCCCCTTCGGGGAGCTGCAGCTGGGCGAGTCGCTGGTTCACCGCGTCCAGGTCGTCTTTGGCATTCGAGTCCACTGCAAACTGGATCTGCACTTCGGAGAAGCTCTGGCTGGACGAACCGAACACGTGCTGGGCATGGGGAAGCCCGTTCAGCGCGTTCGACAGCGGCACCGTGAGGTCCCGGTCGACCACGGCCGGGTTGGCGCCCGGATCGCTGGTGACGATGTACACGGTGGGGAAATCGACCGGGGGGAAGAGCTCCTGGTTCAGCCGGAAGATGCTGAGCACCCCCGCGCCCATCAGGACAAACCCGAAGAGCAGCACGACCGCCCGGTTCTCCAGGCACCAGCTGACGACCCGTCTCACGCGATCCTCCTCTCTTCGGACATCGACGGCCTATCTACGGACCAACGGCCAGTCTAGTTACAGGCTTGCTTCCTCCCCTCATTTGAGGGGAACTTGGTCTCCCTGCTTTAGGCGAAGGCCCGAGTAGGGCTGGAATAAGAGACGACCGCGGCGGGTAAGGAGAAACGCCGCGGCCGTCTCGGCTTGTGGGGGGTCTGCCTGCTTACAGTCCTGGCGTCGGTGAGGACGCCGCACTCGGAACCTTGTGATGCCGCTTGGTCGCGTCCCAGAAGGGAATCGGGCCGGTCTGCAGGTGCTGCAGGATCTTGGTCTCTTGGGTCTTGGTCAGCTTGCCCTGGGCGACGGCTTGGTCTAGCACCAGGGTCAGGTTCGTGATCAGCGCCGCCCGGAACTGCGCCTCGCTGATGCCCTTGGAGTCGGCGATCTGGTGCAGAGTGTGGCCATTGGCCAGGGCCGTCTTCAGCTCCGCGGTCGTCATGCTCAGGGACTTGGCCGCCGCGTCGAGCACCGCCGGCAGCTCAGCTCTCCCCTTCTCGTGGAAGCCGAACGAGCCCGCAAACCGGCCACTGCAGACGGGTCCGCTGGCCAGCCTGGCCTTCAGGCGGTCGGCCTGCGCCTTGGTCAGGTCACCGGAGGTGACGGCGTCGTCGATGGTCTGGGTCACGGCCTTGCCCACCGCCGTGGCGACCTCGGACTGGGACTTGCCCAGGTTGCCGGCGAGGTGCGAGAGAAACTTGTTGCAGTAGGCCTCGGCCTTCGCCTTCTCGCTGGTAGCGGCGGGGGCGCCGGCTGGCTGAAGTCGCCCGCTGGCGGCGAACGCGCCAATACCGATCGTGACCGCGGCGACACCCGCCACGGTAACGCCGGCCGCGACTCGCGGAATCCTCGAAAAAGTCATGAATATCCTCCTGAAGTTAGAACGGGGCACACGCGTGCCTTCCTCATCGTAGGCACCGGCGATAAGAGGACGATGAGAGACCCCTTAGAATTCTCCCTCCCCTTACCTCAGGGAGAGGAGGGGGGGTGGTATCCCCTCCCCCACCCGTTGCCAGCTCTTGCTTAGCCGCTCCCCCCGTCATCGAACGCCTTCGCCGTGTATGCGGTGGACAGATCCTGCACCGCTGCATCCCGTAAGCCAAGAGGCGCGAGGCCGAACCGGTGCTCGATCGTGGCCAGGATGGACGTCGTGTCGTACTGGGTGTGGTCAATCACGAAGTTCCCCCGTAGGAAGGGCGAGACGATCAGGGCTGGGATTCGTGTGCCCGGGCCCCAGACGTCGTGCGGGCCAGCCTGGCTACCCTGGCCGGGAGGCGTGACGTGGTCCCACTGGCCGCCGAACTCGTCGTAGGTCACCACGACCATGGTGTTCTTCCGGCAGGCCCCGCCCTCAATGGCCCGCAGAAGCTGCACGAGGTGGTCGCTGCCGACGCTCTCGCTCGTGTAGCCGGGGTGCTCGTTCTCCGTGCCGAGGGGCTTCACGAAGCTGACCGGCTTGAGGTTGCACCCGTCCTCCGACGATTGGGCGAGCCCCGTGAACTCGGCTTCGTCGAGCAGGTGCGCTTTCCGGTTCGCCAGCCCGGTTGGCGTCGATGGATTGAAGGCGGCGTAGTAATTGAAGGCCTGATGGTGGTACTGGAATAGGTTGCTTGGGCAGCGCGGATAGCTGGCCACAATCGGGTCCACATTCGGATCCGAGCAGGCCGGACCGCTGCCGTTCGTCCAACCCGGCGCGTTGACATCGCCGTTGGCGTTGGACCAACCGCCCGAGTACCAGGCCCAATCCATGCCAGCCGCGTTGAGCCGGTCGCCGATGGTCGGGTTCGTCTGCGCGGGGATCTTGGTGCCGAAGGCCCCAGACGGCTGGAACGCCGGCTGGGTGGTGTTGACGGCAAAGTCCCCGCAGACCAGGCCGTCCACTGGGGACGGGCACGCCACCGTTAGCGGTCCGTCGCGGGTCACAGCCACCGTCGGGGTGTAGAGCGGGAATCCTCTGGGCATGCCCTTGGTGTCCACGATGGAGTGCAGCCCGCTGGGCGCACCGGGGTAAGTTGGGCTGGCCGCCGCGATCAGCCACTGGTGGTTGAGGAACGAGCCGCCAAAGGCAGCCTGGAAGAACTTATCCGCAATCGCGTAGTGCGGGTGCCCGTCCTGGTGCAGGTACTGGTAGATCGGGAGCGCCCGGGTATCGTACACGCCCATAACCAGGCCGATGGCGTCGCTGCCGGTCACGTACCGGTTCTGCTGGCCGCCGTTGAGCTGGTACTGCTCCTCGTAGAAGCGGTGCACCAGGTCACGGGTGCAGCCACCTGGCAGGCCGGTCCCGTTGAGGACCCCGGTGGGAAAGGCGAAGGCCTTGAGCACCGATGGGCAGGTTGTGGCGGTGGCAGGGATGAAGGCATCGATGTTGAAGGACCCATTCGAGAAGTGGCTGGTGAAGCCCCTCGGATCTGTGCAGTCCGCCGACAGCGGCGGCGAGGTGAGGTTGACGTCGTTCTGCTTGAGGCAGGCGTAGGCCCTACCCGCCTGATCGACCTGAGCTGTGCGCGCGACCTGGGCACTGCCGAGGCCATCAACTCCCTCCCAGCCGCCGTAGAGGTTGTCAAAGCTGTGGTTCTCCTCGTAGATGACCACGATGTGGTCGATGCGGCTGAGGGCGTTACCCTCACCCTTGTTGTCGGCCGCCGTGGTGGTCATGCTGGCGAGCTGGGCGCCGACCCCCCAGACCAGGCTGATCGCCATCGCGGCGAGTCGTAGGCGGACCATATGAACCCCTCCCAAGTGAGCTACGGCTGCCGTCGCTGCGGGCAGACTAGCGCCCCCGTCCGAACACTGTCAAGCGTAGGTTAAGTTCTGTGTTAGGTGCGGCAAAGGTTCAGTGCCCGCGCCGGGCTGGGGCCCCACCTCGAGGGCGAAGCTCTGGGCCCCCCGCCTCCCGGCGGAGCCAGAGGTGAAGCAGGACGGTCGTCCACATCCGGTAGGGTCGCCAGTTCTCGGCGATCTCCAGAACGCGCGCGTGATCGGGTTTCCTGGCCAGGGTGTAGGCGTGTTGGACGGCCTGTTTGGTGACGTCGTCGTCGGGCACACCGTCTACCAGCCCGGCCCCGCGAAAGAGCGTCCCCTGCGCGCTGAACGGACCGATGCCGTGCAGCGCCCGCAGGGCATCCAGGGCTTGCTCCACTGGTATGGCACGCAGGTGGGCGCGGTCGAGAAGGCCCTCCATGGCGGCGCGTGCCACCACGTGGAGACGCTCGATCTTCTCCGCGCTTATGCCGGGAAAGTTGGCCAGCGTGGCCAGCACCGCCGGCTGGGGAAACGCATACAGTCGCTCCTCGCCCACTCGGATCTCGTCGCCGAACTCGCGAGCCATTGCCGCTCGGGTTGCCCGCGCCTGTCGGATCGAGCTTCGCTGGCCGATGACGAAATTCGCGGCCGCCTCATAGGGGCCGTGAAAACACACCGGGCGAAGGAACCGGTAGGTTTGCTGCAACCGGCCAATGACCGGGTCGCGGCGGCCGACTTCCGGGAAGCCGGTTCCATCGACATCGAGCGACAGCACCGCCAGGGCCTGGTTCCAGGCCGCCTCGGCATCCCGGCCGGTTGCGCCACGGACTTCTCCGGTGATGGCGGCGGACCCCTGGCGGACCAGGACGGCGGCCGATGTTCGCCAGCCTTCGACCGGAAAGGCCATCGCCACGGCCGAGGGGTCCGCCGGCAGCGGCGGCCAGCCGCCAAAGAACTTGCTCTCGTCGCGCAGGCTGAAGGGCCCGCGCGCTACCAGCTGGAATCGCGTCTCGATCAAGCGGGCAGACTACATGAATCTCCGTCCCCCCTGCGGGGAGGATGGGGGTGGGGGCAGTCCGAGAGGCTCCGGTAATGAACCAGGCGTCTACCCGACTTGCGTACACGCCGTGGCATTGTGGTAAAGCGCGCCTGGCGGCGATTCCGGGCCGAGGAACTTCCAGGTGTGGCTGAAATTCGCGGATAGACTCGGCATTTCGATCGTGACCCGGTAGGTGCCGGGCGGGCCCGCAAAGCCCACACCCTTGGCCTCCATACCGGGCAGCACCCATGAGGGCAAGCGGAGCGCCGTGTCCCGATCACCATCGAAGAGTCCCGGCGACGGAACGTCGGATGGAACATGGAAAACGCCCGCACAGCGCCAGTGCTGCGGTCCGCGGATGTCGAGGGTGCCAGGCGTCTGATCGGAGACATCCGCGTAGGCCTCGATCACCGTGACCCCCGCAGGCGTGCCGGCAGCAACATACTGGTTCAGGGCGATCAGCTTGCTGCCATCGAAGGTGCCGGTCACGATGTTTTCCCGGTAGTGATCCGCCGGGCTACAACCGCCGACGACCACGGCGACCGTCGCCCCCGCGACTGTGACAGCGAGCCGCGCCGGCACCCTCGTCACCGTCCGCCTCATCCGTCCTCAGGCCTCCTATCCGCCAAGACGCTGTCCACGACGGAGAACTTGCCCAGGGCGAGCGGCTAAGATGCCTCGGTGACCGAGGCCCACAGGGTGCCGCATCAGCCACTCCCGGTTCCCCGAACCGGCGACGAGAAGGCCATGCTGACCGCCTTCCTCAATCGGTACCGCGAGACGATCGTCTGGAAGCTGCAGGGCCTCTCGAAGGAGGAGGCATCACGCCATCTGGTCCCGTCGGCGACGACCTTGCTCGTGGTGGCCAAGCACCTGGCACTCGTGGAGCGCGGCTGATTTCAGGCGGACGTCGCGGGCCAAGTCACCGAGGAGACAGGGAACGATTTCGTGATCGAGCCCACCGACACCATCGACAGCATCCTCCAGCTGTACCAGGCTGAGATCGCCAAATCCCGCGCCATCGGTAGCCCGCACATCCCTGGACGATCTTTCGCATGAGGCCGTGCCGCACAGCGTGCGCTGGATCCTGGGTCCATATGATCGAGGAAACCGCGCGTCACGCCGGTCACGCCGACATCCTGCGCGAGCTGACGGACGCCGCCGTCGGCTATTAGCCCTTCCGACGCCCTCGGCTGACCAGCTTTCGGATCCGGTCCACACTGGGCACTACACTGGCCGGCAATTGGAGTCCCCTGGTCAGTGTCGTCGGGTCTTTCAGGCCGTTTCCGGTGACGATGCAGACGATCCGCTCGTGGTGCGCGATCAGGCCCTGGTCGACCATGCGGATCAGCAGCGCCAGTGGGGCGGCCGAGGCCGGCTCTGCCAGCAAGCCTTCCTCGGCGCCGAGCCGGCGCTGCGCCGCCAGGATGGCGGCATCGGTGACGGCTTCCAGGCTGCCGTGCGACTCATCGCGGGCCCGAATCGCCCCCTCCCAGGAGGCCGGATTCCCGATGCGAATGGCCGAGGCGATCGTGCGCGGCCGGGCCACCGGCTTCCCGGTCACCAGCGGAGCCGCCCCCGCCGCCTGGGCGCCGTGCATACGGGGCAGGGGCAGTCCTTCTCGCTCGTGCAGCTCGCGGAAGGCCCGCCAGTAGGCCGTGATGTTGCCGGCATTCCCGACGGGCAGGAAGACGCGGTCGGGCACCGCGCCGAGCTGCTCTACGACTTCAAAGCCGGCGGTCTTCTGGCCCTCCAGGCGGAACGGGTTGATGGAGTTGACGATGGCCACCCCGGGCACGTCGGCCAGCGCCCGCACGAGCTTCAGCGCATCGTCGAAGGCGCCGCGGACGGCGACGATCCGAGCCCCATATGCCATCGCCTGCGCCAGCTTTCCCTTGGCCACGCCACCGGCAGGGAGCAGCACGAACGCCCGCAAGCCATACCGCGCCGCGTAGGCGGCAGCCGAGGCACTGGTGTTGCCGGTCGAGGCACAGAGCAGGGTGTGGGCCCCGGCCTCCATGGCCTTGGCGGTGGCCAGCGCCATCCCGCGGTCTTTGAACGATCCGGTTGGGTTCAGGCCCTCGTACTTGAAGAACAACTGCGGCAGGTCGAGGCTGGGACCGATTCGTCTGGATCGGATGAGTGGCGTCCACCCTTCCCCCAGGCTGACCTCGGGAGTCGCGTCACTGACCGGCAGATAGCGCCCGTAGCGGGCGATGACCCCGGCTCGGTACAACTGGGCGATTCACAGAGGATAGGAGTGGAGGGAGTCCTCGCGCTCGACTCCCTCCCCTCAACCTACGGACAGAGCACGGCGACGATGGTGCCGGTACCGGGGAATGCCGGGTCGGGCGCATAGCCCGGATTCGTCTGGACGATCACCATCGCGGGGGCGCCGCCGGAGATCACCGAGCCCGACTGGCTGACCGGGTTGGCGACCACCACCGCCATGTAGGACGGCACATTGGCTGGCGCGTTCGAGCTGTTCCCGGTGTCGGTCGACCAGCTGGCGCCGCAGTCCGTGCTACTCGTCGTTTCGGCGAAGCCCTTGAAACTGGCTGGCGCCGACCCGCTGCTGAGCGGGTTCAAGGTTGCCCATTGCGCGCCCCAGAACGTGACCGGTGCGCCGGCGCTGGCGCCCTTGTTGCCGACCACGAAGGATCCGCTGGTCAGGAACTCGAAGACCAGCGTGGTACCGGTTGAGCTGGCGGGCACATAGAAGCCGTCGCCCGTGAAGCTGGCCAAGACGCTGCCCGGTCCAAGCGGTTGACTCACGCCGGCGATCACACAGCTGGCGCTGCCGCTGGCGTCGGTCAGGCCAGCGCAGCTCTGGGCGCCAAGACCGGTCCCTTGCGTCAGGGTGATGGTGCGCCCCGGGATGGGTGTGACCCCGTCCTCCTTCAGGGTTGCCGACAGGGTCACCCCGCGGGTGTTCGCGATCAGGCTGGGACCCGTGTACTGGATCACGGCCTCCTCCAACGTGACGGTGAACGGGGTGGCCGCGCTACTGCCCCGGAATGGGCTGGCGGCGGGCGGGCTGAACGTGGCGGTCAGCGGGACGGTTCCTGCGGCCTGGTTGGGGACAAGGGTGCAGGCGGCGTTCCCGGCCCCATCCGTGAGACCCGAGCAGGTCTGGGTGCCGAGGGTAAAGCTGACGCTCTGGTCGGCCAGCGGGGTGCTCGGGGTGGTCGAGGCGTCCGCCAGCTGGGCGGTGAGGGTCGCGGCGTCACCAAAGTCCTGGTGGGTGGGACCCGTATAACTCAACGCCGTGGCATGAGCAGCCCCGGTGGCCGGGATGGGCCCCAGCCCCTGATCGGTACCCAGCAGGAGGACCAGCTCCCCAGCGCAGCATTCGCTGTAATCGACCTCGATCGGGTAGACACCGGCGCTGGGAAAACTGACCGTCACCGGCCGAAGGGTTGGTGCCGACAAGGTGTTGTAGGCACCGATCACGGGAAACTTGGTGGCGAAACCAGACGGAGGCGCAAACTGCAGCGAGCCGGAGACAAAGGCTGGCTGCGAGCCCGAGGCCGACGGCCCGGCCGCCAGCACCCAGCCGTCATCGGCGAGGACGTTGAAGGTCACCAGGCCGGCCGCTCCCACCGTCAGGTCGGCGGTGAAGGCGGCCTCAAATGAGGCCAAGGGGCTGACGCCGGCCTGTCCGCCGGGGCCCTGCGCCACGATCGGCGAGCAGGTGCCATCTGGATTGGGGACCACGTCGGTGAACGGCCGGGTGGCGGTGTTCACCCCCGTGTTGTTGGAGCAGACCTGTTGGCTGGGCGGCGAGTCAAACGCGATCACCGGAAAGTCCTGGCTGAAGGCAGAGAACGCTGGGAGGTGCGCCGGGTCAAAGCCTCCCGTATCGGAGGGATTGGCGTAAAAGGTTCCGTGGACGGTTCCGATCGTCACCGAAGGGGCGGTGGCCTCCGCTGCGAGTGGCGCCGAGGCCAGGGAAAGCGTTGTCGCGAGCACGCCGGAGATGCCGAAGAGAATCGATCGCTGAAGACTGGTTGGAGCCGCCATGTTGTCCCCCTATGGTGTGATCCGCCTCGCCCCTGACGCTCGAGATGATACCTCCCTATACGGTGACACTGGGGGCCGAACAGGCGGGCAACAAATGACCGCCCGGCCCGTCACAAGGCAGTGGCTGGATTATCCCGGACCGCGCCCACGGGCCAGGCGACCGACGAGACGGAGGACCCCGGGCAGTCGCTTGGCGACCGCGACGACCCCGCGATCCATGCGGGTCATGTGCTCGCGTGGTCCGGGCAGTGTCGCCGGCCTGGAGGCAGGACCCACGCCCTCGCCCGCCACCGCAAAGAGGTGCCAGGCTCCCTGCACGCCACGGAGCTCGTGGCGGCCCCGGTCCTGGAAGCGCAGCCGAGATCCGGCCACCAGGTCTCGAACGGTCCTCGACACCAGCACCTCGTTGGGGCCTGCCGTGGCCGCGATCCGGGCCGCCACATGAACGGCGAGCCCGCCCAGCTTGTCGCCGATCCGCTCACACTCTCCAGTGTGAACACCCGCCCGGACCTGCAGCCCGAGGGAATCGACTGACGCAACGACGGCGCGGGCGCATTCCACCGCTCGGCCAGGACCGTCGAAACTGGCAAAAAAGCCATCCCCGGCGGTGTCGAGCTCGCGTCCGCCGAACCGTCCCAGCAGCGCACGGACCTGGGCATGGTGGGCTTCCAGCAAATGGTGCCACCGCTGGTCGCCCAGCGCGCTAGCTCGTTCCGCCGACCCGACGATGTCGGTGAAGAGCAGCGTGGCCAGCACCCGGTCGGGGTCGGCCGCGGCAGGAGCCGCGCCTGTGAGAAAGCGCTGGATCTCGTCGACCACGGCGTCATAATCGCCCGCCCAGAACGCATGATCGTTGCCGGGAAGCTCGACGAACTCGGCCCCCGAGACTAATCCGGCGAAATAACGGCCGCCGGCGACCGGAAAAATGTCGCCCGTGCGATGGAGGACGAGCGTGGGCACCCGCACAGTCGGCAGGATCCCGGTGACGTCGGCCTGCTTGGCCGCCTCGACAAGCGCGCGGGCCATGGCCGGGCTGGCCCCCGTTCGCTCGAACACGCCCCAGAAGCTCCGCTGCAGATCGCTTCGGGCGCTGGGGGCGAGCAGGTCGCCGAGGCGTCCCTCGCCCCAGTGGGCAAGTACATCGTCGAACCCGGCGATCGTGCGCTGGTACTCCTCAAGCCTGACACCGGCCTCGCGCAAGGTCGCATCCGATGGCCGGCCCACGGCATAGGAGCCGTAGACGATCAGCGCGCTGGTCCGCTCCGGCCAGGTGGCGGCGAACATGGCGCAGGTGGGCCCGCCCTCCGAAAAGCCGAGGAGGGCGGCGCGCTCGCAGCCGGCCGCATCGAGGACGCACCGTACGTCGCTGATCCGCTCTTCCAGGGTCGGCACGTGCTGGATCGGGTCGGAGAGGCCGGTCCCTGGCTTATCGAAGAGGACGAGGCGGGTGAAGGAGGCCAGCCGCGATAGGAACCGGCTAAAGCCGAGATCCGTCCACTGCAGGTCCAGGTGGGAAATGAAGCCGGGGACGTACACTAGGCAGGGCCCGCTCGAACCAACGACCTGGTAGGCGATGCTGAGATCGCCGTTTCGCGCATATCGCGTCAGTGGCTGCCTCACGGTGTGAGCTTACGTCCCTCAGGCTCGTACGATAGAGAGGTCACCAAGACTAGGAGAACCGCGATGGACCAAGTCCTGACGATCTCAACCACAGTGGGAACCAGCGACCCAACCAGGGCCACGATTCCCTTTCACCTGGCTCGCGGTGCCAAGCAAGCGGGCACCCAGGTCCGGATCGTCCTCGCCGGGGACTCAGCCGACCTGATCCGCGCCGGCGTGGCGCAAGGGGTGCAGGGCAAAGGGGTGCCGCCCCTGAAGGAGGTCCTGGACTTTGCCCGGGACAACGGCATCACCATCCATGTCTGAAAGGGCTGCGCCGAGGCCCGTGGGGTCTCGCAAGCCGAGGTTGACGCGGTCAAAGGTTCGTGGCTGGACCCGCAGGGCTGGGCGCGCCTGATCATGGAGGGGCGCAACATCGCCTTCTAACTAGCCGGCCCCTCGGGGAGCGGCCCCCATCCGAAGAATTCGGGCCCCGGTCTTATGCTGGCGGGCAGCTTCCGCCATGGCGCGACCCACTGACACCGCCTTCCGGTCCACGACGGCCAGCACGCTGCCCCCCGCCCCGCTGAGAGCCGCCCCCAGGGCCCCCGCAGCCAGGGCGGCCGCGATCACGTCATCCAGATAGGGGTAGGCCTGGCGGCGTCCCGGCTGGTGCAGCCGATCCTGCATGGCGCTGGCCAGCAGTCGACCGTCCCGCCGGCTGCAGGCGATCACCCATTCGGCGACGCGGGCCATATTGAAGATGGCATCGGCGCGAGCGGGTTGCTCTGGGACCAGCCGCCGGGCTTGCTCGGTCGGCGAAACGGCGTCCGGCACCAGGATGACGCAGCGCCAGGCCGCGGGCCAGGTCAGGCGATGAACTCGGACGCCGCCCTGGTCGGGGACCGCCACGCAGAAGCCGCCGTGGAGGGCGGCTGCCAGGTTGTCGCCATGGCCCTCCAGGGGGAAGCCGAGTTCCAGGGCGCGCTGGGTGGTCAGCCGCAGGCCGCGCAGCCGGGCGCCCAGGAGGACGCCGGCCGCGATGGCGGCGGCGCTGCTGCCCAGCCCCCGCCCGATCGGGATCTTGCTCCCCACGGTCAGTTCTAGGCCCTCCAGGGGACGCGCCCAGCCCCGGAAAGGCTCCTCGGCCGCCCGAACAATCAGGTTGGTCCCGTCCAGCGGCACTTCCCGGGCGCCCTCGCCGAGCCACCGGATCTCGGTTTGGGCCGCCTCGCGGCCGGAAACCCAGAGCTGGAGATCCAGCGCCAGGGCCAGGACATCGAATCCCGGCCCCAGGTTGGCGGAGGAGGCAGGCACCCGGAGCCGGATCGCTCGAGCCATAAAGTGCCTCCCATCTTGACAGCGTGGGTGTGAGGGGTTACTTATGGCTCACACAAGTACCGGAAGGAGGAGGTTCTTCATGGCCACTACTACCATCGCCGCGCCCAGGACGGGGGAGCTGCTCTCGGAGCGAATTGCTCCCGGCATCCTGCCCAAGGTCCTGGGCCCGTTCGACATGGTCGCCATCTTCGTCGCCATTGTTCTCTTCGCGAATCAGGGTTCCGTCATCCAGGCCGCCGGCGCCGCCGGCTTTGTCTACTGGGTCATCGGCTTCGTCACGTTCCTCATCCCCGGCGCCATCGTCACCGGCCAGCTCGGCCTGATGTTCCCCGGCGAAGGCTCCATCTATGTGTGGACGAACAAGGCGCTGGGCGGCTTCTGGGGCTTCTTTGCCGGTTTTGCGGCGTGGTGGCCTGGCGTACTCGTAATGGTCGCCACCGCCGACTTGATCGTGACCATGCTCCAGTTCCTGAACGGGAACTGGCTGCAGCAACCCTGGCAGCAGGGACTCGTCATCCTGGCGGTGATCTGGTTCAGCACGGTCCTTTCAATCCTTCGTTTCCGCGTCACCCAGAACATGGTGAACACGGTCTTCGTCATCTACGGGGCCGCCATTGCGGCGGTCGGCCTGGCCGGCCTGGCCTGGCTGTTAGGCGGGCACCCGGCCGCCAATGACTTCTCGCGGAACGCCTTCGGGCTGAACGGCGGCAACGCCACCTTCTATGGACTGGTCATCCTCGCCCTGCTGGGCATCGAAGTGCCGCTGAACATGGGCGTCGAGATCAAGGACCGGCGGGCGATCACCAGTTACCTGTTCTGGGGCTCCATCGTGGTCATCGCCGGCTACCTCCTCTTGACCTTCGGGGCGATGGTCGTGGTCCCGCAGGCCAGCGCCAACTCGACCACCGCCATCCTGCAAGCCGTTCAGATGTCCCTTGGGAGCGTGGTCAGCACCATCGTCACCCTGATCCTGATCGCGTTCTTCCTCTTTAACACGACCGTGTACAACTACTCGTTCGCCCGACTGCTCTTTGTCTCCGGACTGGACCGTCGCCTGCCCGGCGTGCTGGGCAAAGTCAACCGGAACAAGGTCCCCCACGTCGCGGTCTTCACGCAGGCAGTGATCACCTCCGTTATCACGGCGATCACGTTTATCGTCTTCGGGTTTGGCGCGAACGTCAATCTTGGAACGCAGATCTATCTCATCCTGCAAGCCTCTGTGACGGTGATCTGGTGCGTGTCGATGGTCCTGCTTTTCGCAGACGTGCTGGTCATCCGAGCCAAGTACCCTGAGGAATTCAAGCGCGAGCAACTGGCGCCAATTGGCGTCTTCGTCGTGGCATCGGTGGCCGGCGCTATCGCCAGCGCGGTGGGCATCTGGGTCACCCTGACCGGCTCCTGGAACGGGCAGCTGATCGGCAATCGCGACTGGCTCTGGCTGGTCGGGGGAGTCGGCGTCATATCCCTGGCGGTCGCCGTCGTCGTCTATGTGCTTGGCCTCAACCAGGCCCGTCGGGCCCAGGCGGCCCAGGCCTGATGGCCTCCACCATCACCAACACGGTGCGCGCGGCGGGCCCGGAGGTCCGCCGCGGCGAGATCGTGGCCCGGGCGGAGACGGCGGGACTCCGCCTGGTCCGGTTCCTCTACTGCGACAACGATGGGATCATTCGCGGCAAGGCCACCGGCATCGCCGGATTGAAGGACCGGCTGGAGACGGGCATCGGCCTGACGGTCGCCATGCAGGCTTTCACCATGCTCGACCACCTGGCCCCGGTGGAGGGCATGGGTCCGGTGGGCGAGATCCGCCTGGTCCCGGACCCCGACACCTTCGTGATTGCGCCCTACGCACCCCACACCGGCGTCCTGCTGGTCGACATGGAGACGCTGGACGGCAAGCCGTACGCCGCCGACGGCCGGGCCTTCCTGCGGCGCACCATCGAACGCGCCGCTGAGAAGGACCTGGAAATCGTGGCGGCCTTCGAGCCCGAGTGGTCGCTGGCGCGCCAGGTGGACGGCGCTTTCGTGCCGCTGGATGACGGCGGCTGCTTCACGACCACTGGCATGGACGCGGCCCAGGACGTGATCGATGAGATCGTCGCCGCCCTGGAGGCCCAGGGGCTGACGGTCGAGCAGTACTACGCCGAGCTGGGCTGGGGCCAGCAGGAGCTCTCCATCCGGCACGCCCCGGCGCTGCAGGCCGCCGATCGTCACCTCCTCTACCGGGAGACGGTGCGGGGGGTGGCGCTGAAGCACGGGCTCTACGCGTCCTTCGCCCCCAAGCCGTGGGCGGACCAGGCCGGCAACGGCTGCCACCTCCACTTCTCCGGGTGGAATCGGGAGCGGACCGTGAACCGCTTCTACGACCAGAACGCCCCCTACTACCTCTCCGAGCTGGGGAAGCAGTTCATGGCGGGTATCCTGGAGCACCTGCCCGGGCTGGTGGCGCTGACCTGTGCGTCGGTCAACTCCTACCGCCGCCTCCAGCCGCAGATGTGGGCCTCGGCGTACCGGGTGTGGGGACCCGATAACCGCGAGGGCGCGCTCCGACTAGCGTCCACCTTCCGCGGCCATGAGGCGGAATCGATCAACATCGAGCTCAAGTCGTCCGACTCCAGCGCCAACCCCTACGTCGCGCTGGGCGGGGTGATCGCCGCCGGGCTGGATGGGATCGAGCGACGCCTCCCACTGCCGCCACCGGTAACGGTCGATCCCCACACCATGGACGAAAAGGCGCGCCAGGCGATTGGCGGCGACCGCCTGCCGCAAAGCTTGAAGGAAGCCGTGGGCAAACTGAAGCGCGATCGGGTGCTGACGGAAGCGCTCGGCGACCGCCTGGCCACCTCCTACATCGCGGTCAAGGAACTGGACATCGACGCCTTCGCCGGAGCGGACGAGGCGTTCGAGTTCCGCCAACACATCTACAAGTACTGACTCCCTGCTGAGAGCACGCCAGCCCCTGGATGTCCCTCCCATTCAGGGAGCAGGCAGTGTGGGGGTGAGCTCATGTGGAACCAATCGGCCCCTTCCGGCGTTATACCGTCGCATGACCACTCGGCCCTTGTTGCTGGCGATCGCCCTGACCCTGGCGGCCTGCGGGACACCCCAGGCCACCGTCACGCCGTCTTCCACCCAGCCGGCATCGAGTGCCTCGTCGTCCCCCAGCCTCGGTCCCTTCGCCTGCACCGATCGCTCGGGCGGCGTCACCAATGCGTTCGCCGACCTGCGTGCCATCCGCGTGGCGCATCAGACCGGCTTTGACCGCATCACCTTTGAGTTCACGCCCTGGCCCGATGCGCCGGCCCAATCACCCGTCGGATTGCCTGCCTATCAGCTGACCCAGCAAGCCACCGCCAGGTTCTACAAAGACGCCAGCGGCCTGCCGCTGACGCTGATCGGAACAGCCGGCCTCAAGGTGGTCTTCCATGGGGGCAGCGGCTACGGCACGTACACCGGCAGCCAGGACTTGAAGCCGCCAGTTGTGCTGATCACCGAGGTGGCTCAGCTTGGCGACTTCGAACGGACCCTGAGCTGGGGCATCGGGCTGAACCCCTCGGCCTGCTACCGGACTGTCGAGCTGAGCAATCCCACCCGGCTGGCGATCGACTTCCAGACCCCACCGGCCGCCGGCTAGAAAGCTTCAAGCCATCAGGCACCCCTCCCCGCCCCTCCCCAAGGGGGAGGGGAAAAATAATGGCGATCGACTTCCAGACTCCGCCAGCCGCCGGTTAGGCAAGACTCGCACCGGGGCAGGACTCCGGCGAACGCCGGCGTTGCACCGGCGTGCAAGCGATGGCCCGCCGTCTCCGGGCGGCCGGGATCCTGGCCATGGCTCTGGGGGCGGCATCGGCAGGCGCTGCCCATGCCCAGGTTCCCTCCCCCCAAATACCGGAGTTTGTTCCAGCAGAGCTGACCGTAACCAACCCGCCCGGCCAGCCGGTGATCACCCCCGAGCAAGCGCGGGTCGTGACCAACCTGATCTGGGTGATGCGAGAGTACAGCCGCGCTCTCAAGCAGGAGAACTGGATTCCCTTGATCGAGACCGGCGCCGCCAAGGAGCTCGACCATAACTGGATGCAGGGTCGACTTAGATCCTGGGCCGCCGAGCGCGCCCCGCGTCAGGCTGAGGAGGTCTCCGTCGTGCTGTCGCGCCAGTACCAGTTTCCCGCTTTCTTCATCGCCCACCTCAACTCCTCGGGCGAGCACACGAGCACCGAACGCTTTGGGCAGTTCCTGGTGTTCACCAGGGTCACGGCGGACGCCCCCTGGCAGCTGGCCATCGAAACCTTTACCCGCGACTACGACAGCGAGCCCCTCGTCCTCCCCCGCCCCGACGACGAGGGGTATGTCCCGGCGGCGCCTCTGGCGACGCCGCCCGCGGTCAATGTTCCGCGGGTGGTTGCCGAGTTCTTGCAGCACTCGTTCATGGCCGGGACGCCCCCTCCCGGGTCGCCCATTGTCGCGACCCCAGACGCCACCCGGCGTGGACACATTCTCTTTGACCGGACGCATGTGGCAGGCATCGCCATTACCGATGCGCGGGTCGAGCTGCCCGATCGCCTGCTGCCGGATGCCCTCTTCGAGATCGACAGCCCCAGCGGAATCAGCCTCCTCTGCTTCAGCATGCACTACGCCGAAGGTCGCGACGGATCATGGTGGCGACCGGTGGGCCTCCACTGGAGCCAGGTCGGGGAACCACCGGACGGTGCCTATCTCCGCCTTCGCGCTCCGGTGCTCGAGCAGGACTGCGTGGCGGTGAACGCCGGATCCAGGATCACCCTGATCGCGGACCAGACCGCCTACGAGCCGCGCATCGCGGTGGCGGCCCCGGTGCCGTGGTTCCCCATCGGTGCCGCTGGTCTGGCGCTCATGGGTATGGTGGCAATTCTTGTCCTCGTGCTCCGTCCCGGGGGCCACCCGGCCACTCCGACCTCACCCACCCCGTATCGCCAGCTTGGGGTCGATACCCGGGTTCGCGCCCTGGGGACCGCCCTGGCAGCCGGCCTGGTGTTCGCTCAGGTGGAAGGCACCTTGCTCCTGTACCTGCCTCTGGCCGGCGTGGCCCTCGCAGTGCTCGTCATCGGCTGGCTGGGCCTGCGGCTGTGGTTGCGACGGCGTCGAGCCGTCACCATCAGCGCCCGGATCGAGATTCCACGCACACCAGACAAGATCTTTGATTTTGTCGCCGACCTTGGCAACCATCTCGTCTGGTCGACCGACCTCGAAGCCGTCGAGCCCTTAACCCCCGGCCCACCCGGGGTCGGTTCCCGGTACCGCTTCCGCCAGCGTCTGGGCGACGATCGCCGGATTGAATTCGTCTCCCAGGTGATCGACTATCAGCCGGGCTGGCGCTTCGAGACCCTGCTGGACGACGGGCTGCATCACCAGACCACGACGTACACGCTGCGCCCCGTCAAAGGGGGGACCGAAGTGACCTCCGCGCTTCGGATCGAGCTGGGACCACTGGGGGCGGTGGCCGGTGACGAGACCCGGAGCGGCGTCTTCCGGCGCTTCATCAAGACGCACCGGATGGAGGGTCTGCAGCGCCTGCGCACGATCCTGACCGATCCGAACGGGGTGGCCCCCGCGCCGGGTCCGCCCGAGGGACCGCCACTCAAGGGCCCCAGCCTGCTGAAAGTGGCGGTAGTCATGTCGCTCGTCACCGGGTTGGTCACCCTGAGCCGGTGGTGGCCCCTCACCCTGGTGTGCTGGATCCTGGAGGGCTTTTGCCTCATGGTCTGCATCCACGAGTTCGCCCACTTCTTCGAGGCCCGGCGGCAGGGCAACCACCCCGATCCTCCTGTGCTCACCGGGTGGACGGGCGCGGCCGTCAAGCCCCACCCGCGCCCATCGACCGGCGTTGGCCTCGCCCAGATGGCCGCGGCTGGACCGATCGCCGGGGCGGTCACCACCGCCGCCAGCCTGATCCTCTATGCCAGATACCCCTGGTCTGGGTTCCTGTGGTGGGCCGTCGGATCGAGCGTGGTCACGGTGGCTCAACTCTATCCGTGGACCGGAACCGATGGCCAGAAATTCCTGGCACCGAGCGCCCGCTGGTTCGCGCCAGTCGGACTCGCGCTGGGGATCGGCGCCTACGTGATCCTGATGATGGCGGGGCTGACGAGCGTGCTGCTGGCGGCCGCGGTGGTGATCAGCGTGGGCGCCCGGCTGGCACCTCTCGTTCGCGTCCCATACGCGCAGGCTAGCGCTCCGGTTGGGCTGACCCTCGGCTTCAGCTGGGCCGCGGTGTCGCTGTATACGGGCTTCGTCCTCATGATCGGCGTGAACTGGTTGCTCCCCCTCAGCTAGCTTTCGCCCGCGCCGTTAACCTAGAGCGGACATGCCGACCGACCCGGTCGTCCTCCTGCATGCCTGGGAGCAAGAGCCGGCGGTTGATCACCACTGCCATCCGCTGCGCCGCTGGCCGTTCCAGCTCACCGCTCTCGAGCTGCGGGCCGCCTTCACCGAAGCCATCGACCGTCGGATACCCCAGGAGCATGTGCTGCAGACCGCCGGGTATCGCGCCGCCCTCCGGCGTCTCGGCGATGCCCTGGGCTGCGAGCCGACCGAAGCCGCCATCCTGGACCTGCGCAACCGGGCCGAGCCCGCCGAGTTCGCGAACCGAATCCTGCAGCGCACCAACACCGGCCTGCTGCTGCTCGACTACGGATTCAGCGGCGGCGACGGGTTCTCGCCCCATGAGCATGCCCGCGTGGTGCGGGTGCCGCAGCGCGAGATCGTGCGGCTGGAAACGGTGGCCGAGCGGCTGGTCGCTGGCACGAGCGATCCGCGCGAGTGGCTGGCGGCCGTGCGGGGCGCGCTGCGCAGCGCCGTGCAGGCCGGCGCAGTGGGAGTCAAGACCATCTGCGCCTATCGGGCCGATCTTCGGCTCCGGCCGGTCGACACCGACCAGCTGGGTGTCGCCTTCACCATGCTGCGCCACAAGGCCGAGCGACAGGAACCCATCCGGGTGACCGGGGCGGCGCTGTGCCATGCCCTGCTGTTCGAGGCGGCCGCCGAGTGCCGTGAGCTGCGCGTGCCGCTGCAGGTGCACTGTGGGTTTGGCGATCCCGATGAAGACCTGGCCGAGGCCTCCCCGCTGGGGCTCCGCCCCCTGCTGCAGGACAAGCAGTATGCGGGTCTTCGGCTGGCGCTCCTGCATTGCTATCCGTACCATCGCGAGGCCGCCTACCTGTGCGCCGTATACCCGGACGTGTACATGGACCTATCGCTGGCCATCCCGATGGCGGGTGATGACGGCGCGCAGGCGCTGAAAGAGGCCCTTGGGCTGTGCCCATTTTCCAAGCTGCTCTACGCCACCGACGCCGCCCGCTACCCGGAGGTCTATCTGGTCGCGGCGGCGGCGCATCGCGAGGCCCTGGTCATCGCCTTGGGGGAACTGTTTGACCCGGCAACAGCGCTGGACGCCGGCCGCCAGGTCCTAGCCGCTAATGCGAAGCGACTCTACCGTCTCGATGGCTAGTCCAAAGACCGGCGTCGCTACGGGAGAGGACGGCATTGCCCGCTGTTGGTGGGCCGCCGGGGATCCCGCGTATGCGCGTTATCACGACCTGGAGTGGGGCCGGCCGGTTGCCGATGACCGGCGCCTGTTCGAGAAGCTTTCCCTGGAGGGCTTTCAGTCGGGGCTGAGCTGGCTCATCATCCTCCGCAAACGGGAGGCCTTCCGGAAAGCGTTCGCCTCCTTCGATATCCCCACCGTCGCTGCGTTCGATGGCCGCCGCGTGCAACGCCTGCTGGCCGATCCCGGCATTGTCCGCAACCGCGCCAAGATCGAGGCGACCGTCAACAACGCTGGGCGCTGCCTGGAGCTAATCCAAGAGTGCG
This sequence comes from Chloroflexota bacterium, assembly GCA_005880615.1. Lineage (GTDB taxonomy): Bacteria > Chloroflexota > Dormibacteria > CF-121 > CF-121 > CF-121. Next base: position 21,721 of record VBID01000128.1, read on the forward strand.
GCAGTCTGGCCGCCTACATCTGGTCGTATGAGCCGCCGGCGCGTTCGGACCCGCAAGCCCAGGCTACGGCGTTAAGCAAAGACCTCAAGCGACGGGGGTGGTCGTTCGTGGGCCCGACCACGGTCTACGCCTTCATGCAGGCGATGGGCCTCGTCAACGACCACCTGAAGGGGTGCGACTCCTACCAGGGGGTGGAACGACTGAGGGCCGCCTTCCGCCGGCCGAAGGCTAAGCCTACGTGAGCTTGACCGCGGGTTCGCTGTCGGCGACCGCCTGTTCCCGACTGGCGATCCGATCCTTGAGCCATTGCAGCCGGGCGGTGGCGTCGCCCAGGGCGCATCGGCCGTACTTGTGCTGAAAGCCCTCGGTGTAGGCGCCGATCCCCAGGTGCTTGCACGTCCACGACGGCGTCAGCGGCGCATTGGCCAGGGTGGCGGGCTGGAACTCGACCGCCTCGTACGTCGAGCATTCGCTAAAGCCTTCCGGGAACGGTCGGCTGAACGGACACGCATCTGCCGGCAGGGTCCCCACACTACCACCCTAGTTCGGGCAAAAAAGCTGGTCAAACGTCCGAATTCAGGGTCCTATTTGACCGGGACTTTCGCGGAGGGCCTCAGGCGGCCTCTGTGTCCGCCTGTCCAAGGGGCTGCCACACCGGGTGACTGACCCAGCGTTCGATCTCCTCGCCGGAAGGGCCCGGCTGATGAGGAATCCCTGCCCGGTTTCGCACTGGCAGGCGATCAGCAGCTGGCGAGTGGCCTCCTCTTCAACGCCCTCCGCCACGACGTCCAACCCCAGGCTGTGGCCGAGTTCGACCATGGCCCGCACGATGGTGGCGCTCCCGGAGTCGGTCGCCATCTGGCCAACCAGGGACTGGTCGATAGGCAACACTCCCCCGTCCCACTCTTTGGATTCCCCGCTATCTCGCAGACCCACTTACGAGGGGTAGATACCAGTCGGCGTGCTTACATGCCCGCGGCAGTGTGGCCGACGTCCAGTTACCTAGGCATCAGTTCTTCCTCCCCCCGTTGCGCGCAGCCCACAGGCTTCCCTCCCCGTCGGGTGGAAGGTCAGGGAGGGGGGTTTTTGGCGGCGCCCGACTTTTCTCGACTACCACAATTGTCGACGTCGCAAATTTGTTACGGCCATCCTGCCTTCCTTGACGTCACTCGCAGTTGCACTGACACGCGATGGCTGCTCTCCTCCAGGTCCTGCAGGCGGCCACGGCGGCCGGGTTTGTGGCGATTGGCGCTCTGGCATTCAAGGATTGGCTCAGGCGGCGTGACCCGGGCCGTGGCTACCTGGCGCTGGCGGTCGGGTGTCTGGGCGTTGTCTCCGCCATGGGCCGGCTGACTCCGGAAATCCCCGCGGTCCTACGCCCGGCCTTCAGCGACCTGAGTCTCGTGATCTTCATGATGTCCGGGCTGGCCCTGCTGCTCTTCCGCGACACCGTCATTCCCCTCGGCCGCCGCGTGAAAACGGGAGCCGTGGCGATCACCGGCGTCGTGACGCTGGCGGCCGCAGCGGCGCAGCTACCCTCGGGAGGCTCCCCCCGGTACACGCCGTTTCAGTACGGCGTGGTGCTCGCCCTGATAGCCGTCTGGTGCCTCAGTGTCGGCGAGCCAAGCGTCCGCATGTGGCTGGTGTCGCGACACCAGCCGGCCGTGCAGCAGGCTCGCCTGCGCGCCCTGAGCTTTGGATATGGCGGGATCGTCGCCATCCTGCTGAGCGCGGTGTTTGCCGGATCGGCGGCCAAGGCGCCAGCGATTCAGCTCGGCTTCGCCCTGGCGGCCCTGGGCCTGGTCCCGGTGCTGTATGCGGGGTTCGCCCCGCCCGGCTGGCTGCGTCGCGTCTGGCGCCGCAAAGAAGAAGAGTTGTTTCAGCAGGCCACCCGCGACCTTCTCATCTTTTCGCCGGACACGCAAAGCCTCGCCGCCAAGTCGCTGGAGTGGGCGCTGCGCATGGCCGGCGCCAAGCAGGGGTTCATGGCCTTCCCCGGGACAACGGTCATAGCCCGGCACGCGATCGCCGCCGAAGAGGCGGCCCGACTCTGCGGCGAAATCGGGAACCAGACTGGAATCCGGCTCCTCCGATCGGGGCGGGACGCGACCCAGACCGCGATCGCCAGTCCGCTGGTCACGGCGAAATCTACCGGGATGCTGGTGCTGCTGGCTGGCCCATTCACCCCGGTCTTTGGCGCCGACGAGGTGTCCTGGATCGGCCAGTACGCGACCCTGATGGCGACCGGCCTGGAGCGGGTGGCGCTGGTCGAGCAGATGGCCGGCCTGAATCAGGAATTGGCCGGGACTGTAGGCAAGGTCACTGCGCAGAAAGCAGAGCTGGAAGCGGCCAACCGCGAGCTGGAGGCGTACTCCTACACGGTCTCCCACGATCTGCGCGCGCCGTTGCGAGCCATCAACGGATTCACCACGATCCTTTTCGACGAGCACGCGGCTGAGCTCTCCGAAACTGCCCGGGACTACCTGGAGAGGGTGCACGAGAGCGGAAAACATATGGGCGAGCTGGTGGACGACCTGCTGGCCTTCTCCCGGCTGGGCCGTCAACCCATGCGAAAGCAATCCCTCAACACCAGCGAGGTAGCCAGCAATGCCTGGGCGCAAGTGAGTGCCGGGCTGGAGGGGCGCCAGGTCACCATTCACATCGGCGACCTCCCCACGTGCGAGTCCGACCCGCTCCTGCTGGAGCAGGTCTTCGTCAATCTGCTGAGCAACGCCGTCAAGTACTCGCGTCCCCGCGAGGTCGCCACCATCGACGTGGCGGCCGAGGTCAAGGCAGGGGAGACCGTCTATTCCGTACGCGACAACGGCGTCGGATTCGACATGCAGTACGCGGATCGTTTGTTCAGGGTCTTTCAGCGGCTGCATCGGGCGGACGAGTACGAGGGAACCGGCGTCGGGCTGGCCACGGTGCAGCGGATCGTGGAGCGACACGGCGGGCGCGTCTGGGCGGAGGCGGAACCCGATAAAGGGGCGACCTTCTATTTCACACTCAAAGGAGCATCGGAATGGCAAGCAGCGGCAGCCTAGAGATCCTGCTGGTCGAGGACAACGCGAACGACGAGATGCTGACCCTTCACGCCTTCAAGAAGCACAACCTGACGAACCGGGTTCACGTCGTCCGCGACGGAGCCGAGGCGCTCGAGTTCATCTTCTGTACGGGGAAGTATGCGGACCGCCACATCACCGATCTGCCGAAGGTCATCTTGCTGGACATCAAACTGCCGCTGGTCGACGGCCTGGAGGTCCTGCGTCGGATCAAGGGCGACCCCCGCACCCGGACAACCCCGGTGGTCATGCTCACCTCGTCGCGCGAGGAAAGCGACCTGGTGGAGAGCTATCGCCTGGGCGTCAACAGCTACATCGTCAAGCCGGTGAACTTCGAGCAGTTCACGGAAACCGCCCGGTCGCTGGGGATGTACTGGCTCCTGCTGAATAAACCTTTGGCGAGCGCGGCCTAGAGTCGGATCGGGGATCATCCTGGCTCGCCTGCGCGGCCACAGCTTCGTCCTGGCTGCCATTGCGGTCGCGCTCACCGCGATAAGCTGTTTGGCCTGGATCCAGCTGCGAATCGGCGGGCCGACGCTGACCACTGCGGCCGACGACGGATATTCAACGCTGGTCCCCATGGCGGCGGCCCTGGCCTGCTGGTGGGCTTCGCGCCGCTACGCGGGGCGCAGCCGGGCGGGATGGATCCTGCTGGGCGCGTCGGCACTGAGCTGGGGGCTGGGCAGCGCCATCTGGTCCTACTACGACTTTGTGCTCAAGCAGACCGTCCCGTTCCCCTCGCCGGCCGACGCCGGCTTTCTGCTCGCGGTGCCGCTGGCGGTGGCGGGACTTCTCTCGCTGCCTGGGGCCGCCCTGGCCCAGACCTCCCGACTCCGAACACTCTTCGATGGATCGATCATCGCCATCGCGCTGCTCTTCATCAGCTGGTCGACGGCGTTGGGCGCTGCCTACAGCCAGGCGTCAGGGGGCTTGTGGGAGAAGGCGATCGGCCTCGCCTACCCCATGACCGATGTGGTGATGGCGTCAATCGTCCTGTTTCTCCTACCCCGTGCGCCGGCGGCACGCCGGGTGCCGCTCCTGCTGCTCGGCGCCGGCATCCTGGCCAACACGGTTTCCGACAGCGTCTTCACCTACTTGCAGCTGGCCCACACCTACGGGAACGTCGGCAACGCGATCGACGCTGGCTGGGTCCTGGGCTTTGGTCTGATCGCCCTGGCCGCCGTGCGCGCCAGCTCTGGTCGGTCCCTGCCGGCAAGCCGGCCAGATGAGCGCATCAGCCGAGTCGGCATCCTCCTCCCCTACGGCCCGGTCGCCCTGGCCGGGATCTTCGCCATTATCCGCGAGGCCACGGTCGGATCCTTCGACCTCTTCCTGTTCATCGCTGGCCTGCTGGTCGCCGCCCTGCTGGTGGTGCGGCAGCTGCTCACCCTGTTCGAGAACCTCTCCTTGAACCGCTCGCTGGAGGCCAAGGTCGAAGCGGGCACGGCCGAGCTGCGCCGCAGCGAGGAGCGCTTCCGCTCCCTTGTCCAGCATTCGTCGGACGCGATCACGATTATCGACGCCGGGTACATCGCCCGCTATGCCTCACCCTCGGTCGAGCGGATCTTTGGCTACCGATCCGATGCCGCGGGCCCCATCTTCGACGTGGTCAACCCCGACGATCGGCCCGGCCTGCAGGCCTTGTTGGAGAGCCTGGTTGCCCGGCCGGGGTCCACCGCCACGATCGACGCCCGCCTGCGGCACAGGGACGGGAGCTGGCGGTACTGCGAGCTGACCATCACCAACCTGCTCCAGGATCCGAGCGTCGGCGGGCTCGTCATCAACGCCCGCGATATCACGGACCGCAAGACTCTCGAAGAACAGCTGACCCACCAGGCCTTCCACGATTCCCTAACCGGGATCGCCAACCGGGCCCTCTTCATGGACCGCCTCCGCCAGACGATCGCCCGCGCGGCGCGCCGCACAGAAAAGCCGGCGGTCATGTTCCTGGACCTCGACGGCTTCAAGACCGTCAACGACTCGCTGGGCCACGGGGTCGGCGACGAGCTGCTGGCCGCGGTGGCGACTCGCCTCCGGGTCGTGGTTCGCGCCGGCGACACCATGGCCCGCCTGGGTGGGGACGAGTTCGGCATCCTGCTGGAGGACACCGAGGGTCCCGAGGTCCTGGTAAATGTCGCGGATCGGTTGACCGAGCAGTTCCAGGCGCCCTTCGCTTTGGATACCGGCGAAATCTTCATGAGCGCCAGCGTCGGGATCGCGCCATTCACCGGTCGCGAGACCGCGGATGATTTGCTCCGCAACGCCGATATCGCCATGTACACGGCCAAGGCAGCCGGCCGGGCTCGCTATCAGATGTTCAATCCCTGGATGCGCGAGGCTGCGGTCACCCGGTTGCAGCTGGAAACCGACCTCCAGCGTGCCCTGGAGCGGCACGAGTTCTTCCTCGTCTACCAACCCCTGGTCGCGCTGGATAGCGGCGCGGCCCTCGGGGTCGAGGTCCTGCTTCGCTGGCAGCACCCCAAGCAGGGTGTGGTCGCCCCCATGGAATTCATCCCGGTGGCGGAGCGGACCGGATTGATCGTGCCCATCGGCCGGTGGGTGCTCCGGGAGGCTGTCCGGCAGGTCAAGGCGTGGCAGGCGACCCGCGCCACCCTCGGGCTGAGCGTCAATGTCTCCGCCCGCCAGCTCCGGGATGCGGACCTGGTCCAGGACGTGAGGCAGATTCTGCAGGAGTCCCAGCTCGATCCCCAAACGCTGACCCTGGAGATGACCGAGAGCATCCTGATGGAGGATGTGGAGGCCACGATTCGGGTCCTTCAGGCGCTTCATGAGCTGGGGGTGCGGCTCGCCATCGACGACTTCGGCACCGGCTATTCATCGCTGAGCTACCTGCGCAAATTCCCCTTCGACAGCATGAAGATCGATCGCTCCTTCGTGGGCGGCCTGGGCACCGCCGAGGGGGAGCCGCTGGTGGGCACCATCCTGCAAATGGCCGAGAGCTTGAAGCTGGAGGTCGTGGCGGAGGGCATCGAACGGCCCGAACAGCTGGCCGAGCTCAAACGGCTGGAGTGCAAGGGCGGCCAGGGCTTCTATTTCAGCAAGCCTATCTCGGCCGAGGCGATGGCGGCGTACCTGGCACAGCCCCAGGCGACCGCGGCCTAGGCGGTGAGTGGCCCCTAGCGCTGATAGGCGAAGGGGTTCACAAACGCGACGGTCCCGCTACACGAGCCGGCCTGGTGCTCGATCGTAATTGTGGTGTCGGTGACCAGCTGGATCAGGATGCGACCGGGCATCCCCGCCGACTGGTAGCAGTAGATCGAATCGCCGGGCGTGACCTCCGAAAATTCCCGGTTGACGGTCCCAGCGTGGGTGGGGTCAAACCGCCACTCGGTCCGTGGCGCAATCGTTCCGCCGATTGAGATGGCGCCGATTCTCGGATCGTAGTTCTCATGAGCCAGGGCGAGCATCTTGGCGATGTTCCCATTGGTCTGGGCGGCCGTGCCGTTGAACCAGTTGCCCTGCAGGGTCCCCGCCTTATCCTGGAAGACCGTTCCGCAACCCTGGGCGAGGTGCGTCCCGTAGCCGTGGCCGAGCACCCCCCGGAGGCTCTGGGCCAGGTCGCCCTGATAGTAGTCGAGCGCGCAGCTTGCCCTGAGATCGTACTGATGCTGAGGATTGGCTACGTACGGCGTGGGCAGGCGCCAATCGTCGCTGTCGAAATCCAGGCCGAAGGACATCGCGCCACCGGCGGTCCCGATCTGTTCGCCCGCTGGCACGGGGATATTGACATTGGCGGTACAGTGCACATACAGGCTGCCGTCTCCGATGGAATAGGGCTGGTCGCAATTGTCGAAGGTGATGGCGGCCAGCCGGCCCGTGAGACTCGTCAGGTGAGCGAAACCCCCGCGGACCTCTCGACAGGGGGCGAAGTACATGTAGTAGTCGGTCTTGACAATCTCCCCGTTGGTGGTCTTGACCTGCCGTCCGACCTGAAAGACGGTGATGTTTCCGGGAGCGAACACGTTCACCGTTTGGGTCGGGGAGTTGGGGGCAGTGGCACTCTCGTGGGCGATCAGGAAGTACATATGATCACTGGGAAGCGGGGTGAAGGTGCCCAGCGGCAGGATGTAATCGAGCTGGTCGAGCGCGATCGGCGATGCCGAATAGAGCGCTCCGCTCGAACAGCTGGGCAGGGTCGCCTGCACGCCACCAAGGTCTTTCCATGTTTGCGTCCCGACGGAGGGTGACGGTAAGCCCGGGGACGTGTGGTCAATGGCGGTGAAGGGCCGGTTCGGCTTATCCCGGGACGCCAGGACCAGCCCGCCGCCGACCACCAACACCAGTAGCACCCCCGCCCCGGCCGCGGCGGCAAACCGGCGTCGTGTCACCCACTTGTAACTGCCGCCTTTGGTCGTTCTTGCCGGCCTCCACCGTGCCTCCGCTCGAATTGGGGCTGATCTCAACCCACTCGGCCCCTGAAGGACTCAGCGGCTCCCCTCCGTTACACCGGCAGCCACCCGGCTTGAGTTCACCGGGACGGCGGGGAGGATCGCATGAGAGGTACGTGGCCTCGCTCGATTCTGCGCTTCGGAGTGACGGCCGGCCTCAGTGCGGCGGTGGTGCTGCTCTGTACCTCGACGCCCGCCCGGGCGCTCGCTTCCGGTGATGACTATCCGTATCGAGGTACCGTCAACCGCCTGGATGCCTTCGGCTTCTACACCGGCTACTGCGCGTCCTTTGCGGCCTGGCGGCTGAGCCAGCACGGCGTCCGGTTCCAGAACGCTACCCTGCGCGGCCCCAACGGCCAGACCCAGTTCTTCGGCAACGCCGGCGACTGGGATCGCAACGCCCTTGCGGTCGGCTACGTGGTCGACACCCACCCGACGGTGGGGGCCATCGCCATCTGGCACGCCGGCGAGGACCACGCCTGGTCTACCGGCCACGCCGCGTATGTGGCGGCCGTCGATGCGGCCGGCAACGCCACCGTCGAGGAGTACAACTGGAGCGCCCTGTACGCGTATGACCTGCGGGTGGCGAGGGCTCCGCGCTACGTCCACTTCAGCGGCCAGGGACCGATTGCCGCGCCCGCTCCGGCCTCTCCCCTCTTCCATACCACGCATGCGGTCAACGAGCGGACCGGCCCGGGCTTCGGCTACGCCGTGGTGGGCATCCTTCCCGCCGGCGCCAGCGTCCGGGTCGGGTGCCAGGTTCGGTCGGCCAGCGTGGTGAACGGGACCGCCATCTGGGACCGGCTGACCGATGGGCGCTACGTAACCGACTTCTACGTCTCCACCCCGGCGTATGCGACCTTCAGTCCAGGCCTGGCTCGCTGCTAGCCCGGGTCCAACGGGTCGAACTGCCTATTGAGCGCGCGGCGCCCGCGCTCGATCCTAGACTGAGACCATGCCCCGACCGGCCGACGAGTGTCCCTATCCCAGGCCCTTCCCCACCGATTTCGCGGCCTGTCCCGCCTACCAACCCAGGCAGTTCCTAACCTACGACACCCTGAACCGGCCGTCGGGCGCTGTGTGGACCTGCGCCCATCTCGAGGTGCACGAGATGCCCGGCTCCGGATGGGGGCATTTCTACGGGAGCTGCTCGTTGGGGAACGCGGCGGCCCGCCAGCACTGGGCCGAGCTACTGGGCACCGATCGCCTGCGGACGATCGAGAGCCTCCGCCAGTTGATCCTCCCCATGACGGAGGAGCTGTCCCGCCGGCTGGTGGCCGCCAAGGCCCGGGAGATGGTGACCCGGACCGAGGCGCAGCGCGACGCCATCGGCCTGGAGATGGAGGTGATCGGTGAGCGCTACCTGGCCGAGCTGGAGGCGGTGCTGGTTCGCCAGCAGGACCTGCTCGACCGGGCCGGCATGCCGCTCAGCTTCACCCTTGAGCTGAGCCAGAACTGGATCCGGAACTTCATTGCCGGTCGATCGCTGGAACTCGCCCGCCGGGCCAGCCCGGACCTGGTCGACCGCTTGCCGGAGTCGGTCCGGCTCTTCTACGGGTACGGTCCTAAGCCGGTGCCGAAGGAGTCGCCCGCGCGCTGACCAGGCCGGCAAAGGCCAAAAAGAGCCCGCGCGCCCGCCGGCCCTGGGCGGGCAGATGGGTGGCTGCCTCCAGCAAGATCTCCTCACTCGTCCGACCCCACTGCGACTGGACCGGCCGCAGCCAGGCAGCCAGCTCGGCCGCGTCGACCTCGGGATGGAACTGGACCCCCCAGCCGCAGCCGCCGACTCGGTACGCCTGGGTGAGCACGGCGCGCCCGGTGGCCAGCAAGGTGGCGCCCGCGGGCAGGTCGAAGGTGTCCTCGTGCCACTGGAAGAACTGGTCCCCGGGGGTGAGCCCGCGAAGGAGCGGGTCGCTGGCCGCGGCCTTGGTCGGCCAGACCGGCACGAATCCCAGCTCGCGCACCGGTGCCCGAGTCACCGCTGCGCCGAACGCGCGCGCCAGGAGCTGCGCCCCCAGGCAGATCCCGAGGGTGGGGATGCCGTGGTCGACGGTGTCCCGCATCAGCTGGCGGACTCGGAGCAGGTACGGGTAGCGGTCCAGCTGGTCGACATTCATCTCTCCGCCGAACACCACCAGCCCGCCAATTTTCCCCCCTCCATCGGGGAGGGACAGGGGAGGGGGCATCTCCGGCCAATGCGCCGCGGGATCAAACGCATCCAGCACGGCCACCTCGCATCCTGCCTCACGTAACAGCTGCGGCGCGACTCCGAGCGTGTCCAACGGGTCGTGCCGGATACAGAGGACCCTGGGCGCAGCCATGTGGCGCCTATCATCCTGACAAATGCCCGACCTGGATGCCCTCATCCATGCCATCCCCAAGGCCGAGCTGCACCTGCACATCGAGGGCACCCTGGAGCCGGGGCTTATGTTCGAGCTGGCCCGGCGCAACCGCGTCACGCTGGCGTATGACTCGGTGGACGCCGTCCGGCGCGCGTACGTATTCAGCGACCTGCAGTCCTTCCTCGACATCTATTACGCGGCCTGTTCCGTGTTGCGCCTGGAGCAGGACTTCTACGATCTGGCCTGGGCCTACCTCGAGCGGGCAGCGGCCCAGAACGTCCAGCGGGCCGAGATCTTCTTCGATCCGCAGACGCATACCCATCGCGGCGTGCCACTGGAGGCGGTCACCAGCGGGCTGCACCGGGCCCTCCAGGACGGGCAGGACCGCTTCGGCATCTCATCGGCGTTGATCCTGTGTTTCCTGCGCCATCTCAGCGCGGACTCCGCCATGTCCACCCTCAGGGAGGCCCTCCACTACCGGCACGCCTTCATCGCGGTCGGGCTTGACTCGTCCGAAGTGGGCCACCCGCCGGAGAAGTTTCGTGCCGTCTTCGAAACAGCGCTGGGCGAGGGACTGCTGACCGTCGCCCACGCCGGCGAAGAAGGACCGCCCGCGTACGTCTGGCAGGCGCTCGACGCGCTCCACGTCCGGCGGGTCGACCATGGGGTCCGCTGCCTGGAAGATCCAGCGCTGGTGGAGCGGTTGGTGGCAGAACAGATTCCGCTCACGGTCTGCCCGCTGTCCAACGTGAAGCTGCGCGTCGTCCCCACCCTGGCGCGGCATCCCCTGAAGCAGATGCTGGAGCGCGGCCTGCGGGCGACCGTGAATTCCGATGACCCCGCCTACTTCGGCGGGTACGTCGAGGACAACCTCCGGGCGGCGGGGGCCGCCCTGGACCTGAGCCGCGACGACGTCGTCACCCTGGCCCGGAACTCCTTCGAAGCCTCCTTCCTGCCGTCGGAGGACAAGCTGCGCATCCTCCAGCAGCTCGAGGCCACGGTGTAGCCTACGTAGGAGTTCCGGCGGGGGCGCCGGGAGAAGGAGGACAGCATGCGACTGACCGGACTGATTTCGGCCTTCGCGATCGCGCTCGCGGCTGGCAGTTCCAGCGGGTTGGCGGTGTCCGCGGCGGCTTCGCCGACGAATGTCGATGTCAGCCAGCGGCACACCAACGAGTCGGAGGAGGCCATCGCCGTCAATCCGACCAATCCCAAGAACATCGTGATGGTCACCAACGTTGACGTCCCCGCCGCCGGGATGTTTGAAGGCGTGAGCTTCGACGGCGGCAAGACCTGGACCACGTCGCTGATCGGGAACAACGACAACCTGGGCGCGGCCTGCTGCGACCCGAGCCTGTCCTTCGACAACTACGGCAACCTCTTTCTCGCCTACCTCTACAACGTCGGGAATTTCGTCCCGGTGGCCCTCAGCACCGATGGGGGCCTTCACTTCAACCTGATCGCGAACATCGCCAAGCCCGCCAGCTCCAGTAGTTCAACCGCCAGTGAGCGGAAGGGCCTGTTCCGGTTCGTCGACCAGCCAACCATCACCGCGGCGCACAACGAAGTCTGGACGGTGTTCAACGGCGGTGGTCCGATGGTCGCCACGGGGGCCGCCGTCACCGGTCTCGGCCAGGTGGGCAGCTTCAGCCCGGTCGTCGTCGTCCCCGGGTCGAACAATTGCACCTATGGCGACGTCGCCATCGGCCCGAATGGCCAGGTCATGAATGTTTGCACGCTCACCGAGAGCGGCCAGGGCGGCGGGCGGCTCTACGTGAGCCTCGATCCCGACGGGCTGGGACCGGCCCCCTTCGGCGGCAGCGTCTTCGTCGCCGAGACGCACGTGGGCGGCTTCGACTTCATCCCGGCGCAACCCGACCGGTCGGTCGACGCGGAACCGGGGCTGGCGTGGGACCGGACCGGCGGTGTCCACAACGGCCGCGTCTACCTCGTCTACACGCTCGAAGTGAAGAACGAGAGCGACAACATGGACATTGAGGTGAGCTATTCGGACGATCAGGGCGCGACGTGGAGCGCTCCTGCCCGGGTCAACGACGACGCCACCAAGAACAGCCAGTTCCTGCCGAAGATCTCGCTCGATCCCACCTCAGGCAACCTGGCGGTCGTCTGGTACGACTCCCGCAACGACCTGGGCTTGGGCGGCCCGGGCGACACGGATGGCATCCCCAATGACGATGCCCAGTTCTGGGGCGCCTTCAGCACCGACGGCGGGCTAACATTCACCCGCAACAGCCAGATCAGCGCCGGCACGTCCAACTCGCACGACTCGGGCAATCACATCGACTACGGCGACTACACGGGCCTGTCGTTCTATGGTGGGATCGCCCACCCGGCGTGGTCGGACAACTCGAACAGTACGGGCACCAACCCGGACGGGACGCTCCACCAGCTGGACGTCTTCACGGCGGCGGTTCCCGTTCCAAGCCGATAGATCTCGCCGTCCTTGCGGACGTTGATCCCCCTCCCCCTCGTGTCAGGGGAGGGGGGTTTCGCTTACCCTGCCTCTCGCCGACCCTCGACCCAGCGAACGTATCGATCGGCAGAGCGCTCGATGGCCCCCTGCCCATCCGACTCGACCACTCGATCCCACCAGCCTCCATAGATCCGGTCAAATTGGTAGGGCCGCACGGACGACGCGATTCGCTGGACGTCGGCGGGCGACAGGGGAATTTCGTTCGGATAGCTCCGCATGAAGCTCACAAACCGCCGGTCGGCGACCACGGTGATCGTGTCGCCCGTGAGCAAGGCGCCTTGCCCATTCGCGCCGCCGGCCCAATGGAGGACCGCGCTGCCTTCGAAGTGACCCCCCGACTGCACCAGCGTCAGACCGGGGAGCGGGGCGAGGGTGCCTTCCCAATAGGTCACGGCGGGATCGGGCCGCATCACCCATTCCCCATCGGCCCGTGGAATGTAGATTGGCGCGCCTCCGAAGGCCTGGCTCCACTCCACGCAGACACCGTAGAAGTGTGGATGGGAGAAGGCGATTCCGTGAAGGCCACCGCGCTCTTTGACTGCGGCAACGCCCTTCTCGTCGATGAACCCGAGGCAATCCCAGAGGAAGTTGCCGGCAGGCGTCTGGACCAGGAGAGCCCGCTGTCCGATCCCAATTGGCGGATCGCCGCCGATGCCGGTGAGGCCGGGCTCGAGGTCGCGGACTTCGATGTGGCGGCCTTCCGCGCCCAGCTCGGCCAGCGTGGCCCACCGCTGACCCTGGGGTGGGACGTACTGGCGCTCGTCCTGGCAGATCGCGCAGGCCGCCGGGGGTGCAGCCGTTGGGGCCTGCTGGACGCCGCAGGTCCGGCAGACCCAGGCTTCCATGGATTGACTCTACCCCGCCTTACAGATCCCAGAAGATCGCCCCGTATACTCTGCCCAAATGGTCCGGAACCGGCGATCCCGCTCGATCGTGATCCTGGTTCTACTGGGGGCGCTGCTGGAGCCCCTGGGCCATCAGCTCGCGTACCTGCTCCGCTACGGGCCCTCGCAGGCAGCTCGGGTGGAGGCCGTGGGCGCCCATACCTATTTCCCGCGCCTCGCCTCGTTCACGACCATTACCGTCGCCCTGGTGCTCGCCGCTGCGTTGCTGGTCGCGTTGGGCGTCCGCCTGACGCTGGGCCGGCGATCGACATCCACACCCGGCATTGGCCGGATCTTCTTCGTGCTGGCGGCGGTCCAGTGTGGGCTGTTCGCGATCCAGGAATCAGTTGAAGCGGCCGCCATCCAGGCGACGCCCGACTTCCTGATCATCGCTCTCCTCGCCTTCAGCGCCCAGCTGCCAGTCGCGGCGGTCGCCACCTGGCTGGTGAGCCGGTTGCACGGCATCCTGGCCCTTGCCCCAGAAGCGGCCCGGGTCATCCTGGCCCTGCGACTTCCGCGCCCGGCTCGACCGATCAGGCTGCAGCCGCGCCCGGGTCTGGTCACCGGCGCCGCCAGCCGCGCTCCGCGGCAGCATCCGCGTCGCGGTCCTCCCCTCCCCGTCTGACGTAATCCTGGCCGCACGCCGACGGCGGCGCGGCTCGAAATTCAGTCAGATGGAGATGCCCATGATTCTCACGCTGGTCCCCCTGCACGCGTTTGGAACCCGCTACGACTTGCCGGCTCCGCTCTATTTGTTCCTCCTTGGCGCCGGTGCGGTCGTCTTCGCGTCCTTCCTGCTGGTCCTGCGGCGACCCATCAATCGGGAGGTGGCTGCCGGCGCGGACGTACCCGCCCCCCCGGTCACACGCATGTGGCCGCAGGCGGCTGCCCTCGTCGTAGGGCTGCTCCTGGTCGCCGCCGGTCTGTTTGGCTCGCAGAGCGTTCCCGACAACATCGTGCCGACCATGTTCTGGCTGGTGTTCTGGATCGCAGTGCCGATCAGCATCGCCGTCATCGGGAACTACTGGGCCTACCTCAGTCCGCTGAACCTGATCGCCAGGATCGCCGGGCCGCGGCCGCGCCTCACGTATCCGGAGGGCTTCGGCTACTGGCCCGCCACCGTGCTCTTCTTCCTCTTCGCCTGCGGCGAGCTGGTTTTCAACGCGGTGACGACCACGCCGGCCAACACGGCCCTGATCACGCTCGAGTACGGCGTCCTCACCATGATCATGGCGGCGATCTTCGGGGCCGACGTCTGGCTGCGACATGGTGAGGTCTTCTCGGTGCTGTTCGCCACCTGGGGCCGGCTGGGCTGGTTCCGGTTCGGGGCGCCCGGCCGGCGCGGCTTCTTCGGTGGCCTGGAGCGACCGTTCACCCCCAGCCTCAGCCGCCTGACCTTCGTGCTGCTGCTGCTGGTCTCAGTGAGTTTCGATGGCCTGCTGGCCACGCCCGCGTGGAAAAGCTTTGCGGGCTCACTGCCCAGCGGTCTGCGTTCCGCTGCGGGTGAGTTTCACTGGGGCTACGCCATCGTCGAGCTGGTGGTCTTCGTCGGGCTGATCGCCGCCATCTGGGGACTCTTCACGGGATTCGCCGCGGCCGTGCGGGCGGCCGGGCACCTGGATGCGCCGCTAATCTCGGTCGTGGCCGGACTGGTCCCCTCGCTGGTGCCCATCGCCTTTGGCTACCTGGTGGCCCACAACTTCGGGTACCTGGCCATCAATGGCCAGTTGCTGATCCACCAGGTCTCCGATCCGCTGGGCACCGGGCTCAACCTGTTCGGGACCGCGAACTACGAGGTGAACCGCAACCTGGTCCCGACGGCGTTCATCTGGTACTTCCAGATCGCCCTGATCATCACGGTGC